>CAYJNU010000190.1:0-14271 GCA_964371005.1 uncultured Verrucomicrobiota bacterium | reverse complement strand
AATCCCGCGCAACGCGCCGAACTGGAGTTCGGCGCTCCACACCGACCCGGGCTTCACTCAGGCGTTACGCGCGGAAGTCGGGGGGGGCTGGCGATGGCCTTGAAGCACGCTCACCGCAACTCCTGCCTTGTTCCCGTCGAGCGACCTGCTAACTTGACCCACTGAGAATATTCGCCTCCAGTCTCGCCCTGCTGGTTGCGGGACTGGTCGCCTTGCGCGCCGCCCCGCCCGCGTCTTATTACGCCCCCGCCGAAGGCAAGACCGGCGGTGAACTGCGTCTGGCCCTCCACACCATCATCCGCAATCACAAGATCATACCTTACTCGAGCAGCACGAAGGTGAACACCTCGGACGCCCTCAAGGTGCTGGACGAAGACCCGGCGGACACCAACAGCGTCTGGCTCCTTTACGCGCAACGTTCCCAATCCAAGACCTCGTTCGGCCTCGCCACCGGCTGGAATCGTGAGCACCAGTGGTGCGATAGCTATGCGCTGGATGGAGTGCTTCCCGCCTACAGCGATTTGCACAATCTTCGCGCGGAAGACGCCAACGTCAACAGCGCCCGCGGGAACAAGTACTACGACGTCACCGATCCAACGGCGAGCAGTTACAGGACGCCGGCCCACACCGAAGCTCCGTTGTGCTCCACGGACCGGGATTCGTGGGAGCCGCCGAACCTCGTCAAAGGCGACATCGCCCGCGCTCTCTTCTACATGGCGGTGCGCTACACCGGTGACGTTCCCAACGAGCCCAAGCTCCAACTCACGGACAAGACGGCGTCGATTTCCAGCAGCACGAACTTGATGGGCCGCTTCACGACGCTCCTGGAATGGCACTTCGCCGACCCGGTGAGCGCCGCGGAACGGGTGCGGAATGACCGCGTCTATTCCCTCTACCAGGCGAACCGGAACCCGTTTGTGGATCATCCAGAATGGGTCGCGGCTGTGTTCATTCCACCACTGACCGTCGAGAGTGTGGGCACAAACCTCGTGTGTTCCTGGACCGACGCCGCTGCTCCGACAATGCGCATTGAGCAATCCACCGACCTCACATCCGGCTGGGTGCTCCTCACCAACGCTCCGGTGCTGACGGGCGACACGTGGACGATCACGCTCCCACGGCCTGCGGGGCTCGGGTTTTATCGGCAGCGGTTGGAGTAGAAAAGCAGCCGCCCCCGGCTTCCCTCTGACGAGTGGGGCGTCGCTACTCGCCCGTGACAACGCGGAAGGCCAGCGCGGGTTCGCCTTGCGCTCCGCATTCCGCGTGCAAGACCACCCAACCATCGCGGACCTTGGCATCGCTCGGAATCCGAAGTGTTCCCGTCACTTCGTAGCGTTCCAGCGTTCCGAGCTTGAAATCACTCTCGGTCAGCACCGTCTCCCAACCCGACGGGAGACGGCTCACGTTCAGGCGGCCCGCGGTGGCACTGGCGGCGAAGTTGTAAACGTGCAGTTTGAAATCCAGCGCTTGTCCAAGCTTTGTCCGATACACATAGCCTTCCGACCACGGCAAGTCCTCGACCTTCCGCGTCGCGGTTCGAGGGAGCGATATCTGCAACACAACTTGCGAAGCCTCACCCTCGCGCCGCGGAGCGAGCACGGGCGGCGACTCCAAGGGGAGCTTCGCCGCTTCGCCCGGTGGAAGAAACACAAATGCGGGCGCGGAGGTGATCGGCGAGGGCAGCTTCGTGCCAGAGGAACGGCCCAAGTAGCCCACCACGCCTTGCACCTTCAGGTTGGCGGGCAGTTTCCAGTCGGCGGTCGTGACCCCGCGGCCATCCCAATCCGCCTCCTGTTCCGCCCACACGACTAGCACGTCGCGCTCCTGTCCGTCCGGCTGTGCCCGGAAGGCATAGACCTGCACTTGTTCACCAGGCTGCCAGCGCCCCAGCGGTTTCGCACCCGCGAGACAGCGGCCCACAGCGGCCAGCGCGACGTAGGCCGGGCGCGGTGTCAAATCGAGGCGCAGCAAACCAAACTGGATGTGGTCACCTTCCTGATAGTTGCCGAGAATGAAATGGAAGTGGCGTTTTGCCCCCGCGAAGAGACTGCTCGCGAACGATTGCGCGATCCACTCTGCCTTCAGGCGCTCCAGCCGCGGGTCTTGGTCATACCACGGCGCATTCTTCAAGTGAGGCGTGCCGCGATCGGTTTCGGTGACCCAGATCGGTCGGCCGGAGGCGGCTTCGCGCGCCGGCTTCCAAAGGCTCACGTAAGAATGTGGCCAGTCGTAGGAATGGATGTTGTAGGTGTCGAAATAGGGCCAGGTTTCGTTCGCGAGGACGCCTTCGGTTTGCGCGGGCGTCGGCACGGTGGTGGTGACGTTCCAACCGACGGTCACATTTGGATCGCCGGCCTTGAACCCGAGCCAGGCGGCCTTCTGCCACGAACACATCTGATCCACCGTGTGGGCGCCGAACGTGGCGACGTTGGCTTCGTTCCAGGGCTCCCACGCATCAACGCGTCCCTTGAACCGGATGGCAAGGGCGCGGCCAAACTCAAAGACGTGACGCAAGTCGGGCGCGAACCGCCCGCCCGCATTGGGTTCTTCCCGGGCCCAATCCGGAGTGTCGTGGAAGACTTGAAGCAGATGCAACCCGGCGTCCCGGTGGGCATCCGCCGAAGTGTCGTAAGTCGTGGGCGCGGGTTTCAAGCCGTTCCGAGTCGGCTGGATTTCCTGCCAGCGCAACCGGTCGCGAACCCAGTTCACCCCGGTCAGCGCGGCGAGGTTCGCGAGCTTCTTTTGCTGGTCAGCATCGTTGCGGGCAAACCACGCCGCCGCCGAGTCAACGGCCACCGGCGAATCTCCCGGCACGCGGCGCCGCAACGGTTCGAGCACGGCCAGGCTGGTCCAGGCCTGATCGGGTTGGTTGGTAGTCCCGAATTCCAGGCGATACCACCCGACGCTAAGTTGGCCAAACTGGATGGGCGTCCGCCGGTTTCCAACCTCCAGGGCGAGGGGCGCACCGCGTAACGCGCGGTGACGGTCGTCCAGCAAGCGCCAGTGGGTGGCAGTGCTCGGCAGCGTTTCCGGTAGAGCGACCTGAACGGCGTCACCGGCGAGGAATACGTTCCCCGGATGATCCGCCATCGGAGCGGGGGCGTGCCAGGCTGGATCGCCGGGTCGCCTCGAATCAGCGGCGGTGTTGGGTGATTCGCCGGCGATGCTCTGGCCGCAGGACGCGACGAGCCAGGTGCTCAGAAGAAGGCGGATGCCTGTCCAGTCGGTTTGGCCCGTGTTGGATTCCATGGTGTTCATTGGTCGTGTTCTGATGATGGACGCGCGGGCGCGTGGCGGCCAGACTCAAAAACTCCGACCGCAGCAAACCTGCAGTCCGTCGGCACGTGCAACCGAGGCAATGGGGTCAGAGTGCGCTCAAATTCAACGTCAACGGACTTTTGGATTGGACTCCGCCATGGCATCCTGCTGGCGTCATGTTTCGCGTCATCTGCCATCTGGACATGGATGCGTTTTACGCCTCCGTGGAGCAGCGTGATGAACCGACGTTACGCGGGAAAGCCGTGATCGTCGGCGCGCCGCCCACGCAGCGTGGCGTCGTCTGTGCGGCGAGCTACGAGGCGCGCAAGTTTGGCGTACGCTCAGCCATGCCCAGCACCACCGCCGGACGGCTCTGCCCCAAGGGTGTCTTTGTTCGTCCGCGGATGGAGACTTACAGGTCTGAGTCTCGCGCCATCATGCAACTCGTGGCCGAAACCGGGGCGGTGGTTGAGCAGATGTCCATTGATGAAGCGTACCTCGATTTGTCGGCGCGGTGCCAGGCCGCCGGTGCCGACGCCTCCCTGCGCCTGGCGCTGCCGATCGCGCGGGAAGTCAAGCAGCGCATCTTCGTGGACCGGCAACTCACCGCCACCATTGGGATTGCCGCCAACAAGCTGCTCGCCAAAATCGCCAGCGATCATCAAAAGCCTGACGGCCTGACGCTGATTCCGGAACGGGACAAGGTGGGACTGCTGCGTTCGCTTCCAGTGCGCACGCTTTACGGGGTTGGCAAGGTGACAGAACAGGTGCTCCACCGAGTCGGCATCCAAACGATCGCAGACTTGCAGGATTACCCCGGTGATTTGCGCGCCCTGGTTGGATCATTTGGCCCGACGCTGAAGCAATTCGCCTTCGGAGTGGACGACCGCCCGCTGGAGTTGGGCGATGAGATCAAGAGCATTAGCGGTGAAGAAACGTTTCTGAGCGACACGGACGATCGGAAGGTGCTGCGCGCTTGCCTGCGCGAACAGTCAGTGGACATCGCAACCCGGCTCAAGCGGCGGCGGCTCGGGGCGCACACGGTGCAGGTGAAGGTGCGCTACGGCGATTTCACCACGCTCACGCGGCAGTTTTCTGTCGAGGAACCGATCGACGAAGCGAACGACATCTATCGCCTCGGTTGCTTTCTGTTGGCCCGGGAGCATCTGGTTTCCCGTCCCCTCCGGTTACTTGGTTTGGGCGTGAGCAACCTGCGCGAGCCGGCGGAACACCAGTTGCGGCTGCTGTGAGGAGGAACTCCGCGCGCCGACGCTGGGGCAACGGGGTGTTGCGCGGCAGCTCATTTTGACTCGGAGCGCGGCTGTGTCGTCCCGACCAGCCGCAGCACCCTCGTTGCATTCCAAGCGGTTCCGCCTCTTCACCTGCTGCGGCTGGTGCTGCGCACACAGCCGCGCTCCGCAAAATGAGAATTGCCGCGGTGTCCCGGTTTGCCAATCCCGCTGATTCCCTCTTTACTGAGCCGGTGCTGTTCGAACGAATCTTGGGCGGGAGCCACGTAGCAAATTCCTTGAGAGACGAGTTGGTCGTCGGTTTGCAGCGCGTGCCGCTCCTGCTGGTCCGCAATCCGCGCGCTCGGCGATACTTGTTGCGCCTCCGCGCAGACGGCGCCGCCCGCGTCACCGTGCCCCGGGGCGGGTCGTTGACCAAAGCGAAGGAGTTCGCCGGACGCCACACGACGTGGCTGGAGCAGCAACTCGAAAGACTTCGCGCGCAGCCCCGCACACCGGCGGCTTGGCAGATCGGGACGGAGATTCTGCTTCGCGGCGAGAGCGTCTGCATCGCAGCCGACGAACCGGGATGGATTCACTTTGGCGGAGAACGGGTGAAGGTGGGTGAAGCCAACGACGACCTGAGGCCTGCGATCGAGCGGCATCTCCGAGGCTTGGCGGCGCGGGAACTGCCATCGCAGGTGTTTGAACTCGCAGCCCGCGAGGGACTCAGGGTGAGCCGGATCAGCGTGCGCAACCAGCGGTCGCGCTGGGGCTCGTGTTCGCGGCGCGGGACCATCTCGCTGAACTGGCGGTTGATCCAGACGCCGCCGTTCGTCCAGACCTACATCTGCCTGCACGAGATTCTTCATCTGCGGGAGATGAATCACTCCGCCCGGTTCTGGTGTGAAGTCGCGCGAGCCTGCCCGGAATACCGGATTGCGGAACGCTGGTTGAAACAGCACTCGAAGCTGCTCAGGTAACGGGCTTCCGTTTTTGCTCGCCCGGCCAAGAGAGTTGGTTGTTCGACGTTCTCATTTGCCCTGTCGCCGGGAGCGGATCGCCTTTCACTCAGCATGCGCAAGTCATCGCCTCCGTTTGCTCTTTCCAAGCTCACCAGGATTCGCCTTCGCGTCAGGCGGCGAGACTGACTGCCAACGACGTTGAATCGCTACGCCACGCTCGCAACTGAGGGCTCGGAGATGAATCTCCAGAGTCTTCCAAGAGAATCCAACTCCCAGTCCTGCGGTAGCTTCAGACCAAACGCGGCATGGCCGTAAAGCACCGACAACCGCTTCAACTCCGCTTCCACTTCGGGGAATGAGTCCCCCAACTCATGACAAAACTCGCGAGCAGTCTGATGCGATTGAATTCCATGACCTCGCTCTCCAGCCCATACCTGAAGCGCCTCGTAGCTGTAGAGGATCACCTGCTCGGGCGGCCAGACGCGGTCTCTTCCGGTCACGAACGGGTTCTCGTACGCGCGAAACACTCGCTGCGTGGGACGACCCGGGATGGAGGACCTCGCGCTACGTTTCATTGTGAACTCCAGGCGGAACAGGTTTCGGAAGAAGTGCCCCAGTGCGGCGATGAGCGACCGCGCAATCTCCGCGATCAAATGTCGGCGGCGAACCAACCAGCAAATCAACAGCAGTGCTCCAGTTACAAGGAGGACGACTTTGAAGAATCCCTGCAACCGTTCGGCCTTGCTGGCGGTTGGTGCGCTGGAGCGAGATTCTGAAGGACTTGAGTCCGAGCTTGGCTCGCGCTGTTGATTCGCACTCGCCGGGCGTTGACTCGCCTGTGCGCCCGGTTGTTCGTTTTCCTGGTCTTGGCCTGTTCCTTCGCGTCCGTCCTGGTCTGCGGATTCGCTCGGAGTGCTGCCGGGCCGGCCTTGGCCTTTTCCGTGTGGACTGCTGCTGGCGGCATACTCGCTGGCCTGCCGGATGTAATGATCAATTTGCAGGCGCAGCGTCGTCCAGGTTGCCATTGCGCCGGGGCGTGGCAGTAGCAAGGCCATCGCCAAGACCGTCACGGCTACGCTTACGCCAAATCTCACCCAGCCCAAAGCGATAGTTCCGGGCATCGCGAGCAGACGTTGGCGCAAGTAGCGGCGCAATCCCAGGAAGCTCGTCGTCAGGAGCAGCCCCAGCGCGGCGGCCAGATACACCAGGAGCAACGCGAACCCGACGTGGCGAGCGTGTGTGTCACCGGCAGGCAAGATCCTCTGTCCGATGCCGAACAGCGGCAAGGCCGCCAACGAGAAATAAACCAGCGACAGGCCGGGCCGGTGAGGTGCGGCAGCGCGTTGTTTGAGTTTGGGATTCCGGGCTGTGGTGCCGACCGGTTTCGGCTTGGACGATGCGGCGGCAGCCTGTTCGCTTGACGACTTTCGCCACCACAGATCTCCTTGAAGCAACCCGCTGCCTGACGCGTCGTCGTCATCGTCAATCAGGGTGCAATCCCGCGTCAGCTTGTTCGCGCACCACCAGACCACTGCCAGCAGGATCATCCCCATGATAAAAGCGGGATGGATCTGAACCAGATAGAGCCAGGTTGCTGCCGCGAGGGCGAGACCGAACACCGTGGCCTTGCCTGAGCCTTCCTCAATGCCAATGCGCGCAACGAGGACCACGGCCAAGACGAACCAAAAGACCACCCAGCGCACGCTTCCCACGGTTTCGCCTCGAAAGAAACACTCGATCAGAAAGAAGCTCAGGCTGCCCACGAGGAACATAATCAGCACCGGGCTGACGCCGATGACCAGGTAATCCGCCAGGGTCTTGGTTGGTTTGGGCGGGGGCATGGCTTATCGCACGATTGCTTGGGCGCAGAGCTCAGTCACCGATTCTTCGGTGTTGACCACGCGGAAGTCAATGCCCTCGGCTAGCAGCATCTCCGCCCAACCCGGCGGGTGCGCCCAATCCGGGATCACTTCCTGGTTGAAGTGAATCACCACGACCGTTACCAGAAAGCCGCGACGCGCCAGATTGCCCAACGAGGCCGCGATGGCCGGCGTTACTTCCCGCAGAACGGGCACGACCGTTGCGTCGCGTGGGATTCTGGAAACCGCCGCCGCCACCATTTCGGGAAAGGGCAGACCCTCGGCGTGTTCCAACCGGGCGAGAGTTTGCAGAATCTCGGTAAAACGATCCAAGCCTTTGCCGGTTTCCACGATCACGGGCTGGAGGCGGGACTCGGAGCTGGTGCCGGATGCCTGTCGTTGAGCTTGGGACCGGCTGGCGACATCTGCGCTCCAACCCGCTTCGCGGATGCGATCGGCAGCGTCGCGCCCGTTGCTGATGAGCCCGATCTGTTGCCCCATGAGAAACACGGCGTTGGCCAGGGATGCCACGGTGATTACTGCCAGTTCGGCTCCGGCGGCCGCACCGCCCCCCCGAAAACTCGCTGCGTGAAAATCGAGCAGGAACGTCGCGCCCGCTACGCGCGAGGTTTCGTAGATGCGAGTGTGCAATTGGCCGGTCCGCGCCGTCGCTCGCCAGTGAATCCGGTTGATGGGATCACCCTGCTGATAGGGACGAATGCCCGCAATCAGGGTGGGATCTTCAAACAACCGGTGCGCGACGCGGATTTCGCCAATGGGTCGCCGCGAAGCCAGGTTATAGCCGCGCAACGGCAAGACCTTGGGCAGCACGAGCGCAAAGTGCGGTTCAGCGGCGACGCGAAATCGCCGGTGCAGGCCGAACACGTCGCCTGTTTCCAGAGTCAGCGGTCCGAGCTGATAGTAGCCGCGCATCAGAAACGAAACCCGATACGTGAGCCGCTTGCTCTCCGCCGGGGCGAGTCGCGTGAGCGTGAGTCGCGGTCCTTCCGCCTTGATGCGCTGGGGCATCGCGACCAACGCGTCCCGCGGCAACCAGTCCTCGATGATGAGCCAGGGGACGGAAAGTGTCCCCTTGTTCGTGACTTCGACTTCCACCTCCGCGCTTTCGCCAATCTCCAGAATCTCCGCGGCGCAGGACCGCGTTGCGACGAGGCTCTCCATCCAGGTCCGGGAGAAGAATCGGCTCAACAGCAGCACGCCCAGCAGGACATACATGGCATAGACGAGCAGGCTGAGTTTCAGCAGCAGTCCCAGAACCAGCAACGCCACGGTGCCGAGAATCCATTTCATGCGACCGGGCGGAACACCGGCACTTGCGGGATGGGCACGGTGTCCAGAATCTCCTTGAGCACACCCGCGACGGTTTTTTTGCGCAGCCGGCTTTCGGGACGGAGGATCAACCGATGACCCAGCACGTGTGGCGCAATGTGTTTGACATCATCTGGCATCACGAAGTCGTAGGCGTGGATGGCCGCATATGCCTGCGCGCACCGCAGCAGCGCCATTGAAGCGCGCGGGCTGCCGCCGAGGTGGACGTCGTAATGCTCGCGAGTCGCCTGGATCACTTGCACGATGTAGCGACTCACCTTCTCATCCACATGCACCTGCCGCACTGCCTGCTGGCAGGCGATCATTTCGTCCGCGGTGACCACCGCCTCCAGGGTTTCAATCGGGTGCTGCAACTGCAGCCGCTGGAGCATCGAAATCTCCGCTTCAAAGCGCGGATATCCAAGGCTCAACCTGACCAGGAAACGATCCAACTGCGCTTCGGGCAGCGGGAACGTTCCTTCGTGATCAATCGGGTTCTGCGTGGCGATCAGAAAGAAGGGTGGCGACAACTCGTAGTCGATCCCGTCGGCCGTGACCTTGGCTTCGGCCATCGCCTCCAGCAACGCGGCCTGCGCGCGGGGAGTGGCGCGATTGATTTCATCGGCCAGCACAAAGTGCGCGAAGATCGGGCCGGGTCGGAACTCGAACGCCGTCGAACTCGGGTTGAAGACAGAACTGCCCGTAATGTCACTTGGCAACAGGTCCGGCGTACACTGGACGCGTTTAAAATCACACCCCACGCTGCGCGCCAGGGCGCGTGCCAGCATCGTCTTGGCAACGCCCGGCACGTCTTCCAACAGCACGTGTCCCTCCGCGCAATACGCCATCAAGGTCAGGAGAATACCTTCGCGCTTGCCGACGATGACCTTCTCAATATTGTCCAGAAGCCGGTTGGCGATGGGCGCGACCAGTGAGTTTCCCGGCTCGCGCTCGGCGGGCCGTATCGGTGGTGGAATGCGGATGGTCAGAACCGCGGGTCGGTTCAAGATGACCTTGCTGCCGCAGTTCGGGCAGCGGGTCTCGCTTCCGATCAGTTCTTCCGGAAAATCGAAATGCTGGCCGCAGAAAGTGCAAGTGTCCTTCGCCATGAGTTCTGATTCTGGTTCGCGATTACGTCAATGTTCGTCGAATCAGACCGACCTGGCGACAGAGCGTCACGCGCAGGTTATGGGGAGCTGCACACCTCAATGCTGCCAACCCGTTCCCGCGAGGTAATCCGCAACGTGCCGAATTAGAGCATTCAATCCTTGAATCTCTGGGGTGGTTCTGGTGTAATTGCCAGCGGATGGGCAGGTCTTACCGAACCACCCGTCCGAGCGTCGAGCGAACGAGAGAACCAAACCCAGAACAGAGGCTTTGCCATGACGAGGATCATCGCATTCTCCAATGTTCTGTGCTTTTTCTTCCTGGGACACCAGGCGGTACGGGCACAGACGATTCTCACCAATGCACCCAGCGTGACGATCCGCCAGGCGACGGCGGCGAGCGTTCAGCTCGTCTGGGCAACCACCAACGGCACGTTCGTGCCCGAGACGCTGGAACGCCTCGGGGATGCCAGTCAGTGGCAGGCGGTCGCTGGTTGGCCGCGCTTGGAGTCGAACGAGTATTTGATCGCCGTGACGGTCACCAACGCGCAGCAGTTCTTCCGATTGCGTCAGGTCGCCACCAACGCGCTGCCGCCCAATCCCGGTTCGATTGCCCCGCCAACCGACCCGACGCTCCCCACGACAGTCAGCGGGAGCACCGAATTCCTCTACACCGGGACCAAGGCCATCCAGACGGGCGTGACCTCCAACACCATCGTGCCCCACCAGGCAGGAGTGCTGCGGGGGCGCGTGTTGGACCGCCATGGCGCGGCGCTGCCGGGCGTGGCGATCACTGTGCTGGACCACCCGGAGTTAGGGCAGACGTGGAGCCGGCTCGACGGCGGGTTCGATCTCGCGGTGAACGGGGGCGGTTACCTGACGGTGAAGTACGAGAAAGCGGGCTACATCCCCGCGCAACGGCAGGTCTCGGTTTCCTGGCAGGATTACGCCGAAGTGCCGGACGTGACGTTGCTGATGCGAGACGCCCAAGTCACGACGATTGACCTCTCCTCCAGCGCGCCCGTGCAGGTCGCTCAAGGCAGCGTGAGTTCGGATCAAGACGGCGCGCGTCGCGCCACGTTGCTGTTCGCGCAAGGCACGGAGGCCAGCATCTTTCTGCCCGACGGCACGCCGCAACCGGTGACGAACCTGAGCATACGCGCCACGGAATACACCGTGGGCACAAACGGACCGCGTGCCATGCCCGCTGCTCTACCACCGGACATTGGCTACACCTATTGCGTGGAGCTGAGCGCCGATGAAGCGGTGGCCAACGGCATCAAGGTCGGCGGCAAGGATGTGGTCTTCAGCAAGCCGGTCGTATTCTACGTCGAGAACTTCCTCGGCTTCCCGGTGGGCGGCATCGTGCCGGTGGGTTACTACGATGCCGACCGCGCCGCTTGGGTGCCGCATGACAACGGACGGATCATCCAGATCCTCAGTGTCACCGGTGGCCTGGCCGACGTGGACATTGACGGTGACGGCACGGCCAACGACGCGACGAGCCTCGCCACACTGGGCATCAACGACGCCGAGCGCACGAAGTTGGCGAACTTGTATGCCGTGGGCCAGAGCCTCTGGCGGGTGACGCTGCCGCATCTCTCCACGTGGGACTGTAATTGGAACTGGGGACCACCCTTGGACGCCATTGCCGCCATGATTACGGGAGCGATGATGGCGGTAGCGATAGACTCCACGGCACCACCCCAGCAATGCTCCATGCCAGAGCACTCTGTGATCGGGATTCAGAGCCAGACGCTCGGCGAGTCGGTCGGCATCTCCGGGACGCCGTTCCGCCTCCACTACCTGAGCAGCCGCACGCCCGGTCGGAACGGGGCTTACTCCGTGAATATTCCAGTCAGCCGCGAAACCCTGCCCGCGTCGCTGAAGCGGATTGATCTCGAAGTTCACGTGGCGGGCGTGGTCTTCAAGCAAGCACTGCCGGCTCAAACCAACCAGTTCTACCGGTTTGTGTGGGACGGCCGCGATGCCTATGGTCGCCAAGTCCAAGGTCAACAAACCGCCACCATTCGCATTGGCTACGTCTATGACGGCTACTACCAGGAGTCTTTCGAACTCGAACGCGCCTTTGGCCACGCAGGCAACGGCGTTCCCATTACCGTGTCGCGCCAGGAGATCACCCTCTGGCAAGAACTGAAGACCACGCTGGCCGCCTGGGATGCCCGTGCGCAGAGCTTGGGCGGTTGGACCTTGGACGTTCACCACGCTTACGTTCCCGAGCAGCGGCTGCTCCTCCCTGGCGATGGCGGCCCGCCGCGCACGATCGAGGACTTCGTGGAAACGGTCGCAGGCACCCCCGTGGAGGATCACTACTGGCCCGACGGCATACCCGCCACTTCGGCCTATATCAGTCATCCGTTTTCGGTGGCGTTCCTGCCAGACGGATCTTACTACATCGCCAACGGTGGACGCGTGTACCGGGTAGGCTTGGACGGGAAGATCCGGGTCGCAGTGGGAAATGGCTCTGGTGGCGACGGATCGCCCGCCACCAATGCATTGAGCTACCCGCTTGGGGTGGCGGTCGGACCGGACAACACGCTCTACATCGCCGAAGGCGACCGCATCCGTCACGTCGACGCGGATGGAATCATCCACACCATCGCGGGCGTGGCGGGGCAAATGGGTTTCAATGGGGAAACCGGTCCAGCCAAACAGATGCTGTTGAACAAGGTCAATGCACTGACCGTGGGGCCAGATGGCAGCGTCTATCTCAACGACTCACTGAACAACCGCATCCGGCGAATCGCTCCCGACGGTACGCTGGCGACCGTAGCCGGAGGCGGGACCAACGAGGCCAATGGCATCCCCGCCACCCAGGCCGTGCTGTCCACGCCTTCCGACGTTTGCCTGGGACCGGACGGCAGCCTCTACATCAGCGAGCGCTGGTGGGGGCGCGTTCGCCGGGTTGGGACCGACGGGCGCATCAGCACGTTTGCCGGTGGAGGATGCAACTCGGTCTCCTATGACAAGTGTGGCATTCCCGCGGTGGAAGCGTGCCTCTTCTCGCCCGAGGCCATTGCTCTGGCGCGCGATGGCACCCTCTACATCATGGAAAACCACTGGCTTCGCCGTGTCGGAAGTGATGGCCTCATCAACGTCTTCGCGGGTCAGAGTCCGCTCTATGGCGGCTATATCGGTGATGGCGGACCGCCACTCCAGGCCCGGTTCTATTCGCCCGTGGACCTGGCGTTCGGGCCAGATGGCAGCCTCTATGTGCCGGATCAGGGTAACCTTGTCATCCGGCGCATCGGGCCCAATTTACCCGGCTTCGGACCTTCAGCGTTGGGCATTGCCTCCGAGGATGGCGGCGAGGTCTTCTTCTTCGATGCCAATGGTCGTCACCTTCGCACCGCAAACGCACTGAACGGCATGACGCTGCTGTCGTTTGAATACGATACCGCAGGCCGACTCACGGCGGTGGAGGACGCCGATCACAACCGTACGATCATCGAGCGCCAACCCGATGGCACGCCCACAGCCATCGTCGCTCCGTTCGGTCAACGCACCGCGCTGGAAGTGAACACCAACGGCTGGCTGTCGCACGTCACGGATCCTGCGAATCAGAGCTACGCCTTCAGCTATTCCTCCGGTGGCCTGCTCACCGCCCTGACCGATCCACGCACGAACCACTTCGCCTTCACCTACGATAGCGCCGGACGGCTCATCAAGGACGAGAACCAGGCGTGCTGTTTCAGCGAACTCGCTCGCGTTGAGACCACCAACGGATATTCCGTCACGCTCACCAGTCCGGAGGGCCGGCAGAGCAGCTACCGGACGGAGTTCCCGCAGTCTGGTGGCCAGCGGTTCGTGAACACGTTCCCGGATGGCACGCGCACCGAGATGCTCCTGCCGGCGCCCAGCACGCGGCTGCTCACGAATGCGGACCTCACCTTTACCGGTGAGCAGGATGACGGCGATCCGCGTTTCAAAATGCAGTCGCCCTTCACCAAAGGCGTGACCAACACGACGCCTGGTGGACTGAGTTACCAGTTGTTCGCCTCCCGCAGTGCCGGGCTGACCAATGCGGCGGACCTGTTCAGCCTGCGGGCCCTCACCAACACCGTCACGATCAACGGCAACACCTTCTCCAACCAGTACGACGCGGCCGCGCGCACCTTCACCAGCACATCGCCCGAAGGCCGGCAGTCGTTCACCGTTGTGGACGAACAGGCCCGCCCGACGCAGTTGGAGATGCCCGGTTTGGAACCGCTCGTGACGACCTACGACACTCATGGCCGGCTGGCGCAAACCGCTCAAGGCGCGCGGCAGTCTGCGCTCAGCTACGATCGAGTGACTGGCTACCTCTCCTCGGTCACCAATGCGCTCGGCGAAATAACCGCCTACCAGCGTGACGCCGTGGGCCGGGTGGCGACCCTCACGCTGCCGGACGGTTCGGATTGGACGCATGCGTGGGATGCCAAGGACAACTTGACCATGCTCACCGAACCGAACGGCACGAACCACCAACAGTTCACCTACACGCCACAGGACCTGATGGAAACCT
>CAYJNU010000189.1:0-14307 GCA_964371005.1 uncultured Verrucomicrobiota bacterium | reverse complement strand
GTTCAGGCCGTTGTAGGATTTGTCGTGGCGATAGGAAGCGATCACGGCGTACGCGTAATCCGTGCGGCCGCGGTCGAGGATTTTGTCGCGCATCCCCTGAACGATCCTGGCCTTCTGCGCTGGATCGCCCAGCCGCTTCTTGAACGCTTCGCGCCCACCCTCAAGCGCATCGTCCGGGATGAGTTGACTCGTGCCGGTACTGGACGCGGTGTAGGCGTATTGGTCTTGCGTGATGTCGAGTCCCTCGGCGCGGGCTCTCTCGATGTGCGCGAGCACCTCGTCCGCCCGCCCCCAAGCCTTCTCACCCGCGAGTTTGATGTGGGAAACCTCGGCGCGGACTCCCGCTTCGCGCGCGATACGTATGACTTCGTCGAGCGAACCGATAATCCCAGTGCCCTCATTACGTTGGTGCGTGGCGTAAATGCCATCGTACCGAGCGACAACCTTGGCCAGTTCAATGAGCTCGTCGGTTTGACCATAGACGCTGGGCGCGTAGATCAGGCCGGTGGAAAGGCCGACCGCGCCGTCTTTCATCGCTTGCTCGACCAACCCGCGCATTTTCTCAAGCTCCTCAGAGGTGGGGGGGCGATTGAACGAACCGCCCATCGCCCGGCCACGTACGGTGCCGTGGCCAATCAGCGTGGCGAAGTTCAGGCAAACTCGCTTTTCCTCGATTTCGCGGTAAGCCTTGGCGACGTCCGACGCCGACTCTCCGCAGTTGCCAGCGACGACTGTCGTCACCCCCATGCGCAGGAAGTTCTCGGCCTCCGGCATGTCGGCGAGTTCGTCCGCGTGCGTGTGGACGTCAATGAAACCGGGGGCGACGATCATGCCGGTGGCGTCAATCTCTGCCTTCGTCTCGCCCGCGACACGTCCGAGTGCGACGATGTGCCCGCCCTGGATCGCGATGTCAGCGAAGTAAACCGGGTTGCCCGTGCCATCGGCCACACGGGCGTGACGGATGACGAGGTCATAAGTCGCCGCCTGCGCGGCTGACGCGAACCAGGCGCAACCGAGCAAGGTCGGGACGAGGCAATTCAAGCGCATGACGGAACAAATAGCATTGGCCGGAGTCGCTGGCCATTGCGAAAAGGGCCGCGTTTTGATACAGCATGACCAAGGCAACTCATGAACGAGCAGAGCAGCAACGAGCGGATCGAAGTCGTGGAGGGCGACATTACCCAACAAGCCGTGGATGCCATCGTGAATGCCGCGAACACAACTCTGCTGGGCGGTGGCGGCGTGGACGGGGCGATCCACCGGGCTGCCGGGCCAGAGTTGCTGGCCGAATGCCGAACGCTCGGCGGTTGTTCGACGGGCCAGGCGAAAATCACCAAAGGCTACCGCCTGCCGGCAAAGTTCGTGATCCACACGGTGGGTCCGGTGTGGCGAGGCGGAGCCCGGGACGAGGATGAACTGCTGGCGGGCTGTTATCGAAACTCACTGGCGCTGGCGGCGCAACACGGCCTCCGCACGATTGCCTTTCCGTCCATCAGCACCGGTGCATACGGTTTTCCAATGGACCGGGCGGCGCGGATCGCCTTGCGCGAGATCACGGATTTCCTCAAGGCGCACGCGGCGATGGAGCGGGTCCGGTTGGTGTGCTTCGGAGAGAATGCGCGCCGGATCTACGAACACGCCCTTGCCCAAAGCCATGTTTGACCTCGGGGCAGGAGTCGGCAGGCTGCCCCATGTGCCTGGCGACGGTTTGAATCTCGTCGGAGTGACCCGGGGCCGCCCTTGGCCAGTAGGTCCGTGAAGATCGCGGTTTACAGGACTGAGCCATTCTGCTTGAATGGCGACTAGAGAAACCCATCCCGCAGGCGTCCGCACGAGCTTTCGCCCTGGGGTTCTCGGAAGGCGAAAGGCATGAGAGCGGAGTTTGAATTCAGAGAGCATACGTCCCGTCTTGAGCAGGAAGGGGCTGTGCAAGGCAGTGCCCTGATAGCGCCGATCTGCGAGCATGGAGACGGAGTGGGCGCATGCTTCTGGCCAAACATCTCCTCGGAGTCGTCTTCACCCAACGCATAGGAAATATGAAATCAATCCCTGTTGCAGTCTTCGTGACATTCAGCCTTGGTGCAGCACTTCAGGCTGAGCCGGTGATTAAACTCACGCCATGGTCGCCGCCCCCTCACGCGAACCATGCGTTTGGAATGGGCAGCGCGGTGGCCGCGGCTGGCGATTACCTGATCTCCGGCGCTCCAGGTGAAGGAGCGGGCACGGCCTACATCTACTACCGGAGCGCCACCGGCTGGGTCACGCAGGCGCGCCTGCAATCGCCCTCGCCCACGAACGAACCCTCTGGCTACGGGTTTGGCAGTGCCGTGGCCATTGACAACAATCGCGCGGTGGTGGGGGCGGGGACTGTCGCCTGGGAGGGACGGGCTTACGTGTACGCCCGCAGCGGCACGACTTGGTCCCTGGCCGCAACATTGTCACCGCCAAGATTGGTGCCCGATCGGACTTCCAGTCCGGTGTTTGGCGCGGTTGTGGCAGTGGAAGGAGACTTCGTGGCCATCGGAGCCACACAGGAGTATGAGTACGACTATACCGGCGCGAGCGGCGTCGTGTACGTGTACCGCCGGATGGCCGAGCAATGGGAACTCGTCGCCAGCCTCCGGCCCTTGGAAGACGCCGAGCTTTACCGCTTTGGTCGCGGCGTGGAGATCAGCGGCGGGCTCTTGGGTGTGTTGGCTGAGATTCAGACGCCGGCCCGACCCACTCCCGTCTGGGAAGCACAGAAGCGCAACGCGATCTATCTCTACGAGTGGACCGGCATGAAGTGGCAGGGGAAGGCCCGGTTGAATCCAAGCCTCCCCGACATGGGAGGGACTCCCTTTCGGGGCTGGAGCATGACGACCAACACCGTTCTGCTGGGGGCACCTGGCGGCACGAACGCTGGCGGGCTTGGGACCGGTTTGGCACACGTGTTCCATCGTCCGGCGGGTGGCTGGGGCACGCCGCTTGTGCAGACGGAGAGCGCCACAATCGAGCCGCCTGCCGGAGAGCACGCGGATGGCTTTGGCTACTCCGCAAGCGTGGAGGGCGACGTTGCGGTGGTGGGCTTCGGCGGAGGGTGGAGCGTGCGTCCCCCATGCCTATTCCTCCGAACCAATGGCGTGTGGAGCTACGATTCGGAGTTGACACCGTGGGACTGGTGTCGTTCCGCGTCCGGTTTCGGCCGGTGCGTGGACCAGGCGAACGGACGTGTTCTGGTGGGCAGCCCTTATGCATATAACGAGCACAACGAGATGCTGGGGGCGGCTTACGTCTTCCTTCCCACCTTGCCCAATCCACCGTTTTGCCCCAACCCGCCGTCGGGTGCGGGCAACGTTGATTTCTCCGACAGCTTGACGTGGTCGAATGGCATGCGCACGACTTCCCTGGATTTGTATTTCAATCTCGGCGATGTCCCGACGAATCGCGTCTGGAACAATGTGGTTCCGGCGGAAAGCTATGCTCCAGTTTTGCAGGCGAATCGCCGGTACTGCTGGCAGGTGGTGTGCCGGAATGCCGCGGGCGTGATCGAAGGGCCGGTGTGGCGCTTCAGCTCCTGGGGCTTGGCCGGGTTCGAGATTTCGCTCACCAACCTGCCCTTCGGAGGCGTCCTGACCAACACCGTGTCGGCTCCGCGCACATTCGTCGTCAGTAATCCCGGGGCGCTGCCGGCCAGCCTGACGCTTAGCCTGACCAACTCAGCCTTCTGGATGCGCCCGCAAGCCGAGGGAGCCCCGACCGGCTTCGTCAGCCAACTGAAGTTTTCGTTGGACTTCGGTGAATCGAATCTCGTGTCGGTGGTGTTCGTGCCGACAAACGTCATCGCCTACAACGACACGCTGCTCTTGCGCACCGGCGACGGGGAGTGGGATGAGCTCACCAACCGAATTGCACTCTCCGGAGAGGGGTTGCGGTCCGTGGCTGGGGCTCCCGTCAATCCCGTGCCGCCCAACGGCGCCACCGGGGTCGCTCTCCGGCCCAGCCTGCGATGGCGGAACGGCAGCGGCACGGACACCATTGACCTGCGCTTCGGCGCCTCGGCGGGTCACATGGGGTACTTGCTCCGCGACGTCGCGCCGGTCACGAACTACAACGACCTCACGGAACTGGTTTTTGACACCGAGTACGCGTGGCAGGTTCGCTGCGGAAACCCCGCCGGGGATACGCCGGGTCCGGTCTGGACCTTCCGCACCACGCCGCCACCTCAATTCACCCTGATCGCCCCGGCAGGCGGAGAGATCTGGCGGGTAGGCACGGCGCACCCGATTCAGTGGAAGGCCGATTACGCCAGCGCGACGGTGCGTCTGGAGTTGTGGACGGTCGAGCCCTCAGCGCAGTTCGTCGCCCTGATCGCCGACGCGACGCCGAACGACGGCGAGTTCAGTTGGGCGGTTGACCCGCACATTCCGCCGGATCGTTTCTATCGTGTCCGGGTGAGGGATGCTGGCTACACGAACTACTTTGGGCAGAGCCCGGCGAGTTTTACCCTCACGCCGACGATCCATGTGGTTTACCCCAACGGCGGAGAGGAGGTCCGCGCGGGCGCACCGTGCAACCTCACTTGGCTGGGCGAGGGCTTGGGCGGCGATGTACGCCTGGACATCTTGCAGAACGGCAGTGACTACCTGCGCCTGGGCCGCGCGCCGAATTCCGGATCGTGCGTCTGGGATGTACCGTGCGACTTGGAAGCAAAGAACCTCAAAGCCCGCGTCGTCTGGCTAAGTGACGAATCGCTGAACGACTCGAGCGACGCGACGTTCGACGTGGTGAACCTGCCGCCAGACCGTGCCTCGAATCC
The DNA here is from genome assembly GCA_964371005.1 of uncultured Verrucomicrobiota bacterium. Taxonomy (GTDB): domain Bacteria; phylum Verrucomicrobiota; class Verrucomicrobiia; order Limisphaerales; family MWDV01; genus MWDV01. The sequence continues at coordinate 9,509 of CAYJNU010000189.1, read as the reverse complement.
GTCGCCCGCAGATCGTGCCGAGAATGTGTCGCGCACGCCGATGCTGACGTGGACGAATGGCGCGGGTGCGTGCGAGGTGGAAGTCTGGCTGGGCCTGATCAATCCACCGGACGAACGGCTTTATTCGGGCGGCCTGACCAACTCCTTTCCGATCACTCGCGCGCTGCGAGCCGAGTCGGCGTACTATTGGCGCGTGGTTTCGCGCAACCGAGCGGGCTCGACCAACGGCCCGGTCTGGCGCTTCATGACTGCGGCGGCCCTCCAGGCCCCGCGCCTGACTGCGCCCGTGCGCAACGGCAATCATCTGGAGTTTCAGTGGACGCCGTTCCAGGCCGGGATGCAGTACCGGCTGCAATGCACGACCAACCTGGGCTCCGCCTTCGCCGACGTGGCCATCGTGCAGACGAATCGTTTCACCCATACCAACGGTGCGACGTTGCCCACCCGTTTCTACCGGCTGCGTGCCGAGCCAAACCCATGAACCAACTTGGGCTGCGATGGGGCGCACAGCAGCGCCCCGACCAAGAGAGACCCACCAATATGACAAAGCAAAACTCGACGAACCTGCCGCTGGGGGCGCTGGCGGTCATCGGCCTCTACGCCTCACTTCAAGCCGAGCCGGTGTACAAGCTGATGCCATCGGTTCAAGACGCCACGAACTCGCTCGACTTCGCTGTGGCGGTGCGTGGCGACCACGTTCTCGCCGGTGGCGGCAACCCTTACGTGGCCGGCGGCAACGGTCCCGGCTGCGCGTACGTTTGGGCCTGGAACGGCGCGGCTTGGGCGGAACAGGCGCGTCTGGTCTCGGCGGTGACGACAAACAACGGCGGTAACTATGGCACCAACAGTGGCTGGTTTGGCTCGGCGCTGGCCATGGGGGAGGATTACGCGGTGGTGGGTGCTCCGTACGAGTTCAGCATGGCGGGCCGCGCTTATGTCTTTCAACGTAGCGGCACGAACTGGTCGCTGGCGGCCACGTTGAAGGCGGATAAAACTGTGCCTGAGCCACCGGTACCGCCTCAGTTTGGCGTCAGTGTGGCGGCGGATGGTGAAGTGATGGTTGTGGGGTCACTGAATGACAATTACTCCACGACGAACGAAGGCGCGGTGTACGTATTCCGGCGCTCGGGCGGCATCTGGGCAAAGGAGGCCAGGCTCACAGTCGTGGGAGACGATCCCTCCAACCGTCACTTGGGCAGCCGGGTGGCCCTGCAAGGGGAGTATCTGGCGGTGTTGGGGACCTATGTTGCCCCCCACGGCGGGGAGTACTTCCCGGCGGTTTACGTATTCCGATACCTCGGCGGCACCTGGCTGTTACGCACTCGCCTTAACCTCAGCGAATACTGCAAGCCTTGGAACCCCTCATTGGCCATCACGCCCGATACGGTGGTCCTGGGCTGCGATGCGGCCACGAACAGTGCGGGCTGGGAATCGGGCGCGGTGTATGTGTTCGAGAAGCCGGCCGCAGGCTGGGCGTCCCTGCCGACTCAGACGGAGACGGCCAAACTTGCGCCCGACGATGCCTTGGGACATACGCGCTCCTTCGGCCGCTCCGTTGCGTTGGATGGCGACGTGCTAGTCATCGGCGATCCATACCGCGCCGCGCCGCCCTCGCTGGCGGATGCCGGGCGGGTTTGCGTGTACCGACGCATCGGCGGCGCGTGGTCGCTCCATTCGGCGTTGCGGTCGCCTGACTTGGGTGCGGGCGACGAGTTGGGGTATGGCGTCGCGCTCAAGAGCGGGAGGTTGGCCGTCCTGGCTCCGGGTGCGGGCGGTCAGCCCGGCGCGGCTTACGTCTTTCGTCCGCTCGCACCGTCAGTCCCCTACGGGCCGACGCCGGGGGACGGGATTGCAGAGTATGCCAACCTGGCCGCCCCGCTCACGTGGACCAATGGTGACGCCACCGCCACCCTTGACCTTTACTTCAACCCCGCCTGCTGCTTCACCAACCAGGCCATCACCAATCTGGTCCTCGACAACGTGCCGGCAGTGGGCGCCTACGCCGCGCCTCTCCAAGGCAACCGCCATTACTGCTGGCAGGTGGTCAACCGCAACGAGTTTGGCGAAACCGACGGCCCGGTTTGGGACTTCACCACGGCGGGCCCTTTGGACTTCGAGTTGTCTGCGACCAACCTCGCGTTTGGCGGGCAGGTTGCGAACACAGTCTCCGCAGTCCGGACTGTTGACGTCTTCAATCCCGGGCGGGACACCATCGCTTTGGACATCAGCCTCACCAACCGGGCCTTCTGGGTCGCCCGGCAGGGTTATGGCTCGCCCACCAGTTTTGTGGCCCACCTGTATTACGAGATTCCCATCGGACAGAGGATCACCCTGGAAATCGCCTTCGCCCCAACCAACGCCGGAGCGTTCGCGGACGCTCTGATGCTTCGCACCGCGGAGACGGGCTATGGCACGTTCACCAACCGGGTTCTGCTCACGGGCACCGGGCTGTCCTCCGCGGCCGGAGCCCCAACGAACCCCAGCCCGCCCAACGGCAGCGCTGGTCAGTCGCCGGATGCCAACCTGGGCTGGCAGAATGGCACGGGCACAACCGCCGTGGACCTGCTCTTGAGCCGTTCCGGGCAACCGCTGGCCTACCTCCTGAGCAACGCGGCGCCGGCTACCACCTACGCCCTGCCGCAGTTGTTGTATGACACCACGTACCAGTGGCAAGTCGTCTGCCGGAGCGCGGGCGGCAACACGCCGGGGCCGGTCTGGACGTTCACCACAGTCCGGCCGCTGCTTGAGGTCACGTCTCCGAACGGCGGTGAGAGATGGCGCGTGGGCACGACAAACACAGTTGCCTGGAAGGCCAAGGATGTCGCCGACACGGTTCAACTGGAGCTTTACCGGTTCGATCATGGAGGCCGGCTGCGCAAGATCAGTGTGCTGGCCACGAACATCCCGGCCAAAGAGGGCAGCCTGGCTTGGAACATTGACCCGCACCTGGATCCAGGCGACGGCTACGTGATTCGCCTTCGCGATGGCCTGGAGCCAACCTTCTCCGACGACAGCGATGGCCCGTTCACGCTGCTGCCGACGATCCATGTGGTTTACCCGAACGGCGGCGAGCAGGTGCGGGCGGGCGCGCCGTGCAACATCTCCTGGCTGGGCGAAGGCTTGGGCGGCGAGGTGCGGCTGGACATCTTGCAGAATGGCAGCGACTACCTGCGCGTGGGCCGCGCACCCAATACCGGCTCGTTCACTTGGAATGTGCCCTGCGACCTGGATGCCAAGAAGCTCCAAGCCCGCGTCGTCTGGCTCAGCGACGAATCGCTGAACGATTTGAGCGATGGGATGTTCGACGTGGTGAACTTGCCGCCGGAAATGGCGTCGAATCCCACGCCAACGGACCGCGCCGAGAATGTCTCGCGCACGCCGACGTTGACGTGGACGAACGGCGCGGGGGCTTGCGAGGTGGAAGTCTGGCTGGGCCTGGTCAATCCCCCGGATGAACTCGTGTATTCCGGTGCCGCGACCAATTCCTTCCCGGTGACGCACGCGTTGCGAGCTGAGGCCGGGCACTATTGGCGCGTGGTTTCGCTCAATCGCGCCGGCAAGACCAACGGCCCGGTCTGGCGGTTCATCACGATGGCGGCCATCCAAGCCCCGCGCCTGGCCATGCCCGCGCGCAACGGCAACCATCTGGAATTCCAATGGACGCCATACCAGTTCGGGATGCAGTATCGGCTCCAATGCACAACCAACTTGGGCGTTGCTTTCACAGATGTAGCGGTGATGCAGACGAACCGCTACACTCACACGAACGCGTTGCTCGCGCCCACCCGGTTCTATCGGGTCCGGACCGAGGCGAACCCTTGAAAACCGCCTGAGCCCAAGACTACTCCATTGACCCCAACACCGAACGCCGCACCCAGCACGGATTCACTTTCTACGAAACCACGAACGACAATACACCTATGAAAACATCGCTCCTCAACAAAGCAGTGATCACAACACTCACGGCGCTTGCCCTGCTCGGGCCGGCGACGCTGCAAGCCCTGGACGTCAGCGAATACGGTGTCCTCAAAGGCAAGTGGTACACCCAGATGGACGCCTCAACGCCGCCCGACGGCGAGTGGGACTTGTATTGGCTGTCGGCCTACGTGCGCATGACCGCCACTGATTCGGTCTCTGAGGCCACGGTGCAGCCGCCGGAGGCCGAACCGCTTCCGCCGCTGTACGCGCTGGACGATCCGCTGTTCGTGAGCCTCAACCTTCCCGGTGGCCTCACCATCCCCGACATGAATACCGCGTATCCCAACGGCGCGTATGTGCTAGCCCTGACGACGGTCCACGACGGCACCAAGAGCCTCAGCCTCAGTCTGACGGGCGATTCCTATCCCAACACGCCGACGTTTCTCAACTTCGCCGCGCTCGATGTCGTGGACCCCTCGGCAGCTTTCACCGTGAGTTGGACGGCCCTCACGGGCGGCACGGCCAACGACTACATCCAGGTGCGCGTCGTGGACCCCGACGGCAACGTGATGTTCATCACCCCCAAGGCCGGCGTGGCGGGCGCGTTGAGCGGCACGGTCACATCCGTGGTCATCCCAGCCAACACCCTCCAGCCCGAGAGCAACTACACGATCCGGCTGCTCTTCGTCAAAGTGACGACGCGCAACACGACCAGTTACGCTGGTCTCACCGGCTTGGGCGGGTATTACAAGCACACTGACGCCGCGCTGACCACGACCACCGGCGGAGGCGGCACCGACACCACGCCGCCGCAACTGGTCACCAGTTTGCCCGCCAACGGAGCCACCAGTGTCTCCGTGAGCATGCCGGTAGCCTTCGTCTTCGACGAGCCCATGCAGAACGCCCAGTCCATCACCTGGAGCGCCAATGTGACGGCCGGGAACTTCAACTACGATTGGAGCGGCGATGGCACGACGCTGACCTGCTACTACACGGGCTTGCTGCCCTCGGGCGCCACCATCACCTGGAAGCTGAATCCGACCGCGCAGGCGCAGGACTTCAAGGACGTGGCTGGCAACGCGCTGCCCGTCAACACATTCTCCGGGAGTTTCACCACCGCCGGCGGTACCACCAATGACTGTTACGAGGAGGACTGGCGCGGTGGTGGCGGCGTCAGCAAGCAATTGACCTACGTGCAGACCAGTGCAGCCGCGCCCACGCCGCATCCGACAAGTCCAGCCGCATTCGTCGGCAGCGCCACCTCGCCGACGAACAACCTGATCACATCCGCCAAGCTCCAGGTGCCCGGCGGCCCGCTGCTCACCCTCACCAATTTCCTGGGATTGGGACGGTCGTACCTGGACTCGGAAGTCTATGCCTCCCAAAGCGCCCTCGACACGGCCCGGCCCAACGGCAATTACAGTCTGCAACTCACCCGCACGACCGGCGGCCCGGCATCGGCCAACATCAGCCTGACAGGCAATTACCCGAACACGCCACAAATCATGAACTACGCCGCCGCGCAGGCGATCGATGCGAGCGCCGACTTCGTGCTGCAGTGGAACGGCTTCACGGGCGCCACGACGACCGACTCCGTGGGCCTCAGCATCGTGCATCCCACGACATTCTGGGTCTGGACGGCTCCCGACCGTTGCGTGCCGCGCGAATTGGCCAACACCGCCACCTCCATCGTCATCCCCGCCGGCACCCTGCAGCCGGGCACCACCTACGAAGGTTCGCTCGGGTACTCTCGGTTCCCCTTCTCGAGCTCGAATGCTATCCCGGACATGGTGCTGATAGCGTGGCTGCAAAAGGAAGTTCAATTCACGCTCAAGACCACCGGCAGCAGCAGTGGCCCGCGGTTCACCGGCTATCGCCGGCTGCCCAATGGCAACCTCGAATTGACACTCCAAGCCACGGTCGGCCAGATGTTCTTGATCGAGCGCGCCAGCAGTGTGCTCGGGCCCTGGACGATGGTGGCGATGCGGACCATTCCCGCCAGCGGCGTGGACACGTTCGAAGTAGCCCCGGGCAGCCCGCCCAGTTTCTTCCGCGCGCGCACCCCATAGGCGGTCGGAAGCCAGAATGTGAACATTTGCACGATCACTCGACCGTCCTTGAAATTCCTATGAAGACAATCTTCGTGAAGCAGGCAGTGAACCTCGGCCTCGGTGCGTTCGCGCTCGGGGCATGCATGGCCGCCCAAGCGGGCGCGCCCGTCATCACCAACATCGCCATGGTCCCGCGTTTGACCATCCGGAGCGACCTTGGTATCACCAACCAGATCCAATACACCCTCAACCTTGGCCAGCCCAACTGGACAACGCTCACGAACTTGCTGGTGACGCAAAGCCCTTACTGGTTCGTGGATGTCGCCGCCCCGCCCGCGCCCAACCGCTTCTACCGGGTGGTGGCGGGCGCCACCAACACCACGGCACCCACCGACATGGTCCTCATCCCCGCCGGCTCGTTCATCCGGGGCGATACGATGGCCTTTGACACCTATGCGGACGGCCCCCCAGGAGAATTGCCTACGAACACCATCACGCTGAGCGCCTTCTTCATGGACAAGTACGAGGTGACGAAGGCGCTGTGGGACACGGTGTATGAGTGGGCCACCAATCACGGCTACAGCTTCGAGTGGAGCGCGCTGGGCAAGGAGGCGAACCACCCGGCGCAGTCCATGATGTGGTATGACGCCGTGAAGTGGTGCAACGCGCGCAGCGAGAAGGAAGGGCGCACCCCGGCGTATTACACCAGCGCGGCGCAGACGACCGTGTATCGAAGCGGGGAACTGGACGTGGGCAATACCTGGGTGAAATGGAATGCAGGGTATCGGCTGCCGACCGAAGCGGAGTGGGAAAAGGCGGCGCGTGGCGGGGCGAACGGGCATCGTTTCCCGTGGGCGGACGCGGACACCATCACCCACCTCCGGGCGAACTACACCTGCAAACACGATTACGCCTACGACGTGATTTCCACGGAAGGCTGCCACCCTGACTATGACAACGACCCTATGCCCTACACCAGTCCGGTGGGGAGTTTTGCCGCCAACGGGTACGGGTTGTATGACATGGCCGGCAATGTGGCTGAGTGGTGCTGGGATTGGTACTCGGAGAGTTACTACAGTTCGTCGCCAAGCACCAACCCACTGGGTCCCACAACTGGCCTAGACCGCGTGCTGCGCGGTGGCAGTTGGCTCGGCTTCGCGATCGACTGTCGGGTTGCGAGCCGCATCTACAACGGGCCGGTCGGCGCGCAGGATTTCTGGGGCTTCCGGACCGTCCTCCCCACGGGGCAGTAACGCCCTTCTCCGGATGACGATCGCGTCGGTTGACCCGGGAGGAACGCGTGAAAATCCGCGGCACGGACTTCGTGATGTATCAGGTCTCCGACCTGGCCCGGGCGGCGGCGTTCTACCGCGAAACGCTGGGCCTGCCGCAGGAGACGTACAGTGAAGAGTGGAAATGGGCCGAGTTCAACTGCGGCAATGTCACACTCGCCCTGAACAGCGGGGTGACGCTGCCCGACGTGATTGCTGGCGGGCGCATTGCCCTGGCTGTGGATGACGTCTTTGCCGCCGCTGCTGAACTGAAGGCCAAGGGTGTGCGCTTCGCAATCGAGCCGACGGATTACTCCGTCTGCCACGCCGTGGCGATTTTTGATCCTGACGGCAACACCGTGATTCTCCACCGGCGGGCGGATGGGACCTTCGGGCAGAGCCTCCCGGACGCCGCCGCTCAACGGCAATCACCATGAACTGCCAACCCGGCCGTCCCATCATCGCCCGCTGCGGCTATCGTTTCGACCTCTGTCCGGCCTGCCGCGAGAACATCCACGGCCCGGAGGACCAGCAGCGCACGAGCGATGGCTGGTTCAAGTATTTCGGCTTCCGCATCCCGCCGGAAGAGGTTTGCTGCGATGGCTGTCTCGACGAGCGCCCGGAGGCGCGCCGGATTGACACGGCCTGCCCGATCCGGCCCTGCGTCATCGCGCGCGGCCTGCGCACATGCGCGGCCTGTCCCGACCGCGGATGCGAATCGTTCGAGTCGCGCACGGTGGCACGCGCGTCGGTGGAGCAGCGCATCGGCGCGCCGGTTCCGCCGGAGGACTACCGGTGGTTTGTCCAACCGTACGAGCGCCTCGAATCCGCCGCTCAAGCTCCCCAAAACAGCCTATGACCAGGATTGAACAAATCAGAACTCGCCGGCAGCAGGCGCACCGGCAACTGCTGGACATGAAATCCAAAGTCTATGAGGCCTTCCTCAAGGTGGAGGCCGCCACTTACGCAGACGGCGCGCTGTCGAGAAAGGCCAAAGAACTGATTGCCATCGGCGTCTCGGTGGTGATGGACTGCGAGTCATGCATGGAGTGGCACATCACGCAGGCGGCGAAGGCTGGCGCAACGCCGCGCGAGGTGCTGGAGGCGGCGGAAGTGGCAATGGAAATGGCCGGCGGTCCAGCCACGGCCGCAGCACGATTTGCGTTGGAGGTAATGGACAACGTGTTCGGCACGAGTGAAGCGAGACCACAATGACCGCAGACACCGGCACAACGGCAACCTTCGCGATGGAGCGCGTGGCACTGGATCGCTGGAGCAAAGGCGAAAGCGGTGTCGGCGCTTCGCTCTGCCACCGCAGTCCAAGAGGTGCCGCTGCCGTCCCGCTGCGTTGTGTCTTCGCGCTGTGCGCGTGGATCGCCCTCGGCACCTGCTGCGTCGCTGCCGAGACGAATCGGATCAAGGTGACGCCGGACCTGCAAGTCACACGGCTGGCCGAAGGCGTCTGGCTGCACACGTCCTGGCAGGTGTTGCCCGGGGGCACGCGCTATCCCTCGAACGGGTTGCTCGTCCGGGAAGGCGACGCGCTCACGCTGATTGACACGGCCTGGGGCGAGCAGCCGACGCGCGACTTGCTGGCATGGGTCGCGCGCGAGCTGAACCTGCCGGTCTCACGCACAATCGTCACCCACGCCCACGACGATCGCATGGGCGGAGCCCCGGTGCTGGCGGAACGCAACATTCCCATGTTCAGCCATCCGCTCACGGGACCGCTGGCGGCCAAACAAGGCTGGCCGCGGCCTGAGCCTCTGGCCACGTTGCGGGAGGCGGGTTCAGTCACCAACCTCGGCGCGGTCGAAGTGTTTTCCCCCGGCCCCGCGCACACGGTGGGCAATCTCATGGTGTGGATTCCACGGGTGAAGGTTTTATTCGGCGGCTGCGCGGTGAAAGAGTTGAAATCGAGCAATCTCGGGAACGTCGTGGAGGCCGACATCGCTGCGTGGCCGGAGACCCTTCGACGCCTGCAAAAGCGTTACGGAAGCCAGTGCGACCAAGTCGTGCCCGGGCATGGCGAGGTTGGCAATGCCGCGCTGCTGCAACACACCCTGGCGCTATGCGACCACCGAACGTTCCCATGAATGGCCCCTGGGAGCGCCGGCAGCCTGCCGGCGCGTGGTAGCGCAATTCTCCAAGACGCGCCGGCCGGGTGCCGGCGCGCCCAGGATTCGGAAACTCATGGCGGCAGGGGGGTTTCAGGGAATGCTCCCCGCTGGCTCGGCGAAACGCTCGCCGCGAAATCTGCCGTGCCACG
>CAYJNU010000188.1:0-14314 GCA_964371005.1 uncultured Verrucomicrobiota bacterium | reverse complement strand
GTGGGGCTTGGTGGTCCCCGGCACCTTCCGGCCCCGGGGAATCCGGGGCGTGCGCTACCAAGTTCCAGAGCGTAGAAGCGGGCGGGGCGGGGCCGTCCTCCTTGGCGAACAGGCTCCACACGGAAGGGGCGGGCGGTTGCTGGTTTAATCCCATTTTGCGGTTCGCCCTTGATCGGCCTCCGTATCGAAATCCCGTGAGTCATTCCCCAGGAAGACCGCCGCGGTTTCGTTGGTCATCGGGAGGATCAATCGGTGTAGGCACCAGGCGCCAAGCCAGATGATGACAAAAAGACCGGCCAGGGTCAGCGCCCGGGCCCACCAAACATGGATCCACAACTGCACCCCCATGGTCAGGGCAAGGCCATTGAATGCCAGGGCCAGTTTGACAATCCGGGAGGCCCCCAGGAAGACGCTGCGAAAAATCCGCCGCGGAATCAGCCACAGCGCAAAGAACGCCAGCACGGCCACGAAGATCACCGATAATGCCATGCTGAGGAACAGGCTGCTCCCGTGTTTCTCGAAATAGCCCAGCAGCCACCAAAGCAGGGCCGCGCTGAAGATGAGATACACCCACTGGATGCGCCGGCGCGTCGGCGCATCAATGCTCCGCAGGAAGTTGTGCCAGCGTTGGCGTGGGGTGGACAGCACACTCTCCATGGCGACGCGCACGGTCAGGTCCGTCTGGCAATTCACACAGGTACTCGCTTTGACGGGATTGGCCGCGCCACAGTGGGGACACCGCAGCGCCGTCGTGCGGGAGAGAAACGCCTTCATCTGTTGGCCATAGAATCTCAGGACGGAGCCCAGCGTGAGTGAAAGACCGCAGCTTGGGCAGACGCCCTTGAACAGGCCGCACGCATGCGAGCATTGGGGACAGGCGAACCTCATGGCATCCACTCACTGCCAGTGTGAGTGGTCCTGCTGCTGGTCCTTCCCGGTTTGCTTCTGACTTTCGGTTGCTGGAAGCGGCCCATGCGTCTTCGTGGCGCGCTCGTCCATTGAATCGCGCGGGCGCCATTGTGATTTCTGGAATGAGAAATGCAATGCCGGAAGTGTCAGTTTGTGCAGCGGGCTCCACCGGTCGGCCTGCGGGAAGAGCCGTCGTTGCTGAACCCGCAATTCGCCGATCACCAGGTCTTTTTTCCACCGGATGTCGCCCCACTTGCTGGGTTTGTCGCCTAAAGCGAGTTTGGAAACCCGCAGCCACTTAAGTGCGGCAATGGGCGAGTGTGGAAAGAGCCGTGGGCGCTCGACATGCAGAAATGACCGTTCGGCGCCAGGCCGCATCGTGCGCAAGGTGCGATCGAGCGTGTCCCGGTCCGCCCCATGCTTTTGGGCGAACTTTTCCGCCAACCGGGTCAGCCGCGCCCGCGTCTGCTTTTCGGGGAAGATGCGGTCCACCGCGGCCCCAAAAGCACGCTCGAAATCCCGATTCCGCCGGTGCTGATCGGGAGAAATGCCCGGGCGCGGTTTTCCGCGGCCTTGATTTGATTGCGCCTGCCGCTTGGCCTCGGTTGATTCTTGTTCTGCACCGCCAGCCGTCTCCTCGCGCTGCGTCTGGTTTGTGCCCGAGCGTTGTTCTTCATGTCCCGGATGCTCCCGGGTGCTTTGACTCTGAGATTCTGGAGCACCCAGCAACCGGGGCGATGCCGATGGCTGGGAACTTTGATTGCAGCCGTCATTCGCGTGCGCAGAGGATTCGCTGCGGTGGGGCTCCTTTGGTGGTGTGGCCTGGCCTTCGGACGCGGCACGCTTCGCCTCGGCGGGCGCAATAGTCGGCTCCGGTTGTGCGGACGACACGCCTGCGGGTGTTGATGGCCGTGCAACTTCCTGTTCCTCCCGCGACAGAGAAGGGGGGCGCTTGCCTTCGGCAGAGTGTGTTTGAGCGGGAATCCGGTTCTCGCCGGCAGGACTCTCCGTCCTGATTGATTGAGACGGAAAGGGTCGCCAGAGCACCGCCTGTCCCTGCGGCAGACGTAAACCGTCCAGACTCGCCAGAAGGTCCTGACCACCGACACCGTGCTCAAGGGCTTTGATGCGAGCAAGATCCAGCACCCTCGACCGGGTTTGCTGCTCGGGAGGAATCGCCAGCATGCTGGCTTGCAGGGCCGGCTTCACCGGTTGCGGGGTCTGGGTGTGTCGTTGTTGCAGCAATTGAGCGGCTTGCTCCGGTCCCCATCCCAGAGCTTGGGCTTCTGCCTGCCAGTGCGGAAAGAGCCGGTCGGGCGGGATTTCCAGCTTGCGCGGCCGGGTTTCACGCGTTACCGCCTTGGCCGCAACGGGGCCGCTGAGCTGGTTCTCTTCCATGCGCTTGACGATCGCGGCCCGCCGCTTCGAGAAATGCTCGCAAACGGTTTCGGGAATCCCGGTGATGCCAAATCCCACCCGGGCGGGTTCGATGTTCACTCCCAAACGCGCCCGCAGTTGTTTGGCCAACTCGACTTCGTGAACCGCGCCGAGCACTTTCTTGGCCCGAAAGAAATCGATGCTGTGCAGCGCGCCAGTCGTGCCGTCCCGCCGCACCACGGTGTTAATGAGGACGCAGTGGGTGTGCATCTGCATGTCGTGCGCCCGCGACACGTAGTCTTCGAACGTGGCAAACAACATCTTAGCCCGCTCATGAATCCGACCGCCAGGCCCGCGCCGCGTGAACCCCCAATACGTTTCGACCGCGCGCAGGGCCGTCTCCACCGCCGTCCGCTGTGCCGCTTCGATCGCTCGGCGGCCTTCGGCGGATGACATGGCCCAGAGCACCGACACCGGTTTGGGCACGCTGAAGGTCAGGTCCCAAGCGGCATCGCGATCGGAATCGCCGGCGTTCTGGACCAGGGGCCGTCGGCCATCCGGCGAATAGCCGCTCAGGAGATTGCGGAAAGCGCGAGCGGTGACTCGCTCCGGCAGGTTCAGAGACTCAACGGCCTGGCCAAACCACCGCCCCACGTGCCCCACCCCGGCGAGATAGTAGGCTTCTCTGCCCTTGTCCAAGTAGTACTTGACTGCGTCGCTGACCCCCTTGATCGCTTCGGAGATCGAGAGCATCGTCTTAGACTTCGTTCATCAGTTGTTGGACCCATCCGCGCGCATCCGGTGGACTGATCTTACCGGCGGAGACGAGCAACGCCTCCAGGGCCGGCGCGAAGACGTTGCGGAACCGCAGCAGGCCGTCATGGAGCGTAAATACGGCTTCGTGGAGGGCGGCGCGCTCTTCGGCTTCATGCAAGACTTGGAGCACGTAGCAGCGGGCGAGGTCGTTTGGGCCGAGCTTGAGTTGGGCGGCCCTTCCGGCCAGCACCTCGTGCGTCGCGGCATCCACGCGGAAGCTGACATTTTTCGAAAGTCGGCGGCTCGTGGACCGCCGGCTCGGTGACCGGGGAGGGGAACGCGGAGGCTCCGCCTGGCTGAGGTCGAGTTGCGAATCTCCCTCGGTTATGGATTGGCGTCCATTGGCGTGGAACGGTAGGCCGTTGATATTCGAGGGTGGGTCGCCTGCGAGTTTCTTCGAACGCGGCGGTTGGGAGCGAGGTGGGTTCATATGCGTTATGGGTTGCTGCGAGGTTAAGCACGAATTGTCCGGCGCAGGGCGGCATTGGTTCGTGTGGAGTCCGATGGAAAATCAACGATGCGCGAGGCCTTGCGGCCGTTCTTGCCCCGCCAATACTGCTGAAGGGTTTGGGTGACGCGCGCGAGCCAGGCACGGTCCGTTGCGGCCTCCAGCAGTTCTGCCGTGGCGAAGAGCTTCGTCGAGTTGGGCTGCGGACTGCCCAACGGCTTGAGCAGCCTGGCGGCGACCAGCACCGGCACATCATGGGCGGCGCAATTGAGCAGCCAGGCCGCTTGTTCGGCGGTCAGCCGGGCCGGTGGACGCCCCAGCAACACGAGAAACTGACGTTGGTCTTCTTTCATAACGGGCCGAACACGACGGGCTAAACCCGCGGTCTCTTTCCATCACTTCCTTCAGCGAAACGTGGAGAAAGCGAACATGCGGAACCCATTTTTATTTCGTGAGAAGGGTTGCGAGCGGCTCGGGGGCCGTTTTAGGCTCACGCCCGCAGCTATGGGGCGATTGACGGATTACGTTGGATTTTGCCTGAACGCGACGACATTGCATGATCGGCGACGTTTCGGTGAGGCCGTCATTGAAGCCATCCGCCCCTCCTTGTATGTCTTCTTCTCGCAGCGATGCCCTCCGGATAGTGTGCTGGATGTTCTACAGGAGACGTTGGTGACGATTGCCACGCACTTGCACAACTTTCGCGGCCAAGAGGATGCCCAATTCTGGGGTTGGTGCTACGGAATCGCCAGCAACAAGCTCAAACAACATTGGGACAAGGACAAGAGTCACCTCACGGATTCGCTGGATTTGGAGGAAGTCCGCCGGGTGGTCGAGGCCATGGCGGAAGATCGGACTCTGCCCCCGGGTATGCGCCTGGACGTTGAGCATGCCTTGAAGTTGCTGGAGTTCGGGCAACCCCCTTGCCGTGACCTGATCTGGTCGTTCTACGTTCTGGACCGGGATTACCAAGACCTGGCTGATGCCTACGGTCTGAGTTATGATGCCGTGCGCATGAAGATCAAACGGTGTCTGGAGCGAGCCCAGGAGTTGATGGGCGAGAAAGGAGAACGGTGAGCCATGCCTGAGAATCAACACCGGGCCGAAAAGGCCCTGCGCACATTAGGCGAACGGCTGCGTGAAAGATGGGCGAAGTTACACCCCGCCACGGAGGAAGAACTGCGCGCCGTCCAAGACGCGCTTGAAGCGCAGTGGGCCCAGACACATTCAGCGGAACCCACGCAACTGCCCGGTGAAACAGCCTCGCCGGACTCCCCCTCCCAGTCTCCTTCTCACTCGCAACCGGACCCGGCTCAAACGCAGGATGCCCAAAGTCAGGATCCCGACGACGACCGCGACCACGGCCACAGCCATTGATCCCCTCCCGGACTCCCTTCAGTGGCCTTGGGTAGCGAGGCAGGAATCGCGCGATGAATCCTAGCGGCAGCCTCCCGGCGAGTCCGGCCGGGTCAAGGTGGAGGCGCAGTCACCGGTTTGCCTGAATCGCGCACGACCTTGACGCGACCGGCCTCGCCATAGAATCGAACGGCGGTTCATCGCGCTGGCCGCAACTGCTGTTGTGGTGATTCACCACCTTGCCAGCAAACAAGCAAGCATGCCTGCAAACATGCCGCGCTGCTGACAAGCCCACTTGCGGGTTGGCTTGCTGGCATGATAGTCAGCAAACATGCCTGCAGGTAAGCAGGTCAAGGTCTCGGGGAGGAAGAGCATGGGCACCATCATTGCGCTGACAAACTCGAAAGGGGGCGTGGGCAAATCCACCGTGGCCGTGCATTTGGCGGCATGGTGTCACGGGCGGCGGCAGCGCACCGCGCTGGTGGATGCGGACGTCCAAGGGGCCTCTTCCATCTGGTTGCACGAAGCAGAACCTCACGTGCCGATTCACCGCCTGCAAACGCCCGACGACATCCTGGATCAAGTGCCCCGCCTGTCATTTCATTGTGACGTGTTGGTGATTGACGGGCCGGCGGGGCTTACGGAAGTCACTCGCGCCATTCTGCTGGTGACAAATCTGGCGCTGCTGCCCTGTGGCCCGTCCGTGTTGGACTTGCGGGCGGTGCAGGAAGCGATTCGCGTGGTCGGGCAGGCGCAACGCATTCGGGGTGGCCCCCCGCAGGCGGTGCTCGTGCCCAACAAACTTCAGGTGCAATACCGGCTGACTCAGGAGTTGCTGGTCACCGTGCAATCGCTGGGAGCGCCGGTCCTGGGGGGACTGCGTTTGCGGCAGGCCTTTGCCGATGCGGCGGGACAAGGGACGTTGGTGTGGCGACTGGGCCCGCGGGGCGAAGCGGCCACGGCGGAAATTACTCATTTCTTCGAGGAGTTGGGCATCCATGAATCCAAAGCGCACGATGAGTCAGGCATTGCACGCGGTTAACCTCGGGGAAGAAGCGGAGGCATTCGTTGCTTCCGGCGCGGCGAAACCGACGCCGCCCCTGCAAGTCCGGCCCACGGAGACTGGGCCGTCCGCTGCTGCCCGGTCGTGGCCCGGTGAAACGGTGATTCACTCACCGCTGCCTGCTGAGCGTCGCGCGCCGGTTTCCGTGACCTTCCGATTGCCGGCCGAGCTGCCCGCCGCGCTGCTGCGCGTGGCGATGGAGAGGAAGTTGCGCCGCGAGGCTCCCTTCACACAGCAGGACATCGTCGCCCAAGCGCTGCGCGAATGGCTGGAACGCAACGCCACGCGTGATTGATGATCTCCAAAGTCAGTGTGAAATCACCTTGAGCAGGGAAAGGGTGAGGGTTGTTTGAACGGCACAATCCTCAAAAGCCGTGAACCTTCGGCAGAACCGCGAAGGCAATGCACCGATTAACTCTGCGCGTCCGCCTCGCGTTCCTGGCCTTGCTGGAAAATCCAGCTATGCGCCTGGTCGGCAACCTTGGCGAGCACCAGCAGATCGTCGCGCCCGAACGAGTCGGTGGATTTCCACTGGTCGTCTTCCTTGTCTTTGTAGATGCGGCTCAAGGTGACGTTGTAGCGCGTCCCATTGGCCGTGTCGTTCTTCCAGAGGGCGGCCTTGATGGCGCCGATCCGGATTTCGTGTGCAGGTTTGTCTTTTGGTTTTGGCATGGTGTCTTGCATTGGTTGTTGAACCTCCTTGAATGACCTTCAGTCAGCGTCATACCACGTTTGAAAAACCTAACCAAGAGGTCCGACGCAAAAAGTCGGACGCCAGGCCGGCGACGGACGAGGCACGTCATACTGGTATTGGCCATTCAAGTGCCGGTTCGCGTTCACGGGCCTGCGGAAGGCGCACGCGCGCCGACCTCCGCCGGCCCCACATCCGGTTCAGTCACTGGTTGGGCCGGAAAGCGAACAGGCATTCGATCCTCGGCGACAGATTGCGGCGTTTTTGGCAACAAGCTCCGCTGCTTATCCCATCGCGCAAAGTCCAGGACCGGGTGCTGGGCATGGTTCTGAAAACACTCGGCAAAGGCCAGCAACCGGCTTTCTTCACCGTCGAATTTGGCCAGGGTTTCCGCCGAAGCGTTGAAGAGCCCGCCCGTCATGGCCTGGCGCGTGCGCCGGCGTTGCTCCAGGAAGGACGCGTAAAGCCCCGGGGCGGTCTGCTGTGCTTCGTTTTCTGCTCGTCGAAGATAGGCGAGGTATTCGGGCCGGAGTGCTGCCTGACGAGCCTCCTGCGCCTCCACATGGGCCTTCCGTTGCTGGGCGGTGCGTGTGGCTTGAATCTGCCGGAGGACCGCATCGCCCTGCGTTGTGAGGGCAGGCGAGAGGTTGGGCTTGGGTTCAAGTTGGCCCTCCGGTTTGGCCCAATCCCCCTCAATCGCACGCCGCAGCAGCCCCAACCGATTCCGCGTGGTGCGCCGCAAGGGCAGCCACTCGATTTGGCGGCGGATGACTTCCGGCGAACACTTCCCGGCCAACTGCTTCGCTACGCGGTCATCAAACCCCGTTTGCCGCAGCAACGCGTAGCCGCTCAATGCCGCCGCCGCTTTCGGGTCACCTGTTGTTAGTCCTGTTTTAGATTCGGTTTTAATCCTTATGTCGTTCACCTTTTTCGACCGCTTTCCGTTCATCTGTTCGGACCGGTGCCGTTCACCTTTTTCGACCGGTTGGGGAGTGGTTGCCGATTGCTCACGCCGTTCACCTTTTCCAACCGGTCCAACCGCGGGGACGGCGGTCGCCGTCTGCCACACGCGTCCCGGGCCAACGTTGGTTGCCCACCGAATCCCATAGGTCGCTGGCCGGCTTTCGCGCCCCGCTGCCGGATCGAAGCGGCCCGCATCCACCGCCTTGATGTAGCCACGCTGGCCAGCCTCTGCGACCGCTTCATGGGTGTGGTGACGTGAGAACCCCGTCAACCGGCTCAACTCGCTGATCGAACACGTGACCGGCACGCGCCGCTCTCCACCGGGCCCCCACTGGATCGAGTAGAATAACAGCGCTCCGACCACCCGCAGCACCGACAACCGTTCGCGCGGCAACACGTGGTCAAAGAAGGCGTTCGGGATGTTCTTGCGCGCGGCCTTGGGCCGGCGGATGGTGCGCCCGCCATCCCGCTCCTCCACCACGACCGCATCGGGATAGTAGAAGCCCCGAAACGCATCGGGGTCGTCGGTGTAACGGCCCTCCGTATCCCAGCAGAGTTCATAGACACCACTCTGCGCCACCTGTCCCAGCGTATCGGGCCGGGGGCTGCGGACGCATTTGAGGCAATGGCATTGCAGGGCTTCCTGCAACGCCGCGGCGATGGAATCGCGCGACACCCCGGCTTTCTCAATCAACTCCCGGTAGGTGAACTGCAGTTGTTGCCGCGTTGGATTGCCGTGTTCATCCACCCAACCCAACACCTTGCGCAGGGCGTAGCCGACGATGCGGACCGTCCCACGCGAACAATGCGGCAGCACCACGGTGAAGAACTGAATCGGAGTGAAGGTGACGTTCGCCCGGAAATCCGGGAAGCCGGCGAACTGGGTTTTCACCTCGGCAGTCACAATACCTTACTCCTCGGAATCGGCCAGCGGCGGCGGCAGCGGTCTGGCCGGCGGCAGGGGATGTCCATTCCGCTCGGCGTGTTCACGAATGATCCTATTGATGCAGGAACTGCGGTCCCGGTCTTCCGTTTCTGCCAACATCCGAAGGTAATCCAATACCGCCAGGTCCAGAGTGACGCCGGTCGAACGTTTCAAGTGCCAGTGCCGTGGGGTCATTGGGCTTCCTCCTCATCGCCTCGTAACACGGCTTGCCCGCGTATGACAAGGGGACATCGCGGCGGATCACATTCTGTTAGGACCTTAGCGCCGAACCGTGCTAGAACGCCGTTACGGGAAGTTGTTGATCCCACAACGTCAGTGCATGCCAAGCGCGTTCTCTGACTTCATTGAGACGGGCGCGAACACCCGGCAAACCGAGCTCACCACTCGGCTAAGGGGACGATCTCACCCATCGTCACGTTTGCGTCCCGTAGAGCGTGGTGCCGCGAGAGTGGCTCGCCACGTTCGAGAGAGGCTTCTGGAAGTAATCCTTCGCCACCAACGAAGCGTAATCTCCAGATTCTATCTCATGGCTATTTGCCGTCCGCGAATGCGGGCGAGCGGGAAAACCTCTGCCGTGCAAACCGGCAGAGCCGTCTGATTCAAAGCGGGTGCGAAGCGCACAAGGAGCGCTTCAAATCCCCCCACGGGGCACGGACCAAAGCCAGGTTGGCCGATCGGGTGAAAGGCTCGACAGGTTCGTGCAACGTGCGCTGGCGTCGGGAGCCGGGCGGTGGCAACACCGACCCGCCGGAGGCCGACCACCTCCGGGGTTCTGCCGAAAACGCAGACCGTGAACAGCTCAACGATGAAAGGGGCGTCAAGCCCTTGCCAGTCAGCCGCAGCAGAGACGCAGCCGAGTCGGGAAACGACCGGTCAGGATGGGTAAGAAGCCGCTTCTGTATTCTGGCTTCTGAAATCATCCCGCCCGTGCGGGATGGAAACTGTGGTGAGGCGGGAGTCTCACGCATACCTGACGGTTCTGGACGCACGCGTCCTACCTACGTGACTGCTGTAGCGAAGAATCAAACTAACCGCGCAACGAGTGTGGCCGCCGGAGTGGTGTCCGGTGCCGGCCTTGTCCGCCGGTGCTTCAAAAGCCGCACTCGGATGAGAGTGCTTCGAGTAGGACCAGATGGAGTCTGGACTCAATGACCTTCGGCTTGGAAGCCGGGGCATGGGGTGTCGTTTCAGCAAGGCAGTTGAAACGGCGTGTGCGTGCTACGGGTGGTTCCGGGCACTGATGCACACACGAAAGAAGCGACGGGAGCAACCCGTCTCAATGAACGTCGTGGGCCGGTGGATTCCAACTCCACCGGCCCATTTCGGCGAAGGAGAACTGCGTTCACGCGAGCGGCGACAGGGGACTGTTACCTTTCGCGTGAGGGCAGCAAACAACAGAGAGCTATTACGATGAAGTAAGCAAATCGGTTTTCAGATCGCGCAACCACTATGGTTGGGCAACAGCAAAGGCAGGAATACAGCGCGCGCGGGCGGCCCCAATCAGGGCCTGGGACTTGCCGCCCGCGCCGTGGTGCAACTGAGCATGAACCTCAGCCTGCCTGAATGGGTCAACGGTTGGATGCCGGCAGGGGGAGTTGCGGTTCGTGGGCAACCACGTCCGCCTCCGACCGTGCTGGCACAAAGGATTTGTGCTTTGCGGAGGGATTGTGCCGTTAAACAACTCCTCCACCCTTGTTTGTCAGACACCGCGCCCGGCCTGCGGGAGTCACAACATCCCGTCTTGGGATGCAACCTGCATCCCGGGCGTTGCTCCGGGCACGTGCAGATTCGAGAGTCACTTGCCTTGGTACCCGGCCCCAGAATCCCAGTCATCGTGATTTTCTTTGTTCGGTTTCCCGTGCTGTTGGCGAATGTATGCGTTGGATGCCGCCGGGGCTGACCCCCGATCCGGCATAGGGCGGAGGCGATCATACGCCGCCCCCGCGAATCGAATGTCAGTCCGCGCCGCCGCGATGGGCCATTCCCTCTCGGTCGCTGACCCTGGCTAACGCTTGAAAAACGACTGCAATCATCATGATTACGCTGACACCTATCCACGAGCGAGACGGCGACCGTCATTACCAGGAGTTCTTTCGTCCTGAGTATCTGAGCGAGCGCCTGGGCAGGTCGGGACAATGGCTGGGAGGCGGGGTCGCCAAACTGGAGCTTTCCGGTCCGGTGCAGCGCGACGCCTTTGCGCAGTTGTTACAAGGGCGCACGCCTGACGGAGAGAAGCTGCTCAAACAGTCGTGGGAACAAGGCGAGCGGGTCCTGGGGTGGCGCATCAACGTGACCGCCGAGGGGCCGCTGAATCCCCTCTGGGCGCTGTCCTCCGGCGCGTTACGCACGCACCTGCAAACCGGCTTCGCCAAAGCCGCCCAAGCGGTCGTCACGGATTTTGAACGCCGGTTGAACGGCGTGTTGCCGTGGGGAAATGCGTATGCCCGCGGGCGGCAGTCGGTCCTTTGCGGTGAGTTCCAATCCGGGGCCTCACCAGCACAGACACCCCGCTTGGAAAGCACGCTCTTCCTCTTCAATCTGCAGTTTCAGCGGGGCATGGAAAATACCGTGCTGCGTCCGGAGTTCGTGAACGCGCGGATGCCCCGGATGCATGATCTCTTTTCCCGCGTGGCCACCGACGCGATGAAGCAGACCGTGGGCGGCCGGATCGAATTCCCAAAACAGATGATCCAGCGATTCCAGGAGGAATCCCCGCTCCATTCCGACCGACCGGGTGACGCCCGCTGGAAACAAGCTCTGCGGGGGCAGGACTTGTTCGACGCCTGGCACAATCAAGCGCGGCGCTGGGGTTGGTCAACGCGAGACACCTTGCGGGTGATTGATCGTGCCCAGCCGACGGTGTCCAGCTTCATGCAGGACTGCAAGAACCTGGGCCGGCTCTGGACCCTCTGGGCTACTCAGTCCGAGCATTCATCTCAGCGCGTTCGGGAGGCGCTGATCGGGGGCCGGGCAAACGACCCAACAGCGCAGGCCACGTCTCACGATAACGACATGAGCATGTCGCAATGAAGGAATTGAAGAGCGTGACTCCAGTTCGTCTAAAGCCGGCACATGGTCCATCGGACCAACAGAATTGAGGCGGTACGGGGACTTGCGTGACCTGTGCCTCTTCCTCCGGCGAATGGACCATAACACTGTTTGGAGGTGCGACATGGTTTATCGGTGTGTGGCCACGACGGTGGCTGGCTTCGTTCAGCAATTGGCCGTCGCTTACGTGGCGCACGGCTACTGGTTCTACGTCGCCGGTCGGATTCCGGACGCCAAGGACCCGGTGGCCACCGACCACAAGCTCATTGCGCGCTATGACATCGCCGTATCCAAGTTCACCCGGGCCCGGCAGAAGCGCGCAGGTTAGGCTCGTATGCAATACCTCCGCTTCGAGCGGTTTTTCGTGCTGCTGGCCACGCATGGCCAGCATCCGTTCTTCGCGGCGGAGGGGGGACAGATTCACGACATCAGAAGGCGCCCGCTGCGTTTCATGGGTTACGCCATCGGTTGCCGAAAGGGACGCGAAGGCAGGTGGCACGCGTCCGTCCGCATCGAACGGGGAATGTGCGCCGGATTGAAAGCGCATTTCGTGGACATCGCAGCCAAGCGGACCGTCCAGGAGTTGTGCCGGGAATTGCGGGCCATTCCCTTCGAACCTTACGCCCCGGTGCGCGACCAACTCCGCGGCATCTTGCGTGCGATCAACCGGCAACGGAAAATCGCCGGCTTGGAACCGGTGCCGCAGGAAGCACTTCGCCGGCGACGTGCTCCGGTGAAACCGTTCGAGTAGCTACTGGCAAAAAGGCTGCCTTTGTGGGCGCGGTGCCGAATCTCCCGTATCCGCCACACAAACCGGAATGCCCTCCTTCAACAGCCGATGAACCTCACGGTTCGCCTGTTCGAGCAACATGGCCGAACGGTCACGGGTCAATTCATCATCTGCGGTGACGATGGCCTCGGGCGCGGCGCGGGATTCAACCGCTCCAACCTCGCGCGCAACCGAGAGACCAACGTTACTTCGCCCTTCGTCCCACGCAGTAACGAACTCTTGCCACCCATTTGTGAGTTCGATTCTGATCAGTGGATTTGGCCTTCCTCCGCAAGCAAATGGCGCAGAGCCGCGATGGCTTTCCGGCTCTTGGCGGCCCAGTCCAGCGTGTCGTTGGCGATGCGGACGTAGCGAGGGTGGCCGCCCCAGATGCGGGCCAGGTGTTCGTCGAGCACGGCGGCTTCCTGGGGCGTTTCGGGGCGGTGTTCTTCGGGGCGGTAGCGGTAGAACTGCGGCGCGCCGAGAGCAATGGATACCAAATGGATGATTCCATGGTAGCGACAATATTCATCCTCCAACCGCAGGCCAGTGATGTGCCAGTACCGTTCCTCCGTCCAACCGGCGGCCAGACAGAAGGCTAGCGTGTCGAGCGTGCCGCGATGGGTCAGAAGGAAGCGATCATCGCCAGCGAACGTTTCCACCACGGCCTGCTCGATATTCTTCTGGATATTCACCACCAACCGCTGGAAGACCGCTTGGCTCGGGCGGACGCTGGAGCGCGCAGCGGCATGAATCGCCTCTGGCAGGATGATGATCTCCTTAGACAATTCCGGATCACGCCGAACGTCTGCAAGAAACGACGACTTACCACCTCCAGGACCACCTGTTACTACGACGATCTTCATTACTCCCAGCACTATGCGTTAAGCGGATGCCACGCTTGGATTATAGCCAACGGCCAAGCTACTAGAAATCGGTGACAATGATACCCTTCGGAACATCCAGACCGATTCCTCGATCAGTATGGGAGTCATCGTGATCGCTGTGACAATCTTGTGGACCACCAGCTTTAAATGTTACCCCCCCGGAGTCCTCATGCAAATCGCTGTGAGGTTTCCGAATGGACTTCAATAGCTCCGAAGCGTTAGCAACTCGAGGCGGAGACTGCCGCGAGAGAACCGTGAGAAGTGCGGCAGCAGCAGATTTGCGAGACTCCCAATCACGCCCCGGCCCCGCGGAGAAGCCCTTGATCAGTAGTTCGATGGCGCGCGGGTCATCGCTTGTCGCGAGCCTGGCGTAATCCTGGGCATCACCGTGGATCCATTGGCTCCATTGTACCTCACCCAATTGCTTCAAAGCACCGGCAGCGGCTTTCCGCACATTACTGTAGACATCGCCCAGCGCCTTGATCAACGGTTCGACCGACCGAGCGTCTCGCAACTGGCCCAGCGCTGTGGCGGCAGCGCGCCGCACATCAGGGTTGACACCGCCCAGCGCCTTGATCAACGGCTCGACGGCACGGACATCGCCCAACTGCCCCAACACCGCGGCAGCGGCTTCCCGCACGTAGTACTTGCCATCCTTGAGCGCCTTGAACAAGGCTTCAACGGTCCGCGCGTCCCGCAACTGGCCCAGCGCCTTGGCGGCGGCATACCGAACGTTGTGTTCCGTATGCCCCAGCAGCTCGACCAGCGGCTCGACGGCACGGACATCGCCCAACTCGCCCAAGGCCGCGGCAGCAGCGGCTTGCGTCTGGTCACTATAAAGCCGCAGGGCTTCGAGGAGCGGTTCAACGGCACGGACATCGCCCAACTGGCCCAACGCTACCACAGCAGCTTTCCGCGCGTCGTCATTGCCATCCTGGAGCGACTTGACCAACGGTTCGACAGCACGGATATCGCCCAACTGCCCTAACGCTACGACCGCAGCTTTCCGCACGTCGTCCTTGCCATCCTGGAGCGCCTTGA
>CAYJNU010000187.1:0-14335 GCA_964371005.1 uncultured Verrucomicrobiota bacterium | reverse complement strand
GGCAACAAGTCAGTCGTCGTATTTCAACCTGCACGTCGAAGGCGTCGGCTATCTCAATCGCGTTCGCACGGTCACGCCGAAGAAGGGCCAGGAGTTTCTGGCCTGCACCGTGTCCGCGATGCGAGGCAGCACCGATGACATCGGCTACACCAGATTCGACTGCAGGGTGAGCGGCGCCGATGCGAAGAAGATTGTCAAGCAACTGGAGTCCGACGTAACGGCCGAAAAGACCGTGCTCATCGGCTTCAAGATCGCCGACATCTATCCCGAACTGTTCACCTTCGAAAAAGGTGACAAGAAGGGACAAACCGGCGTGAGCATCAAAGGTCGTCTGCTCCGGGTCAAGTTCGCCAAGGTCAATGGCGAAGCGGTCGATCTGCCGCAGCCGGCGCACTCGAGCGAACCCGAGAGCGCCGCGGCCTAGCAGTTCGCATCAGGCAGTAGTTCTTTCACCCCCTGGGGAGATCTCTCTCCCCGGGGAGTGGTCTCCCCGTTTTTTTTCCGAGGAGACCGTCATGAAAGAAGCCCTGTGGAACGTGGTCACGGACCTGAAGCTCATGGTCCTGATCATCGTTCTCTCTCAGCTCATCGCGCTCGCCAAAGCGATCGCTTGATCTTTCTCAGAAAACCTCTCCTTCGGGCGGGGTTTTCACCTGTGGGCAAACCCAGAGGTGAAAACCCCGCCAGCCACTTGAAGGAGAGCCCGACATGAAGGAAGCGCTGTGGAACGTCGTCACCAACCTGAAGATCGTTTTGCTTTGCATCGCGATCTCGCAGCTCATCGATATTGCCGCGATTCTGAAATGAGGTGCTTCCAGCCCTTCGCGTCTCACCTACGGATCCGGCGAATATGTCACAAAGCCCCTCGCAAGAGGGGCTCTACCCAAGCTGGCACCGAAGCCGGCTTGGGTAGAGAGACAGCGCGATACGTGTGCCGTCGTTTGCGCCATTGTCGACAACTTTCGTTTGGTGCTCACTGCCAGCCTTAAGGCAGCGCCCTTGAAAACCGGCCTCATCTCCTGAAAGCCGGTGGCCGAAAGGTCTGGAGGTAAGTGTCAGGCAGTAGGTTGTAGCAGTGGTCCGCTGGACCGACTTCACGCCCGGACTCACGTCCGGCGAGATCGTCGCGATTGAGCAGTTTTCGAAGTCTTTCAACCCTCGGGGAACGTCTCATCCCCGAGGGGGAGGTGTTCCCCTTTCTTTTGCAAAGGAGAACACCATGAGTCAAACCGTTGAAGCGATGTCGGATGCCGATCTGCTCGGCATAATGGTCGGGACTAAAGCGGCTTCGCGCATGCTTCAGGACGCGGGCGGCAGTCTCTCGGCACTGTTGAACGAGTCCCTGCCGTCGTGCGACCTGCAGCCGAGAGTGAGAACGAGGCTTCAGGTCGCCAAGGAACTGGTGCGGCGTTCACTGCTCGAAACATTGCGCCACCGGGATGCGTTGTCCTCACCAGCCAGCGTGCGCGATTACCTGCGCATGACGCTGACGGGGCGAGACTACGAGGTATTTTTGGTCTTGTTCCTGGACGCTCAGAACCGGGTCATCCAGCCCGAGGAGATGTTTCGCGGCACGCTGACGCAAACCAGCGTGTATCCGCGGGAAGTCGTGAAGAGAAGCTTATTTAATAATGCTGCGGCCGTGATATTTGCGCACAATCATCCGTCCGGAGTCGCCGAACCGAGTCATGCAGACGAATTGCTGACCCAGTCGCTGAAGCAGGCGTTGGCCCTGGTGGACGTGAGGGTGCTTGATCATTTCGTCGTCGCGGGAAGCGGTGTCATGTCGTTCGCCGAAAGAGGCCTTTTGTAGTTCTATGCAGTACTACCTGAAGGGGATGCCTTCCCTTCAGGTAGCCCATGTAGCTGGCGTGACGCGAGTCACGCCGATAGTCCGGTTCGGAATCCTCCGAGCCGGTTCATTGACCCCAGCGGGGATGTTGCAGCCCCGTTCCGGGGTCTGCCGTCCCCGCTTTTCTTTTGGAGAATTCAATATGAAAAGCGGACGTTCTCTCGTTAATCTGGCGCAGGAGCTCGAGCGCCAACTCGCGACTAAGCAAGATCTGGTCGTGCCCACGTCTCTCCTGCGGTGCCACACCGACCAGGGTGGCAGTTGCAAGATGATGATCGATGCAAAGGACGGTGTAGGGGAGTACGGCATCACCAACCTCGCACGCCGTCAACTGGCCGAGAAGTTAAAGATTCCGTTCACGTACTTCGAACGCATGCGGACGGAGCAACCGGGTCTTCTTGACCATAACGTCAACACCTGGCTTCAGACCGATAGTGAGCGAAGGATGATTCGTACCCTGGACGGGCAGGTGCGCGCGGTGCTGTCGGACCGCTACCGCCGCCTGGACAACTACGATCTGGCGGAAAATGTCCTGCCAATACTGCAACGGCTTGCCGATGCGCGTTTCGAGTCGGTCGAGTTGACCGAAACGAAAATGTATCTCAAGGTCGTCACCCCGCGCGTCGAGTACGAGATTGCGCCGGGGGATGTGGTGCAAGCCGGAATCGCGATCACGAACTCCGAAGTGGGTCACGGTACGCTGTCGGTTCAGCCTTTGGTGTACCGGCTGGTATGCCGAAACGGGCTGATTGCGTCCGATCGCGCATTGCGTAAGACCCACGTCGGGCGCATTCTGCAACCGGAAGAGGAGGCGATCACCGTCTTCCGGGACGATACGCTTGCTGCGGACGACAAGGCGTTTTTCCTGAAGGTGCGAGACGTGGTCGAGGCTGCAGTCTCGGAAGCGACCTTCCGTCAGGTAGCGCAGAAGATGCAGAAGACGCTCGACATCAAGCTCACCGGCGATCCTGTCAAGGCCGTCGAGGTGCTCGCCAACCGTTACACGCTCAACGAGTCCGAGCGAGCGGGTGTGCTGCGTCAGCTCATTGCAGAAGGTAATCTGTCCGCCTATGGGCTGGTCAACGCCGTTACGCACTACTCGCATGACGTCGAGGATTACGACCGGGCGACGGAGTTCGAAGCGCTGGGCGGGAAGTTGATCGAACTGTCTTCGAGCGAATGGGAAGAACTCGCGGAAGCTGCTTGATCAGTCCGACCGGGTTCCGTGATAGGGGTCAGTGGCCGCCTGCCAGGGCGGTTGCTCAATCGGTGGGGGCGGGGGGCGCGCCCCGTTAGTTTTTTGGGGGGGGGTTAAGCCTTCGGCCGCACCGATTCCTTTATCGACGCGATGTTACCGACCCTGAGAAGCCGCCCCGCGTTTGATGTCATGAAGGTCAGCTAGCTGAGGTGGAGCTGCCGCTTATCAGCTCGATGTGAGCTTCGGTCTTTCGGCCAGTCCTGCCGTTGGCGGCCATCCAGTGCAACGTCGGGAATGTGCCGGATAGCCGTGACGCTTCTTCGTGAGTTATTGCTATGGCTGCAGCACCTTGGAATCGCTGCTCCGCGTTCAGGAGGTCAAAGCCCGTGTAACCGCTTTCATCAATCGAAAAGCATTCCATTGGGCTGTTCCGTCTGCTTTAGGAGGGATAGTCGAGCGCCTGCCACAAAGTTTTGAGAGTGTACGTCGATGCCAATAATACGTTTCGTGGCCAGCCACCATGCTCGGGCTGGTCTGGAGGACCAAGACACGGCAAAACCCAAGTTGGTTCAAATGGTCCCTTAATCAGTATCGGTCCGCCTACACCTTGTCAGGTTCCTAGGGTAAATGGGCTCGGTGGATTTTCGGCAAGCCCCTCGATGAGCAGAGCGAGGAGGCCATCGCCTTTATCGGTTCAGTGAGGGAAGGCCGATAGTTAGCGGCCCGCGAGGAAGTCTGACAGCACTCCGATGTCAACTGAGTCCTCGCGGAGCAGCCTGCGAAACGGCATGGTCGACGCGCTATAGAGTCCCCGCTGGAACCACTCCTCGAAATCTGTGGGGCCGTAGCCGATCTGTCCTTCCCGCAGCGGGCGTGCGTCAAACGCGAGTCCAGCGCCGCGCGGATCGATCACGAACATCCGCAGCCCGCGATTTTCAATGCCATCCCGGAGAATCGCGTTGATGTGACCATCCCCGAAGCCGTAGCCGATCACCGTTACCCGCGTGTCTCCATGCCGTACGTACTCGGCAAAGATGCCCTGATACCGATGCAGAACCGGGATTGCCTGTATGGCCTCCGTCTTGCCGCCGCCCATAATCATAATTTCGGCGTTTGCTCCGGTATCTTTCCAATTCGTAGACCCGTGGAGCTTGATGAACGGCTGCGCGTTATTGGGGATTGTGTAGTCCCCGTTGGGCAACCAAGTACGTCCCGACCAGATGGCCCCGTTACCGACCGCACCGGCAGGAGCCATACCCGGCACACATCCGCCGTTCCACCGCCTATTCGTCAGGGCGTTGTGCGTGTGATCGAAGTAGTGGATCTCAAGAAGGAGATCCTGATT
The DNA here is from genome assembly GCA_964371005.1 of uncultured Verrucomicrobiota bacterium. Taxonomy (GTDB): domain Bacteria; phylum Verrucomicrobiota; class Verrucomicrobiia; order Limisphaerales; family MWDV01; genus MWDV01. The sequence goes on along the minus strand of CAYJNU010000187.1, from coordinate 9,940 downwards.
GAGGGTAAAGATCGCATCGAACTTCGCCAGGAACTCCACCACTGTCCGATTGCGGTCAATCGGCTGTCCGTCCTGTAGCTCGAAGCTCTGGCGCGTGAAGATTCCATTGATGCGCTCAAAGGTCCGCTGCATCGCCCGCTGCATGAGGAGCAGCGGCTCTCGCTGTCTCTGCTGGTCACGCCTGAAGTTTTCCTGAAGGGCCGCTAGCGCGTTTTCAAAGTTTCTCCGGTTGCGCCAGAGCAGGTCATGCATCGGCCGATCCCCGCGCACTTCCGGATCAGCAATAAGCGCGTTAAATACTCCGGACGTGACGGGAGCACCCCAATTTGCGCTGAATCCCGCACCGAGCAGAAGAATGTTTGCCATGGGCATTTCCTCCAGGGCTTACTTGTAGATGGCTTGGTGCGCTTCGCGCATCTGCGCCGCGAGGGGTTGCCTATCCAGCACTGCTGCCATTCCCACGCAGGACAGGTACGACAAGATCGGAGATGCCTTGATCAGGCCAGTAATGTGCGGGAGCATATATCGCTGCGCTATCTCATCGCTCTTGTTTCTTGCCAAGACTTGAATTAGGCCGCCGTGCGTGAATCCACACAACGTATCCCACAGCTCCCTTTTCATCCGGCGAAGCGAGCCGCTTTTGTAGGCTTCGCGTCTTTCCAGCTCTTCAATAAGGATGCCAATCTTCGGTGGGTCTTTATCCTTGAGGAACTCTGCCACATACTCATCCGCGGCACAGACAGCGAACCACGCGCCACGCGCATATGCCTCAAGCTGCGGACGCACGAGTGCGAATGCCGACCCTATTACTCCGTGATCTACCAGGGTGTGTATGGCTTGGTGATGCTCCAAGCACAGGTGATAAAGGGAGACGGCGACCCTGTTCCGGTCGCTGGTGGGAAAACTCAAGCCGTCCGTTAGTCGGACAGCTTCCGCCATCCAGCGCCGCGATTTCTGGATGGCGTCCTCAAGATCCTGCATCTCGGTGGTCATACGTGCCACAGGTGACCCCCCTGATTACCCCAACCCCCGATGCTTAATAATCGGGCCGATGACAACTCTTAGACACGTTTCGCGCCGCAATCTATCTGGTTATCTTAACTCTAAGTGTCGCCCGCTGAATTGCCAAGATCTCAAGATATGTTCTCGGCTGGTCCCACATCAACAGATTCGACCGTGATGTTGAGTTGCTTGTCGTCGTTCCATAGATCCGTTTGATACACCAAGTTTCTAGAAACCAGGCGGCCAAGCAATCGCCTGACTATTTCGGGTCGTTCTAGATACGACTTTATGCAGCGAAGACCGGACGGGACATCATCGTAAAGCTTTACCGCGTCAACCGGGCTAATGCCGCGGATTACCGGTTCGTCATTCGAATAAAGGTTTTCCAGGTAAGCAGCGAGAATCGGGATGTCCGCGACGCAAACCCCCTTCATTGGAAAGCCGGCGTGATACGAGTCACTCGTAAGAACCAGCGGTATCACGGATGCTCCTTGACTAACCAATGGTGCACCATGCCGCTCATGAAGCATCGCGTAGAAGGAATCTTTCGCCGCAGAAATGTACCGAATCTTGTTTTCTACTTGTTCGACCGCTTCTGCAAGCGTCTGAGATGCACGCCAGCATTCATGTGCGTCTACGACAGCCTGCATGTACTTAACCTCTATGATCAGCACAGTGTTTCCAAGGACGAGGCAGATGTCTATATCCCCCGCCGCAGTCTGCACCGCGCGTTCGCTCAACCATGAGACGCCCGCCAGGGGACCAAGATTCAGCGCTCGGGCGATTTCCTCTCTGGAGTATTCCTGGAAGAAATGTCCTTTCCTCCCGTTGTCACCCGCGTATTGGTCAATTAATGAATTGACGGTTCTTAGCGAGTTGCTCTTGAGTGACGGAAGGAACAAATAACGATCATCCTTTCCCGCAAAAACGAGCGGACGTCCCCAAAGCGTTTGTCGCCCGCCGCCAGTGAACGTCGCGCTATCTACAAGGGCCTTCACCATATCTTTGTCGATATCCGTCAACTCGCAGACAACATGAACAAGATTAGCGACGGACACGCAAAATGCATCTCGAGGCAGTGCGTTAAGAAGGGAATTCCTTTTAGGAAAGACGTCAAGGCATTCGAAGAAGAGGGCAAACAAGGTGCTATGAAATGCGATCGCATCACGGACACGTACCTGTTGGCCAGGTAGATGCAAGGGCACGTCTAGAATCCGGGGCGATAGGACGTACTGCGGGAAGAGCGCATGGTTCTGGATTCTTACAGCCCACGGTGCCTCAGATTTGCGAGTAATCCGCGCGCTAAGCACAAGACGCTCGTTGACAAACTTACATTGAAGCGTCTTCGTAGTTGAGGCAACTCTTATTAGATAGTCGAGATACGGCACCTGAGCGTCGAAAACGTCTTTCCGTTTGTGCCTCCTCCAGATGGAGATCACACGGATCTTTTCGAATGATTCCTCGTATGTAACCAACCATTCACCGGCTGAGCGACTTGCTATTTTCGCGTCTTGCCAAAGCGCTTCCATCCAATAGAACCAGGCCAGATACCAACGATTCGCGAGGAAGCCCTGATCAATAGCCTTTCGTAAAGCCGATTGCCAAATGAGTTTGTTCGGTACCGGCATTCGTTCCTGAGAAGTCACCATTGCTTCTCTTAAGGCGTACACGAATGAATCCCCTAGACCATCCGTCAATTCGCCGAGTGATCCACCGGTTTGCTGCTCCTTAAGAGACAGTACCGTATCAATATCTAGGCTGTTAGGGTCGCCGTGCTTCAGCGAATCTATAAGCTGCCTATGAGTGGCGACGGTCTGATGATTCGCGTCAGCAACTAGAGCACGCAGAAGCACACGATCATGCGCGGCGAGCAAAACATGAGATTTCAGCCCTCGTATGACTTCTGCTATAAGGAATCCAGCCTCGCGCAACGCGCGATCCACCTCGTCAGTGACCTCGGCTTCAGTCCACGCCTTGTCATCGAACTTCTTCGAAGTCGGCGGCGGAACCCTATTCATCCTCACTGACTCAGTAAAAGCGCCCAACGAGAACCTCCATTATCCAAGCCCTAGCCTTGAATTCCTCCTGGTGAGACCGTATCCGCTTGACGCAGGCGGAGCGCGGCTGTTGGCGAGATGAGTCAGCAATATTCTTTGCATAGTTTCGCGGGCCGAGTCCCGTGGTGTTGCCTCGTCCGAGAGCGGCATGGGTAACGTCCGATACTCTCGCACACGGGAGGCATACGATACCAAGTGCGGTGGGTCCGCGCGCCGGACCCACTAATGCGGTCTTTGCAGACGCTGAAACTATGCAAAGAACGCGCCGGCTCCTGATGTCCTGCGTGATAGGGGGCGGCGTCGCTCCTCTTGAGACAACTACGCCTAGTTGCGCACTATGCGTAGGGGTCGCTATGCGAAGCTTTGCATAGCGACCCAAACCGGAAAGGACCTCGGCGCCGCCTAGCGCCAACGCGGAGTCCAGCTTTCCTCCAGTTGTTTCTCTTCATCCACTTCATCGGCGAACGTATCACACGTAATCACCGTCAGCGTCTTGCCGTAGGCTCCGAGGCCGATGACTTCTTCGAGGGCCTCTACAGAACGATCACCGCCGAACCACTCTATCAGATCGGCCGTGCCTTCCTCTCGGGAGGCGTCGGCAATATTTCGGGGATCGCTATTGAATATCCTGGTTAACGCTGTGGTTGGAAGGGGCATGCCTTTTCTCAGCCATTGCAGTCCCCGGAAATCTTTAAGCGCAGCGGACATGAAGCAGTAGTCGATGCGTGTGCCTGCGCTCACCACGATTGCTGCCGGGATGGTCGCTTTTTCTGTGTAGCGGATTGCCGTCGCAGTGAGCGAGGTACGGCATAACCCGGCGAGGTATTCTATGCCGGCAAGTCCATCGTCGGCATGAATGAGTGCACTGCGAAACATCGGGTCTGGCATCAAGAGGCCGGCTGCGAAGTGGTCGGCCTCATTCTCATAGGGATCATCGGACACGAAGCCAGCGCGTGACGCATGAACATTGGCGTCACCGGCGAAAATGGCGTCTATATGCCCCGGAAGGAAAAAATGGCCTAACTCGTGCGCGACGCTAAAGCGCTGGTATCCCTCGTTACGAATGTGCGTCGCATACATGATCCCGAAGCTCGACCCGACGCGCATGAGAAGTCCGGACACACCGGGAGCCGTGTCAGGCTTGGCCTGCACGGTGATCCCCTCCGCGGCAGCAAGCGCAAATGGATCAATAGGAAGCGAGACGATGCCACGCTCCCGCAGCAATTTTTCGGCGTGCAGTGTCGAAATGACGGCCTCGTCCCGATTCATTCCTTGCGCTGCTTATTCCGGCTCTCCAGCATTTTCATAAAATTCTCGGCAAGCTCCATGTCCTCGGCGGAAAGATTCTGCGCGTGCCGATGCAGCCTGTCCGCGCCGGCCAGGCCGGTAGGTTCATCGACGCGGCCGAGCAGGTAGTCGGCGGTTACGTTCAGCTTTTCAGCGAGGCGGCGCAAATTATCGAAGGAAGGTTTCCGCGACCCCGCCTCGAAGTGGGAAATGGAGGTTGGCGGAAGCCCTGCCTTCTCCGCGAGGTCGGCTTGGTTGATCTGCCGCAGCTCGCGGGCTGCCTTGAGACGGGCGGGGAACAATTCAGACGGTTTCATTTTCGACATGTCGAGTTAGGCATCCTGTAGTTGACATAACCGGTTTCTTTAGCATAGCATAAGCGACAAGCTAAGTCTGTCGCTTTCGGATTGTCCGGAAGGGTGACGCAGCCTCTTTTTAAGGACAACGAAAATGGCTGATTCAGTGCAGATCAAGTGCATCAACAAGAGCGACAGGTACAACGCGCACGAACGCATCATCAATGTCGGCGGCGTTAATGGAGATGGCACGCGCTGGAAGCTGTCGCAGCCGGCGGCAATCGAGGGCATCGAGGCCGGGAAATGGAGGTTCTACGTAAGCGTCGGCGGTAAGTCGGTGTGGGTGATCGTGGCGGTAAGCCAGTACGGCAACAAGTACCTGAAGACCGAGAACGACGGCGAGCACCCGAACAATTTGCTGAGCTTGCCCGAGTGCCCGTAAGTGTTCTCACCAAGGAAACGGCCGGATACGTCCGCCTCTTTGTTCAAACAATCGTCTTTTAAGGAGAATCACCATGGCACTAGGAAAACATCATAGAACCGAAAAGGGTGCTTTCAGGCGGGAGCGCAGCGACTCAACAGCAGGCAAGCTCCGTCAGGACTATCCTGAATTTGCTAACGTTCGTGCAGACGCACAGCTAGGAAACATTAAGAAGGCCCTGGGCCTTCCTCCTGATGCTCCAATAAGTGAAGTCCGCAAAGGCCTGCGCAACAAGTAATTACCTGGCGCGATAACCTAATGTGCGGCGGGTTTTATCCTGATTGAAGGATGCGGGACAATGTCGACAGGTGTGCATGGAGTAAAGGCATGACAATAGATAAACAAGGGTTTCTCTCCGCAGACATTCAGGCTTGGATCAGGAAGCACCGCATAGAAAACCAGGCGTGGTTTGCGCTTGCCGAAGACCTGAGCCGAATAGGGCAGCGCCAACTGGCGCTACTTAATGTTCCTGCTACCGATAATCAGGCGTTCTTGACGGCTCTGTTGTTCATGCGCGGACTGTCGGGTTTTCAGGGCGCGATTGTGCTAGCAGAGCGCGGCATGACACAGGAAGCGCGGATTCTGACCCGGGGGTGTTTTGAGACCGTGTTTTGCCTTGGCGCCGTCCGCAGAGACCCGGCCTTCGCGGACGCCTTTATTCGTGACGACGCCAGCCGCCGGCAGAAACTTGCTCGAGTGCTTCTCAAGGATTCTTCCGGGCTCGGTGCTGGTCATATCGAGAAGCTGACAGGCTTTCTTGATGGCCTGGCGGAATCCGGGTTGCAAAGTGAATCCCTCCAGATCGCGCGCGCCGCTGAGCTGGCCGGGTTGACGGGCATTTACGATACATACTACCGGGGCCTGTCGAACGACGCGGCGCATCCCTCTGTCGTCGCGTTGAACCATCACGTGGATGCAGACGAGAATGGGTTAATTAAGGGCCTGCGATGGGGGCCGAATGTGCCCGACGTTGAAGACACCATCATGGCAGCGTGTACCGCCGCCGTGCATACCATTTATCTGGCGAAGGAGATGCTCAATCAGGAGGACATCTCAACCGGGCTGGATCGTTGCTGGGAGGAATACAAGCGGCTTACTGGCGTGATTGCAGAAGCTACGGCATGAGCGGCCGCACAGGCAACGAGATATGACTTTATCCGATTCACTTTTCTCCGCTGGCGACGCATCGGACTCCGCCTATCGCAATCTCCGCGGCTCAGCCCGCGCGGAAGCGAGAGAAGGAAAGGCGTTCGCCGAGCGGCTATGGCGTGAATACTACCCATACGCTGACGACAATTTTCTGATGGAAGTCCGAAGCGATTTTCACGCGCGGTTTTGGGAAATGTACCTCACGTGCGCTTTAGTGCTGTATGGCACAGAAAGAGGGTATGCGGTCTCATGCCCGAAGCGAAAAAAGTCCGGTGGGCCGGATATTCTGGTCGAACACGCGAACGGCCGCATCTGGATTGAGGCAGTGACGGCCACGGATGGCGAGCCCGGCCGGCCCGACAGCATTGCCGAGCCGATGCCAGGGCACGGGTACTCCGTACCCGAGGAGAAAATCATTCTGCGCTACGCGAACGCGATCGCCGAGAAACACAAAAAATATTTCCACTACCGTGCAAAGGGCATCGTGTCGGAGAAAGATGCGTACATCATCGCGGTGAATGGATATCCGCTTTCGTATCGTTGGGCCGATGCAGAAATGCCGCGTATCCTCAAATCAGTGTTTCCGCTGGGTCACCTTGAGGTCGTATTTGATAGAGCGAGTACAAAGATCGTTGAGACGCGGCACCGGTTCCGTCCGGTTATTGCCAAAGGCACCGGGTCTCCTGTTTCAACGCAGACATTTCTGAGTGATGACTACATCGGGATCAGCGCCGTTATGCACTCTTACGCCAACGCTTGTATGGCGTTTCCCCTGGGCGTCGATTTTCTCATCGCTCACAATCCGCGAGCCGCCTGTCCCGTTCCGCTCGGGCTTATTCCCGTAGTGCGCGAATATACGGCGACCGCTGGCGAAGGCGGTTATCTACTGGCGGACGCGGCGCGGAAGGCAGAGGCGTAAGCAAATGAACGCTGTGCCGGGCAATCCCCTCAACGCGATAATGAGCCTGTTGAGTGAGATCGCGAAGTGTCAGGACGCGGGCGCGACATCCGCAGCCGCGGTTAGCTGGTGGGGTCTGTCGAGAGCAGCTCACTACACCAAGATAAGGCGTCTGAGTGATGAGCTGCAGCATCATTCGAAGGCTACAGTTCGGGCATGGGCCGGCCGCATGGTCCGGGACATGGATAACTGGCTAGCAAGGGACCAACGTCAGGTCTATGCCCAGAATGTCGGAAGATGGTGAACGCTACCTGCCGCAATAGGACAGCGATCACTTAACGGAGATTGCGTGCACGTCGGAGTGGATGGATGTCGAGGAGGTCGGTACGCAGTTCGGCGCGATGTTTCTGGCCAGGGTCTTGTCGCCGGAGTTTATGCGTCCTTCGCCGGGCTCCTAGAAAGCGTGGGTGACCCTGCGGTTGTTGCCATAGACATCCCGATCGGCTTGCGCGTACCGGATGACATTCCCCGCATGAAAGCGCATATCGACCGATATGCATGTGAGGCATTTGGGGTCTCGTGAATGCCTCAATCGTAACAAACGGGTCCGACAGAATCTGTCGCTGTCATCTTGGCACCCCTGTGCCACCATAGCCTGGCCCCGCCTGAGGCGCATCGTCGGTCGGCGTGGCTCCCGTAGGTTTGGGTGAAAAGTGCTTTGGCGGGAAACCATAGCCGCCGTAGTCCGTGTAGGGACCTTCATACCCGATCAGATAGAAAGTCAGTTCACGCAGTACGACTTCTACGCGGTGAATCCGGTCGAGTAGCTCCTGGTAGTCGGTCGCATCAGGTTTTTTCAGGTCCTTAAGCTTCGGATGCACATGTCGGTGGCGCAGATCCTCCCACGCTCCCACATACGCCTCATCGACATGGCCCGTCTTAGCCAAAGCGTATAGGACATCCTGAGGACGCTTATTTGCCATCGATCGGATGAGGCCTCGCATCCGTTCGGCCAGATCGGCCAAGTCAGTTTGTTCATCTAGGAACTTCAGCATGCGCTCCTGGATAAGTGCCACCCTCGCAGCCCGGGCGTCGTCGGGCGGGAAGTGAATCAGGCTCGTCACGGCCTCGACGGCGACAGACACGCCGACGGCCCAGGCATCCACGGAATCTGAGCTCGACTCGCACGCGTTATAGAGATGGTATGCGACAGGGTTCCAGTGCGTGCCGTCAGTGTGCGCCACTACGTATGCCAGATAGCAAGCAAAGAGCTCCCAACCGTGCTTGTGGAAGTCGATCGATGCGCGTGAGATCGGCGGGTCGAATTGAGTTCGCGATGACTTACGCCAGGGGGAGAGGAGCTCGACGTCAACATTGTCACCACGACGCTCGACCCGCGCTCGCCAGAAGGCGGACTTGCCAGTCAGATACTGTAGCGCTTCCTGAATCCGGACGTCGAATGCCTTGGGGAACACTGTTTCCGATGTCGCCTCAATTACCGTATCACCAGAACCCCCACGCTTTCGCACCTCGAAGCTACAGTTGCAGGCCTTGAACTCGGCTCGGTCCAGGACCATGTAGTCGCTTCCGTGTTGCTGCATCGGAGTCATGAGATGAAGCGGCACTTCATACTCTTCGAAGAAATGCAGGCGCAGATAGTGGCTCTCCTGAGGGGGACGTTCTAACTCTGCAATGATGGATTGCATCCGCCCGATTCCTATTGCGCTGTTGTCGCGCATGTCCCAATTGAAGTCGGGGAGAATGCGTGTTGCGGTCCAGGTAGTCCCATCGTGTGCGAATGCCGTGAGGTCGTAAAAGAGTTCGGGACTGTGAAGCTTACCGGGGATGCCCTGGAGCCGGGCGGTGAAATGACCCATGGGGTTTACATTTTCACGCCCGACCACGTAAAGCTTGAATGTTAGGCCGCCCTCTTCGGTCTGCCTGATGTAGCCAGGCCCCTCGTACAGCTCGCCACCGTCCTTGCACTGGCGTAGCACCATCTTCTTGCAATCGAGATCCAGCGCTCCGCGCCGAAATGCGTCAATTATCTCGTCGATATTCATGCTGGTTGATTCTAGCAACCTCTGAACTAGGAGGAGAGCCACGGGGTGGAAGCCCGGTCATGTCTATTGTCGCGATCGGTTTCTGGAAGATTTCTGGTGCCTAGGTCTGTTTCACGGGAATGCAATCTCGAACAAAGGCTTCAATTGTTCAAGTATCCCATGGTTCAGACCGTGATCAAAGACTCATGCGACAGCGCAGGGACGGTGCTTCGCCGAGAGATTTCCCACCCGAAGCGTTAGCAGTGCTAACAGCCATGTTTGCAATATCTACAGCGCTTGCTACCGACCATCTCAGCGGCCTACGTAAACTCCAGTTATCTGTGGACGCTCATGCCCGAGTTCCCTGCTGATCGTGAGCCGCGCCTCATGGTCGATCTCCCTCTGCGCCGGAGTCAATTCGTTCGATCGCGGTCCGCCGGCAGCGGGCGCGGCCCAGCCGGTCAGTTCGCGGTAGCGGGTCTGAGCGTACTGGTGGCGGTGTCCATGCACTCGGTGGCTGCCCGCTTTGGCGCACTGATACTCGAAGCGCCGGAGCTGCTCCACGTAGCGCATGTCGGCCGGAATGAGGCTGCCCCTGCCGGCGAAGCGCTTGGCTTCGTCGAGCAGGTGGCGCTGCTCCTCATCGCGGATGGGAATTTCCCGCTCCCGACCACCCTTGGTCCAAGTGTCCTTCAGAACGAGCCTGTCGCCGCGATCTGCCCACTCGG
>CAYJNU010000186.1:0-14379 GCA_964371005.1 uncultured Verrucomicrobiota bacterium | reverse complement strand
GCACGCGAACGCGGAAAACCGCCCGGAGTTTCTTTAGCCCGGGAAACACCGGCGTCCCTGCCGCCGGGCTGGAAGCCCGGCGCTACGGCTGGCAGGATGCCTGCCGCTACAACGACGAGCGATCTCCGCAAGCTGAGTTCAGCCGAATTGGAACAACTCGGCCAGCAAAGCCTGCGCGAGCACCTCGTCGCCCAGGCCATCGCCGCCCATCAGAAGCACGGCCCAATCGCGGCGGATAAACTCGACGCGTTGTTGCACGATCCGGATTGTCTCCGTCACCCGGTACGCCTCGTTTTCGAGTTCGGTGAGATGGCCATGCACCAGTTCGCGCAGCCCGACCTGGACTGGCGGAACACCGAACGGGATGGCCGGGTGCTGTATCTCCGCCCGTTGCTCGGCGACCGGTCTGACCTGCTGCCGCTGGCGGTTGCCTACGTGATTCCGCTTATCAACTACGGCGACATCATCACCGACGAGCACTGCCTCCTCTACGGCGCAACCTTGATGGGGATGATGGACCAGGAATTCTATGACGCAATCTGCCGGCTTGCCGACCTGGTCGGCGCAGAGCCACGCGTGACCGGAAACGGAGAGGAGTCAGAGTCGGCGTGCAGTGCAGCTTGCGCTTGACGGACGCGGCCTTCGGATAAAGTCCAACCGTCTCCGCAGATGTACCTGCAGCAGCGAGGACGGCTTTTGCAGCGCGTTCTGATCTGGAATCCAATGACGATGGTGCATCCAGTTTTGAGAAAGACGTCGTAACGCACAGCGGCCTTCTCCCGGTCGCAGAGACAAAGGAATGGGGACAAGCGTATGAAGGCAAGGAGTCTCTATTCGTTTGTCCCCATTCCCTTGCCAAACTCCGGGCCAACAGAGGCGCGTGGTGTTGATGCTGCGCCGCGCCGGATGCAACGGTGACCATCGCGGCGCGTTTTTGAAACGATGACCTCAGGAGCGGCTTAATTACGCTACGAGGGCGGTGGGCAGGGTTATGGCTGCGTGTGTTTTCTGCCGCCGATTTCTGCGGTTGGTTTTGGGCGTATGGAGGGCGACTATCGCCAGCAGCCCCTTGCCCGGTTTGTCAGCGCGTGGCGCGCGGGGCTTTGCGCTCCGCAGCGGCAGCTTCCGGTTTCGCCGCCCCTTCGGCAGGCTTGTCGCTGCGATAGGTCCGACGAGCGCGACGGTCACGGTCGGGCCTGCCTTCCTCGGTCTTGGTTTCGGTCTTGGTTTCGGGCGGCGGCAGCGGGGTGCTGCTTTCAACGCGAACCTTCAGCGTACTCTTGACCTCTGGGTGCAACCGCAGCTCGACTTCAAAATCGCCGAGGGTCTTGATCGGTTGGTCCAAGTGAATCTTCTTCTTGTCGAGCGAGATATCGAATTGGTTCTTAAGCTGGTCGGCAATGGTGCCGCTGGTGACATTGCCAAACATCTTGCCATCGTCACCGGTCTTGACGGTGACAACGCAGATGAGCTTGGAGATGCCCTTCGCGAGTTCACTCATGGAGTTGAACTCATGTGCCTCGCGTTCGGCGCGGCGTTGACGGAGCACTTCAAGCCGGCGTTTGTTGGTGGCGGTCAAGGCCACCGCCATTCCGCGCGGGAGCAGGAAGTTGCGGGCGTAGCCGGCGGAAACTTTGACCTGGTCGGACTCGGCGCCCAAACCAACGATGTTACTGGTGAGAATGACTTGTGTCTTTGCCATACAAAAAGCTGTGCGGTGGATTAGTAAATTCTTGCGCTCAGAACGGCACCTCGTCATCGGGCGGCGGGGCATCGGCTTCCGCAGCGGCGGGTTCGGCTATCGGAGGAGCGGAAACCGGACGCGGGCGAGCCGGGGCAGGGGGGCCGCCGCCTTCGCTGCCGCGCGGGCTGCCCAGAAACTGGGCGACTTCCGCCACCACACCGAGCTTGCTCCGCTTCTGGCCCGTTTGCTTGTCGTCCCATTGATCGAGCCGCAAGCGGCCTTCGACGAGCAGCGAACTGCCTTTGCGCATATACTGCGCGACGTTTTCCGCGGTGCGACCAAACATGTCCACGTCCACGAAGGTCACTTCTTCCTTCTTCTCGCCCGTTTCGGTAGTCCAGACGCGGTTCACGGCGAGTCCGATCTTGGCCACCGCCGTACCTTTGGGCGTGTAGCGCAACTCAGGATCGCGAGTCAGGTTGCCGACGAGAATGACTTTGTTGAAGCTGGCCATGGTGGGCCTCCGGAATCGGGTTTATTGCGCGGGCTTGATCTCGGGTGCGACCGTGAGCATGAGGCGGAACACCTCTTCGTTACGAACGAAGCGGTTTCTCAGGGCGTCGACCACGGCGGGTTCGGCGTTAAAAATGACGTTCACGTAGTAACCGGCGCCGTATTTCTTGTCCGCCACGCGCGCAAAGGTGCGGCGGTCCATCTTCTGCACCGTTTCCACCTTGGCGCCGGCGGCCGTGATCTCGTTCGTGACGCGATCAATAGCTTCCTTCACGCCTTCTTCCTTGCCGGCGGTATTCAACACAAACAGACCTTCGTATCGTTTCACTTCTCGTTTCCTTCAGTTTCGGAGGGCACAACCACTCCGTTAAATTCGTTCATCGCCTTTTGGACTCCGGCTTCGAGCCAGCATTCCACCTGGTCGGCCGCTGTGCGGAACACTTTGTCCATCGTTTCGGCCTCGGCCGGGCTGAACCGGCCCAGCACGTGCCCGGTAATCTCACGATCGTTAGTTCGCCGACCAATCCCGATCCGCAGCCTGGGGAACGCCTTCGTGCCCAGAAGCTGCTCCAGCGATTCGAGGCCATGATGGCCACCGCTGCCGCCGCCGGGACGCAGGCGAATCTCGCCCAACGGCAAATCCGCGTCGTCCACGATGACCAGCAGGTCCTCGGTTGCCGACTGGTAAAACCGAACGACCGCTGCCACCGCTGCACCGCTGGCGTTCATGAACGTCTGCGGTTGACACAGCAAAATGCTGGTCTGACCGCGCCCGACCCGCGCCAAGCGTGACTGAAACTTGCGTTCCACGCTCCAGCGTGCCCGCCAGCGTTCCGCGAGCAACTCCACCAGCAAGAAACCGGCATTGTGCCGCGTCCGGGCATACTCTGCTCCGGGATTGCCCAAGCCCACGATGAGGCGCAAGTGCTCCATGCGCGGTGCCTGCACGGCCAGCCGGCAAACGCCCGCCAGCCGGGGATACTATTTCTTCTTGTCGGGCGTTTTTTCTGCACCTTTGGCCGCCGCCGCCGGTTTTTCGCCGGGTTTGCCAGCGGGGAGCTTTTCGCCCGGTTTGGCAGCAGGGGTCTTTTCGCCCGGTTTGGCCGCTGCACCTTTCGCAGCCGGAGCTGCTTCGCCCTCTTCGCCTTCTTTCTTTTCCTTGAGCATCTCCACCGCGCCAGCGTCCAGCGGGGCCGCTTCCGCCGGCGCTTCTTCGACTTCGGCGCGCGGGATGGCACACGCAATGACGGTCATCGTCTTCTCACCCAGAATCTCAACACCCGGAGGCGCCTTAAGGTCTCCGATATGAATGACTTGGTTGACCTGCAGGTGCGTGACGTCCACCATGAGTTGCTCGGGCAAATCTCTCGGCAGGGCGCGCGCCTTGACCTTGAAGAGGACGTGGCTGAGCACGCCGCCGCCGGTCTTGACGCCTTCCGCTTCGCCGATGGTCTCTACCGGAACGCTGACGATGACCTTCTCGTCCACGGCCACCTCATGGAGATCCAGATGCAGCGGATTGCCGCTCAGGGGGTGGTGCTGGATTTCTTGAACCAGCGCCAAGCGTTGGGGGCGCGGGTCATCCTTCACCGCGAGATCAACCAGAATGATCTCGGACACGGAGTGGTGAATGAGGTCTCGGAGTTCCTTCGCGTTGACCTCAAGGTTCTGGGGCTTGTCCTGGCGGCCATAAATGACCGCCGGGATGCGCCCGGAGGAGCGCAGCTTTTTGACTCCGCCGCGGCGCGCCAGCGTCCGCGGAAATGCGTTCAATGCTACCGATTTCATTGTCTAGTCGTTCTGGCCGGCGGCGCCATTAACTGGTGCGCGCGCCCTTAAACTCGAACAGCGAATTGACCGACGAATTGTTATGGATTCGCTTGATGGCTTCGCCCAAAAGCCCCGCCACCGACAGGGTCGTGATCTTCACGCCTGCGATCGCAGGGCGCAGGACGGTATCAGTTGTAATCAGTTCGTCAATCACCGATTTTCGCAATCGCCCGATCCCGATGTCGTTCAAAATGGCATGGGAGACACAGGCCACGATCCGCTTGGCGCCCTTCTTCTTCAGCAACTCGGCCGCCTGGGTCAAAGTCCCGGCCGTCTCGGTCAAATCGTCCACCAACAAGCAGTTCTTCCCGCGGATTTCGCCGATCACCGCCATGGATTCGACCTCGGTGGCGCTCTTGCGGCGTTTGGCGACGATGGCCAGTCCGGCTTCCATGGTTTGTGAATAGGCGTGAGCCATCTTCAGTCCGCCCACATCCGGACTCACCACCACCAAGTTGGGCAGATGTTGTTGCCTCAAATACTCATACATCACAGGCGCCGCGTAGAGGTGATCCACCGGGATGTCGAAAAACCCCTGAATCTGCTGGGCGTGGAGGTCCATCGTGAGGATGCGGTTGGCCCCCGCCGCGACCAGGAGATTGGCGACCAGTTTGGCCGTGATCGGCACGCGTGGCTGGTCTTTCCGGTCCTGACGGGCGTAACCGTAGAAGGGCAGCACGGCGGTGATGCGCTTGGCGCTGGCGCGGCGCACCGCGTCAATCATGATGAACAACTCCATCAGATTGTGGTTGGTGGGCGGCGACGTGGGCTGAACGATGAACACGTCCTCCCCACGTACGTTCTCCTCGACCTTCACGAAGGTTTCTCCGTCAGGGAAGGGGCGAATGGAGGCGAGGGCGGGTTCCATCCCGATGGAGGCGCAAATGGCTTGCGCCAAGGGTTGGTTGGCCGTTCCGGTAAAAATCTTCACGGTGCGCTGTGCGTTTGGTCGAAACAAAAAACCACCGATGCCGGTGGCGAAAAGGTGGCAGGACTGTAGCAACGGAACTCGGTGGTGCAAGTTGTTTTTGAAACCAGATTCGCCGCCGGACGAGCGGAGGCCAGGAAATGAAGCTTTGGCGCGGCTCCTGGCTCGAATTCGCGCTTCCCAGTCCGCTGGCCCGGCCTATACACTGCATGCATGGACAAGGTCAGACTCGGCATCATTGGCATGGGGAATATCGGCAAGTACCACGCCGGCTATCTCCAGGACAAGAAGGTCAAACGCTGCGAACTCGCCGCCGTCTGCGACGCGATCGCGCCGCTGGACGGCTACAAGCCGTTGAAGACGTTCACCGACGGAGCGGCGCTCATCAAATCGGGCGAGGTGGACGCGGTCATCATTGCCACGCCGCATTTCCAGCACACCACTCTCGGCATCGCCGCGTTGGAGGCGGGCGTCCATGCGATGGTCGAGAAGCCGATTTCCTCGCACAAAGCAGACGCCGAGCGGCTCATCGCCGCCAGCCGAAAGCATCCGAAAGTGATCTTCGGGGGCATGTTTCAGATGCGCACCGAGCCGCGTTACCAGAAAGTGCAGAAGCTGATTGCGGACGGGCAACTGGGGGAGATCGTTCGCATCAACTGGATCAATACGGACTGGTATCGCACCGAAGCCTACTTCGCGAGCGGCGGGTGGCGCGCCACGTGGAAGGGCGAAGGCGGCGGCGTGTTGCTCAACCAGTGCCTCCACAATCTTGACACCCTCCAGTGGCTCTGCGGCATGCCCAAACGGGTGCGTGGGTTCTGTCAGCTCGGACGTTTCCATCAGATTGAGGTGGAGGACAATGTCACCGCTTACATGGAATGGGCGAACGGCGCAACGGGCGTGTTCCTCAGCTCCAGCGGCGAGACTCCCGGCACGAACCGCTTCGAGATTGTCGGTACGCTTGGCAAGCTGGTCATGGAAAACGGAAAGCTGGCTTTCACGCGCAACGAGTCGGACATGATCCAGTTCAGCCAGACGTCGAAGCAGGGGTTCGCCAAACCCGACGTATGGAACATCGAAATCCCCTTCGAGAATGCCGTCATTCCGCACTCGATCATGCTGCAGAACTTCGTGAACGCGATTTTGGATGGCGAGCCGCTGATCGCGCCGGGTGCGGAAGGCATCCACTCCGTCGAACTCGCGAACGTGATGATCTATTCTTCGCTGCTCGGCCAGACCGTGGAACTGCCGATGGACAGCGCCGCCTGGGAGGCGAAGCTAAACCAGCTCATCGCCGAGTCCAAGGTGCAGAAGAAAGTGATGAAGGTCGACGAAGTGGATGTCACCAAGTCGTTCAGACGGTGAATCACCCGGCAGAAGTGGCGGGCAAGACATCCGGCTCGTCACTCACCAGATGATCGCAACCAAACCGGACTTCTGGATGCGCTCATCCTGGGTCGCCACGGAAACCTCGTGCTGCTGCGCGGCGGCCACGATCATCTGGTCGGCTGAGGTGGGGAGGAGGATTGACCAACCAGTTGCCCATGCCGCGCCCATGAAAACGCGATTGACGGTGGACAGCCGATGCCGGCGCGCGACCGCCATACCTGTGTTCCGAACGCATCCGACGGGCTGGCTCAGTAAACCTTGCGCAGGTTGGACGGCAGGATGTTCAGTTCCATCCGGTACTTCGCGACCGTGCGCCGCGCGATGACAATGCCCTTTTCCTTGAGCATCTTCACGACTTCCGCGTCGGACAGAGGCTTGCCCGTGTTTTCGGCCTTGAAGATGTCAGCGATGATGTCCTTGACGCTGGTATTGGAAAGCCCGGCACCATCGTCGGTCTGAATGCCCGCGGTGAAGAAATACTTCATCTCGAACACCCCCTGGGGCGTCTGGATGTACTTGCCAGAAACGGCCCGGCTGACGGTCGTCTCATGCACGCCCACGGCCTCCGCCACCACCGCCATAATCATGGGTTTGAGATGCGTCACCCCTCGCTCCATGAAATCGCGCTGCCGCATGACGATCTGCCGGGCAATGTTCAAGATCGTCTCCTGCCGTTGATTGATGCTCTTGATGAGGAACTTGCCGGCACGAATTTTGTCGCGGATGAAATTGCGTGCCTCGACAAACGCCGCCTTCTCCTGAACCTGCGCCAGCGTGATTTGCAGAACCTGCTTCTGGGCCGGAGTGAGATCTGCCTGGTCCAGCGCTTGACGCAGGGCCGCCACCGCCGTTGTGTCTTCACCGCTGGTGATCGCCTTCACCGCCTGGTCCACGATGGTCTGAATCTCGCCCTCCGCACCGGCAAACGCGGACGTCAACGATACGATGTCCACCGCGCTGCGGGACATCAGGTCTTTGTAGGTATTGCTGATGCGCAGATGCGGAATCTGCTCGTTGTTCGTCGTGACCACAAAATCGTCACCCACCCGCTGCACGAAAACTTCGGGTGAGACATACTGATCATTGTCGGGCAGGTATTCGCGACCGGGGCGTGGCTCCATCCGCGCGATCCGGCCCAACGCGTCCTGCACTTCCTCAATGGTCGCACCGGTCACCCGGGCGAGTTCCGGGATGCGCCGACGGCTCAACGCGTCCATCTGTTCGCTGACAATGCGAAACTCCAACGTCTCCTGCAGACCGGCGCGTTTCATCTGGAGCAACAGGCATTCGCGCAGGTCGCGCGCGCCGACCCCGGGTGGATCGAAAGTCTGAATGATGTCCAGAATCTCAGTGATCCGCTCCAAGGGAGCGCCGGTTGCCAGCGCGATCTCTTCGAGCGTTGCCTTCAGATAGCCGTAGTCATCCACATTGCCGATAATCGCTTCGGCCACGGGTTGGTCCGCGTCCTCCAGCTCCGAATCCCGCACCTGTTCCAGCAAAGCCTGTTGCAGTGAAGTGCCGGCGACAAGGGAATCGAACATGAACTGCCGCCTCTCCTCGTCCTCGGCGGAAGCGCGCATGGGGAGGTTCGTCTGTGTAAAGTGATCGCGCCATTCCTGGTCCATCTGCGTGAGGCGCTCGAACTCGGCTTGAAAGTCATCCACCGGTTCGCCCGTGCGCTTGTCCGTGGCGGGGTCGAAGGTGACATCGGCTGGGGGCTCGGAAGGATCCAGATCGTCGTGGACTTTGTCGCCATCCCGCTCCGCCTTCTCCTGGGCATCCTGCTCAGCGGTCGGCACCTCTTCCAGCACGGGATTCTGCTGCAACTCCTGCTCGACGAGTGCCTTCAATTCAAGCATCGGCGCCTGCAGTAATGCCAGCGATTGCTGGAGCTGCGGCGCCAACACCAGCGACTGTGTGAGCCGCTGTGAAAGATGCAAGCCCTGTGCCATGTGGGTTGACTCTAGCCAGACTCGCGCACTGCCTCAAGCACGAACCACAGGAATAAACGGCGCCTCGCGGGCGGGGACTGGCGTTCGACCTGTCTGTGTCAGACGTACAACGCGCTCTTCAAGTCATGCACCAGCACCCCCATGAAGGCGTAACGGCGGGCCGGGTCCGCCTCAAGGCAGCGCAGGATGATCCGCTCCAGCGCCATGGGGAGGTCCGGGTTGCGCTGGCGTGGGGCCACGAATTCCGAGCGGTCCAACTGCAGCCGCAGGATGTCGGTCGGCGTCGCGCCATCGAAAGGTTTCTGGTTGGTGAGCAGCTCGTAAGCCGCCACGCCGTAGGCGAAAATGTCCACGCGCTGATCAATCGGCTGCTGGGAAAGTTGCTCGGGCGCCATGTAGGCGGGCGTGCCCGGATTCTTCGGCATCCGCCTGGGTTCAGCGGGAATGGGCTGAGCGATGTCGAAGTCCACCAACCGGAGGCTCGCGTTGCGCGACACCAGTACGTTTTCCGGCTTGAAGTCCAGGTGCATGAACCCACTCCCATGCATGTGCTCGAGGGCCACCGCCATGTCAATCAGCAGTTGCGCCACGTTCTCCACCAACACCGGATCGTGTCGCGCGTAAAGCTCCTTCAGGTTTGCACCCTCAACGTATTCCATGAGCAGGTAGAGCGTGCCGTCAATCTTGCCGTGCTCGTGGTAACCAATAACGAAATCGTGTTTGTGAATCTGGGCGAGGATCTCCGCGCCGCGCACGAAACATTTGCGCGCCGTGGCGTCCCGCCGCAGGCGGTTATGCAGCAACCGCAGGGCGAACACCGTGTGATCGGCGTCCGTGGCCAGCCAGATGTCCGCCATCCCGCCGCTGTTGATGCGTTCCTGAAGAGTGAAGCGCCCAAAGCGGCCGCCCGGCACCGGCGCGGCAGTTTTTTTCCCAAATCCAAGCACGCGCCAGATGTAGCACGCCCGAGTTGGCGTCGCCATCAGTTTTGCGTCACAAATCGCGGCAAAATCGCTTTGACAATCCGCCTGTCCTCTTTACATTGGCCCGCACTGGATGGGGTCGTAGCTCAGTTGGTAGAGCGTCTGAATGGCATTCAGAAGGTCGCAGGTTCGATCCCTGTCGGCTCCACCATCCTTCCGGTGCCGTTTGCCCCCGTATTTGACCGACGCGGCGTTTTCCCGCATCCTCCGCGCATGGGTAACACCTTTGGCCACCTGTTCCGTGTCACGACCTGGGGCGAATCCCACGGCGGTGGCGTGGGCGTCGTCGTGGACGGCTGCCCGCCCCGGCTGCAGCTCACCGAAGCCGATATGCAGCCCGACCTCGACCGTCGTCGCCCCGGTCAGTCTGCCATCGTCACGCCACGCAAGGAATCGGACACCGTCCAAATCCTCTCCGGCACCTTCAAGGGCGAGACGCTCGGCACGCCGATTTCTCTCTGGGTGAAGAACGAGGACGCCCGCCCCGAAGCCTACTCCGAGATGGCCTCCAAATTTCGTCCGTCACATGCCGACTATACTTACTTCGCAAAATACGGCATCCGCAACTGGCAGGGCGGTGGTCGCAGCAGCGCCCGTGAGACTATCGGTCGCGTCGCCGCCGGCGCCATTGCCAGGAAGCTCCTCCGCGAACGCCACGACGTCGAGATTCTCGCCTACGTCAAGCAGGTCCAACATCTCGTCGCCGAGGTGGATCCCGCCAAGGTTCGCTTGCGTGATATCGAAGCCAACATCGTTCGTTGCCCCGACGCGCAGGTTGCCGCGAGAATGATCCGGCTCATCGAGCGAGTCCGCCGCGCCGGCGACACCGTCGGAGGGATCGTCGAAGCCACTGTGCGCGGGGTGCCCGCGGGTTGGGGTGAACCGGTGTTCGACAAGCTCGAAGCCGACCTTGCCAAGGCCATGCTCAGCCTGCCCGCCTCGAAAGGTTTTGAGATGGGCTCAGGCTTTGGCAGCGTGCTGATGACTGGCCGGGAGCACAACGACGCGTTTCGCTCCCGCGCCGGGAAGGTGCGCACCACCACGAACTTCTCCGGCGGCGTTCAGGGTGGGATCTCGAACGGCGAACCGATCTTCTTCCGGGTCGCTTTCAAACCGGTGGCCACCGTCATGCACGAGCAAGACACGGTGGACGAGCAATTGTGCAACACCACGCTCAAGGGCCGGGGTCGCCACGATCCGTGCGTGCTGCCCCGCGCCGTGCCGATCGTCGAAGCCATGAGCGCGCTCGTGCTCGTGGATCACGCCCTGCGGCACAAGGCGCAGTGCGGCTGAAACACTCACCGCTGCGTTACGAACTTCGGCATGAACACGAGCGCCCTCGACCAGATGGACGTTGGGGAACTGCGGCGGTATCTGGACTTCCTGCTCTGGCACTACAAGGTGGCGGACGCGTTCTGGTTCATCTATGCCACGGAACGGTTCGGTCAGGCGACCGCAGAACAGCTCAACACGCAGGTGTGGGGACGCGCCGGAGGATTGGCCGCGAAGGAACTTCTGGCGCGTTTCGACATCCAGGAGAGAGGGCTGAAGGGCTTTGTGCGTGCGTTGCGCCTCTACCCATGGTGCATGCTTATTGGCTACCAGATTGAGGAGCGCCCGGGCGAAGTGATGCTCACCGTGCCATCGTGCCCGAGTCAGGAAGCGCGGCTCAAGCGCGGCCTGGGCGAATACGTCTGCAAGGATATGCACCGCGCGGAGTTCGACAGTTTTGCCCGGGTGATTGACGAGCGGATTCGCGTGGAGTGCATATTCGCGCCGCCTGACGCGCATCCCAAGGAGTTGTTCTGCAAGTGGCGCTTCTACCTCGTGCCGGAACACGAAACGGCAAGTTGACGGTCACTAATCGGCTGCTCAGTTACCCAGCCAGGCCCTGACCAGTTCGCGACCACCGAACAACCAGAAGGCTGCGGCCATTGCGATATAAGGACCGTAGGGGAGACGGCTCGACCATTCGCGCCGCCCGAGCACAATCGCCGCCACGCCCACGATCGAGCCGAGGATCGAGCTAACCATCAGCGAGAACAATACGGCCGGCCAGCCGAGAAACGCGCCGATACCCGCCATGAATTTCACATCCCCCAAACCCATGGCCTCGCGCGGCAGCACGAGTTCGCTTGTCACCGCCTCCAGGTGTGGGACGGTTTCAGGGTCAAACTCGTCGTCGCCGATGCGCAGCTTCTCGGGGCTGAGGCGCAGCATGACGTCTTTGTAGCCACGGTCCACCATTTCCACCGTGCGCGCCTGTAGTCCAATGGTGTCCGTGCGCCGGTAGAACACTTGTTCGTAGGGGATCGCCTTGTCCGGCAGAACCACCGCGCTTTCGGAAAAAATGATCTTCGTCTCCCCGTGCAGCCCGAGTTTCTGCCGGCCAAACATGAGCTTGCCGAGCCGCAAAATGCCGTAGATCAGACCGGCGCCCACGGCAATCCCCAGCAGGCTTTCTTTCATGGCCGACGCAATGGTCGTTTGCCCATGCAGTCCGGGCAGCGCGAAGGAAACGATGAAACCCACCGCCGCGCCGCCCAGCGTGATTTCGTCTGGTATGATGTAATGCTCGAAGTCAATAAACGTCGCGACGATCAGCCCGGCGAGAAAGACGCAATAGACGACTGCCAGCCACGCCGACTGGTGACCGTAACCGATCCAAGTGGCCAGGAACACGCAGCCCGTGAGCAACTCCACGAGGAAGTAGCGTACCGAGATTGGTGCCGCGCAGTTGCGACAACAGCCCTTTAAATACAGCCAGGTCACCAGCGGGACGTTCAGGTACCACGGGATCGAGTACTTGCAGTGCGGGCAATGCGAGGGTGGCGACACGACGCTCAGGTCGAGCGGCATCCGGTGGATGCAGACGTTGAGGAAGCTTCCCACCATGCTCCCGGCCACGAAAAACACGACCGACCAGAAATGAAACGGCACCGCCGCCCAAGTTCCAGAATCGAAGATGGGTTCAATGCCCATAAACGTGTTCCCTCAACGCCCGGCGCATGACTTCCAGCGGCGCGGCCTGGCCGCTCCAGATTTCCAACGCTCGTGCGCCCTGGTAGAGCAGCATGCCCAGGCCGTTCGCCGTGCGGCAACCGGCTGCCTTCGCCGCTCGAAGCAGTGGCGTTTCCGCCGGCCGATACACCATGTCGTAAACAGCGCCCGCGCGGCGCAAATCAAACTGCGCACCGTCCAGCGGCGATACGTCGTTCGCGTACAAACCCAGCGACGTGGCGTTCAGCAACAAGTCCACCGGCTCGGCCGGATATCCGATGGAGACACGGCATCGCGGAAATCGTTGCCGGATTTCAGCGGCAATCGCTTCCGCCTTCGCCTGCGTGCGATTGACCAGGGACATTGTTGCCACACCATCGGAGGCCAGTTTCAGCGCCGCCACGCGTCCGGCGCCACCCGCCCCCAGCAGCAAGACTCGCGCGCCATGCAGCTTCACGTCCAAGTCATCGCAGAGTGAACGCGTGATCGCGTCGGCGTCGGTGTTGAAACCTTGCGAACGGATGTGGGTCCACTCGCCCGAAACTTGCGACAGCGGCATCCAATTCCCTGCGGCATCCAGTGCTTCGAACCGGACTGTATTCACGGCGCCCCAGGTTTTCGCCGAATCATCGAGCACATCCACCATGTCCACGGCGAGGAGTTTGTGTGGAACCGTGAGGTTCAATCCGAGATACCGCATGGCCTGCGCCCCCGCAATGGCCGGGCGCAATTCGGCGGGCAGGACTTCAAAAGCCAGGTAACGCCAGTTCAGGCCCAGTGCGGCAATGCCGGCGTTCTGCAGGGCAGGGGAGGCCGAGTGCTGCACGGGATGGCCGTACACCGCGCAATAGCGCGGCGAGGCATCAATGGGCGTGGGGCAGGCGTCTGGCACACGGGGAATGTAGGCAGGCATGTCTCGAGTTCAAAGGCGAAAGTCGCCAGCCTCCGCAGGGGAACGCGGCGAGTGGGCGTGCGGCGATGGAGAAGCTCTGCCGGCCAGCAGCGTTGCCGAAGGCCCGAAGCATCGGCGTTGGCCGCAGGGGTGACTTGTGAAGGCTCACCGACGGCGTTGCGCAGTTCCTGACTTCGCTTATGGCGGTTGGGGAAGATCGGAAGTGGGTTGGCCAAGGGTAAACACTATCCCGCAGTTTCCACCTCGAAGTAATCGTCCTGCGCAATATCGGGGATACCGACGACCAGCACGCGCATCTTCCCGCGGGCGCCGTGAATCACGCCGGGCGGGATGTGGACCAACGAACCGCGCTGGATTTCCTCCTCCTTGCCGTCCAGCACAATGACGCCGCTGCCTTCCAAGACGTAGTAGAGTTCGGTGCCGCGTTTGTGATAGTGGAGTCTCGAGTGCTCAATATCTACGACGTGCGCCCAAGCGGCGGGATTGAGGAGCGCATCCTCGTGACTGATGAGACGGTCGCGCCAACCGCAGGCGCTGCGTTCACGGTTCGCGCTGCCTTCGTGTCGAACGAGAACGGGGCCGGCTTTGGGAACTTGTGGGTCTGAGTTCATGGTGTTTGCGCAACGGCGTTGGTCGCGGCGGGGAGGATGAAGGCTTCACCGGAACGCCAGGGATGCTCGACCCGGTCAATGGTGAGCGCGCGCGGCAGGAATTGAATCTGATGGCCGAACGCTTCCAGCGCGACGGTGCCGGGCAGGAACAGCAGGTCGAGGAAAACGCATTTCCCAAACGGCAGATCAAACGGGACGGTCCGGCCTTCAGCGAACCACACGGTTTGGGTGACGTTCGTCGGCGACGTTTGTTTGGAGAACTCGATCCGCACGCCGCGGATGTCCAGCTTGGCCGGGTTCACCACGAGGATTGGCACGCCGGCTTCGCTGGTGAAGCTAACTTCCCAAGGACCTTTGGCCGAGCGGCGGTGCTGGATGAAGCCGAACGTCATTCCGTACGCCAGAACGGCCAGCCCGAGTGCGATCAGGAAGTGGCGAAGGTTGCGACCGAGTTTCATGTCCGTTGACGTTCTGCCAAGCCGCGGTCGCTTCGGCAATGCCAAAAGACGCGGTAGAGGTGCGCGCTCCCATCTCGACGCTCGCAGGATCACTCGCTAACGTCCCCTCGTGCAACTC
>CAYJNU010000185.1:0-14389 GCA_964371005.1 uncultured Verrucomicrobiota bacterium | reverse complement strand
CCCGTAAAACGAATAACCGCGGACGGTTTTCGCATACGGCACAGAGAGCATCTTCGTCGTGATCGGGTAAGTGACCTGGTCCTGGACGATCTGCGGCGCCTGGCCATCCCATTCCGTATAGACGATGACCTGCACGTCGGAGAGGTCCGGGATGGCATCCACCGGGATGTGTTTCGCGGCGTAGATGCCGCTCACCACCAGCGCCAGCGTCGCAAGCAGGACGAGGAACTTGTTCTTGAGCGAGAAATCAATGATGCGCGTGAGCATGGGAACCGGTTAAGAGTATCTCGGGATCAGGTCCAAGCGGGGAACAGGTGTCCGCCAGCAGGGTTGGCGAAAAAGGGCGTGCCTGTTTCGCGAAGCGTCTTGGACTGCCGCACTCCAAGACGCTGGCGCGCTGGTTGAAGGGAGTCTCGGTCATAGCGCGGCCTCACGGGTCATGCAGGTGTGGTTGCGGCTGAATTGAGCTTGCTGGGCCGGGATGCTGCTTTCGCCAATTCTCCTCCGCCTGCTTCTGGTGCTTTACCGTGCTCGTCGGCACGAGATCCATCTCGCATTTCTGGCACTTTCCGGGTCGGTCAGAAACGACGTCCGCGTGCGACGCCATCGGGCAGGTGTAAAGGACAGGCAATGGTGGGTCCTTGGCGCTGGACACCTGCGCCTCGGGCAAAGCCGGCTTGGCCATCACCGGAATCAGAGTCATCTGGCAGAGCGGGCACTTGCCGGGTTTGGCCTCGTGAACGCTCGCGTGCTCGGGCATCGGGCAGGTGTAATACTCGACCGTCCCGCCGGGCTGAATCTTGTCGAGTATGTCGGTTGACACCGGCACGAGCGTCATGCCGCACAGTGGGCATTTGCCCGGATGATCGTATTCAATGGCGACGTGCTCGGGCATCGGGCAGAGGTAAACGGTTCGTGCCGCTGCAGCGCTCATCGCCTGGGCCGGCGGAGCGTTGGTGTCCATCGTGTGCATGGCGGTCGCGGCAGGCGACGCGTTAGGCTCCAGCATTTTTTGGATCGCCTCGCGCAACTGGCTTTCGGAATCGAGCATGAACTGGCCGGAGGTCACGATGCGTTCGCCGGCGTGGAGACCGTCGAGCACCTGGAGCATGTCGTTTTCGGCGCGCGTCCCAAGCGTCACGCGGCGCGGCTCGAACTTCCCGCCATCGAGCGCCACGAACGCCGTGTTGCGCTCGCCGCTGCGGAGCACCGCCATGTCCGGCACGAGCAACGCCGAGGGCGAAAGCTCCGAAACCAGCTCCACGGACGCGAACATGCCCGGCTTCAGAAAATAACCCGGATTGTGAAACTCCATCCGCACCTGTGCCGTGCGCGTCTTCAGATCGAGCGTCGGATAAACATAGGTGACGCGCCCACGGAACTTGCGGTCCGGCAGATAGGACAGGCTGACCGCGGCCTCTTGGCCGAGCTTGATGAAAGGCAGGTCCTGCTCGTAAACCTGCGCCTGAATCCACACGATGCCCAGGTCGGCCAGGCGATACAGCTTCATGCCGGCATCCACCATCTGGCCTTCCACAACCATCTTCTCGGTCACGAAACCGTCAATGGGTGCGAGCACCTTCAGAGTCTTCTGCGCTTTGCCCGTCCGATCCAACTCGGCGATCTGCGCATCCGAGATGTCCCAATACTTGAGCTTGGTGCGGGCGGTTTCCCGCAACGCGTCCGCGCCGGTTTGCGGGCCGGCCTGCAACGCCAGGAGGTACTCCGTCTGCGCGCTGTAAAGCTCCGGTGAATAGACCTCGAACAACGGATCACCGCGATGCACCTGTGCGCCGACGGCGTCCACGTAAAGCTTCTCGACCCAACCCTTGTATTTCGTGGTCACGTCCGCCAGGCCCGGCTCGGCGTAATCAATGGCGGCCACGGTGCGGATGACGCGGCGGAGCGGACCGTTGGTCAGAACGGCGGTGCGCAGGCCCATGTTCTGAATCGTCACCGGGTCAATGGCGATCGAGGCGTCCATCGCTGCCTGGTCTTCATAGACGGGCACCATTTCCATGCCCATGCTGTCCTTTCCGGGCGTCTGCCGCACTTCGCCCGGGATCATGGTGGATTTGTAATACTTCACCGTGCGCTCGCCTGATGGCGTGGTGGCGCCGTCGGCCTGGCTGCCCGGCGACTTGCGCATGGGTGTCAGCTTCATGCCGCAGATCGGGCAGTTGCCCGGATGATCCTGAATGACCTGCGGGTGCATGCCGCAGGTGTAGAGTGTCTTTTCGGCCTGCGCGGTCGTGCTGGCCGGACAGCCGCAGGATCCCTGTACAAGGAAGAAAGCAGCCGCGCCCCCAACGGCGAGGAGCGCAACGAAAGCAATGAGTCTGGTTGGTTTCATGGAGTCAGCGGGCAGAAGAGTCCGTGGGGGCGGGGCGCGATGAATCGGCTGGAGGCAATACCGGCGCTCCGACCGGCGGCACGCCGGCAATGACCAGCGACAACTCCGCCTGGGCCAGCTCGCGCTGGAGCCGCGCGTCCACTTCGGCCAATTGGAAACTCAGCAGCGTCCGTTCGGCGTCAATCAGGTTGAAGAAATCAATCTGTCCGGCCAGGTAACCGGCGCGGGCGACGGCCAGGGACTGGCGCGCTTTGGGAACGAGCTTCCCGTGGAGCAGATCCAGATTCCGCCCGGCCTCGCGCAGGGTGAACATTTTGTCGGCGAAGTCCACGGCCAGAATGATTTGCTCGTTGCTCAGGCGGGCTTCGGCGGCGCGCTTGCGGTTCTGGGCGGCGGCAATCTCAGCGGCAATCTTGTCCCGCCAGATGGGCAACGTCATACCGGCTTGCGGGCGGACCATGTAGGGCGCCGATTTCACATCCACTTCGACGCCGAGGTTGAAGTCCGGCACTTTGGATTTGCGGGCCAGGCGAATACCAGCGTCGGCCATGCGAACTTCCGCCTCCATCGCACGCAGGCGTGGGTTGCGCGCAAACGCTGTGGCGAGCAGTTGTTCCGAAGTGAGCTCTAGCGAACCTGACTCGAACTGCGCGGGAAACGGCGGGTCCGCCTGCTCGGGCCGAATTCCCAGCGCGCCCTTGAACTGCGCGAGCAACGGATTGCGCGAGTCCTCGAGGTTGGCGATTTCGGTGTCGAGCCGGTCCTGCTCGATCTGAGCGCGGAGCACGTCCTGCAACGTGGCCTTGCCCGTTTCGTTCTGCGCCCGGGCGATCCGCTCCAGTTCCGACAACAGCGCGAGATTCTCGCGGTTGATGCGGACGGTGTCTGCGAGGAAATGCAGCCGGTAATAGGCGCGTTTCACGTCGTACGCCGTTTGCAGCACGGCGGCTTCAAAGGCGAAATACTCCGCCTTACTTTCCGCCGTGGCCACGTCGGCTGCAGCCTTCCGCTTGCCGGGCCCGGGGAATTCCTGCATCAAGCCCGGCATCACCGCCGTGACCACGTCTTTGATGTCCGTCGAGAACATCAAGCGCGGGTCCGGCAACGACCGCTCAACGGTGACACGCTCCACCGCGGCGGCCCAGTCATAGTAGGCTGCCTCGACGCGAGCCTGGTTCAGCATGGCGTAGAGAAGGAAGTCGGCAAGCGGGGAGTTGGTACCCAGCACTGGCAAATCGGCTGGACGATCCTCCGGTCGATAGACCTGTTGGACGGAACGCAGCGACATCCGGGCCGTGCGTTCGCCGTCCGTCGGTACGCCCCGGCAACCAGCCAAGAGGGCCCAAAGCGGCAGTCCCACCAGCCACCACGCAGAAGAGCATGGCCGACCATTCAACCTCAAAAACAACTTCATCTGGATTCGGAACTTGTTGCTGGACGCCGGGGCGAATCAGGCCGGGAAGTCAACAACGGACCAACTGTAAAACGTCAAACGGCAGATTGGAATCGTGACTTGGTGCGCGTCCAAGCGGAACACGGTGTCCCCGGCTCACGATGGCCAGGCACACTTCGAGCGCGAAGGCTCAGAATCTCAGAGAAGAAGGGCGCAATCCCGGCGGTAGATGGGGACGCCGGAGTCGCCAAGAGAACTTGGGGAGGAAAATAGGTGCTCGACGGGTTTGCCGAGGGGCAGCGCCAGCGAGTCAGCCGGTGCTGCCATCAACAGAAGTTCAGTCCGTAATGATAGAGTGGTTGCCGGAGTCGAGAGCGGTTGCGGCTTTGGGCTGGCAGGCGCGACGCAGCCACAGTCACCGCCGCAAGCGCCGCAGCATTTGCATGCTACCTCACCCGCCATCGTGGTTTCCGAACGCAAGGCCACCGGGCTTTGCGTCCAGATCAACCACAGGCTGAACAGGGCGAGGAGGATTCTCTTCATGGTGCTTGCGGTATCCTGGCGCTCACCGTGAAGTGGCCACTAGCTCCCAGCCTTGCTGGCTTTGGCATCTGCAATCTTCTTCAGGTAGGTGGCCGGGGAGGCATTGAATTTCTTCAGGCAGTCCTTGCAGCAGAGCTTCACGACCTGGCCATCGTGGGTGAAGACGTAACTGTTGCCCATCTCGCCCAGCTTCTCACCCGAGACGACGCAGGTGTCCAGTGGATACATTTTGACGTCCGCGATTTGCTTCAGGTATTTGGCTGGGGCGGCGTTGAATTTCTTCAGGCAGTCCTTGCAGCAGAGCTTCACTTCTTGGCCGTCGTGGGTGAAGGCGTAAGCCTTTCCCATCTCCCCGAGTTTCTCGCCCGAGACGACGCAAGTGTCAAACGGGTAGGGCTTGGCTGTTGCGTCCTTCTTTTCCGCGGCGGAGCCAGTCATCGGCGCGGCAGCAAAGGCGACGATCAAAAGCATCGCCGTGAGGGTCTTGAGTGTTTTCATAGTATATGTTGTTTTCATGGTTAGATTACCTCAAGCTTGGAATCATTCAACCTTTTTGGCGATTCCACTCCCACGAGTTAACGCCAGAGACTGTTCAACACGTCGTGCCGAGCGACGCGGATGGACTGCGCGATGGCTTGCGTGACGTACTGTTTGGCAGCCGTGACCGCCCGCGCCAAGTCGCACCCCAGAGCCAGGTAGGCGGCAATCGCTGCCGAATAGGTGCAGCCCGTGCCGTGGGTGTTCACGCCGCGCACGAACGGCGCCTCCAGCATCAACTCAGTCCGACCGTCGTTGAAGATGTCCACCGCCGTCGTCAGGCCGCGCAGATGACCGCCCTTCACCAGCGCGGCACACCCGAATCGCCGCACGACCTCGCGCGCCGCAGTGCGCAGGTCCTCCACCGTTGCCAGCTTTACCCCGACCAGAATCTGCGCCTCGTCCAGATTCGGCGTGGCCAGAGTGGCGAGCGGCAACAGTTCGCCAAGCAGGGCCTTGACGGCACTCGGCTTGAGCAACAGCGCACCGCTGGTCGCCACCATGACCGGGTCCACCACAAGCGGTGGCCGCTTGCCAACCGCGAAGAAATCCGCCACGGCGCGAATGATGTCCGCCGAATACAGCATGCCGGTCTTGACGGCGGCGGGCGAGAGTTCGGCGAACACCGCGTCCATCTGTGCAAGCACCATCTGCGGCCGAATGGCTTGAATGCCGGTGACGCCTCGCGGGTTTTGCGCGGTGATGCAGGTGATGGCGCTCGTGCCATGCACACCGAGCGCGGCAAAGGATTTCAGATCGGCCTGGATACCTGCGCCACCCCCGCTATCTGAACCGGCGATGGTGAGGGCGATGGGAAGTCGTTTGTGGCGCATCAGGTCAGCGGGTCAAGGTTTACGCGCTCCCACAAGACCCGGCCGCAGACGCGACGTGTGAGCGCTGGACCAAGCCATCGAAAGCTGCCACGGGTGCTCATGCGGGCGGATCGCCGCGCTTTGGCTTTCGAAAACGCGGACAACAACGAAGAAAAGGAGTGAGCGCGGCGCTGATGGCAATCACATCGAGCGACTCCA
The DNA here is from genome assembly GCA_964371005.1 of uncultured Verrucomicrobiota bacterium. GTDB lineage: Bacteria > Verrucomicrobiota > Verrucomicrobiia > Limisphaerales > MWDV01 > MWDV01. The sequence goes on along the minus strand of CAYJNU010000185.1, from coordinate 8,532 downwards.
AGAGTGAAGATGCCAAGCCGCCGTGCGTTGCATCGGCTGGCGAATCCCCAACCCGGCTATTCCTGGCCACGTTCACCTGCCGCCACGCTACCACGCCAACGACATCATGCAACGGCGAAAGAACGACCCTTCGCGCCGTCATCCAGAACGCACGTCACCAACCCGCGATGGCTGCGCCTTGAGCGGGCGGGCGGGCGCGATTTGTTTCGGCAATGCAAGGATTTCGGAAAGCGCTTCTGAGGCGCGGGTAGAACCACGTGAACTCGATTCGTTCGGCCCGGCGGATGCAGATTCGCAAAGACCGAGTCCTTTCGCATTCGCTGGCAGGATATCGCCGGAAGGATATTGGCTTGACCAACAGGTGAAAGCCCTTACGGTGGGCCGAGTTGCGACGAAGTTGATCGAACCACTTTGGACTATGATTCCGCATCGAAACGAGAGTGACCGCAAAGCGACGTGCCCGCTGCGCCGCCCGCTTGAGATAAAAGCACCACGGACTGGCCGCCAGAACCGACACAGCGTTGGACACTCCCGGCTCGTGTGCGGCCTGGTCCTGCTGGCCGGATTGGCTTCGGCCTGGAACGCAACCTCGCAAGAAGCCTTGCGCGCCTCGCTGGCTGGTCAGATGGCGATGGAGGCCAAGAAGAAGAGCATCTCCTCGGGATGGGGTGATCTGCGGCTGGGGCCGGTCAAGCTAGACCTGCAGTCATCGTTGGCTGTGGAAGGTCAGGACAACGTGCGTTATTCCGAGTATGACCCGGAGGAAGACCTGATTTTTCGTCCCAGCGTCAACGTGCGTGCGCTCTGGCCGGTGACCGAAAAGAACATCCTCTCGTTTGGCGCAGGCATCGGCTACAACAAGTATCTCAATCACGATGATCTGGATTACCTCTTCATCACTCCCGGATCGGACCTCACTTTCGACGTGTATGTTGGCGATTTCGTGATCAACTTCCACAACCGGTTTCACTTCAGCCAAGACATGGCCAGCCAGCCCAGCCAACCCGGCCAGTCGCGCCCCACCGGGCGCAATAGTTACGGGCGCTTCGATGACAATCTGGGAGCACTCGTGCTGTGGGACCTCAACAAGGCGGTAGTCAGTTTGAACTACGACCACGAGATTTACTTCTCCACCGAGTCGCTGTACGACTATACTGACCATACGTCGGAGCTGTTCAGCCTTCGCTCCGCTTGGCTACTCACTCCGGTCACCCCCTTGGGCGTCGAACTGGGCTTTGGGATGACCGACTACAATCAGAATACCACGGTTCAGTACATCAAGTTGAACGACCTCATGCACTACAGCGTCGGCGTCTTCTACGAGATGCCGTCGGGAAGACTCTCCAGCCTGCGCTTGGCTGCTGGCTACGTCATCTATGACCCGACCAGCGATGTGTACACAAACTCTGCCCGCTCGATGGACGCTTTGTATGCTGAGTTGAAGTTTGATCACCGGGTAACCCAGCACATCCAGTACAACTTGTCCCTCGGCCAACAGGTTCAGGCGGGTCTCAACGCCGAAACCCTCCGCTTTGCCTACGTGCGCGCCGGAGCCACTTGGAGTATTCTGAGAGGTTTCGGCCTGGGAACGTCCTTTGGCTATGAAAACGGCCAGGAATCTGGTGGGCGGTACACCGAGGACTTCGATCGCTATTATGGGACCATATCCGTGAGCAAACGCCTGAGTGCTGACCTCTCAACGGGGCTGAGCTACACCTACTACCAGCGCAACTCGGATCGCCAATACAGAAGCTATTCTCAGAATCGGCTTGTGCTGAGTGTCACTTACGCCTTTTAATAGCGTGGTAAATGACGAAGTTACTTGTCCATTGTCTGGCATTGGCAGTTGGAGCGCTGTGTGCGTTTGCCCAACCGGCGGTGTTGCCTGTTGCCGGGATGTCCGACACCGCAACGCCCCCGGCGCTCAACACCGCTTCTACAGAAGCGGCTGCCACGGTCACCGCCACAGCGTCGGTGGCCTTTGACGACAAGCACAAGCTGGGGATAGGCGACAAGCTCAGTTTTCAAATTGCCGAGGACCGGGAACCTGCTCCCAAAGCCTTGGTCGTGACCGATTCAGGCGAGATTGACGTGCCCTACCTGGGACGCGTGCCTGCACTTGGCAAGACCTGCAAGGAGTTGGCCGAAGAGATCAAGACCCTCCTCGAAAAGGACTATTACTACCGGGCAACAGTCACTCTCGGCTTGGATCAGGTCAGCCGCACCTTGGGACGCGTCTATGTCTGGGGGCAGGTTCGGACGCAGGGCGCTGTTGAGATTCCCACCGGCGAGAAGTTCACCGTCGGCAAGGCGATCCTCCGCGCCGGGGGCTTTGGCGATTTCGCTAACAAGAAGAAAGTGAAGCTTGTGCGCACTTTGGCCGACGGCCAGAAGGAGAACGTCGAACTGAACATGGTGGAGATCCTCGAAGAGGGGAAGACCGAGCAGGACGTCGCCCTCAAACCAGACGATTTCATCATTGTTCCCGCGCGCATGGTCAACTGGTAGTCACCGATGAACGAGTATCCACAACCCGCTCCCGAAAATCGCTCTGTACGCAGCGCCCGTTTTTTCACCGCCTTGCAGCGTTATCGGAGTCTGCTTCGCCGTCGCTTCTGGGTACTGCCGCTTATGGCCGGGCTGGCGATGGGCGTACACTCGTTGATCCTCTGGAACGCGCCGCCCTCTTTTGCGAGTTTCGGCAGGATGATCGTGAACGTCCGACTTCAGATCCAGACCGGCGCCAGCTACATTGAAGAACTCAGCAACTTCCTCGGCACCCAGGTGGCGTTGATGCAGAGCGGCACGGTGCTCGCCCGCGCCGGGCAGCGCGTGCAGACCGATCGCCCGGATCTTCTGCCCAGTGAGGTGAAGCTGCAGATCGGAGTTTCGCCCAAGACCAGCATTTTCAACCTCCGCGCAACCGGCTCCGATCAGAGTTACACGCGGGCCTACTTGGACGCCGTGATGGAGGAATACGTCAACCTCAAGAAGGAGATGCGGGCCAAGAGTACGGACACCACGGTCGCCGGCATTACAGATGAGCTGCTGCGCCTGGAAAAAGAGTTGAAGGCCGGCGAGGATGAACTGCTCCAATTCCAAGCCACTAACAGCATCGTGTTTCTTCAGGAACAGGGCAACAGCGCCGGCGCCTACCTCGTGCAACTGAACCGCCAACTGGCCGCGCTCCAATCCGAACTCCAGTTGCTCAACATGCTGAACCTGGAGCAAAACCTCGAGCGCCAGCAGCAGCAGGGCATCGTCACGGGCACAAAATCCGATACAATCAAAACGGATGGCCGGGAGGTCGTGGACTTCTTCAAGGCCGACTCCGAGTATCTGAAGGTCAAGCAGCAAATCCAACTTCTCAAAGCCGAACAAACGCAACTCGCTGAGGTACTCCGCCCGAAGCATCCCAAAATGGTGACGATGACCGAGGATATCGACCGCAAGGAGCAGTTGTTGGAGATTTTCAAGCAGCAGAGTGTGGAGCAACTCGACAATCGGCGCAGCTCACTCCAACTGCAGATCCAAAACCTGGCTCGCGAGGCCAAGGATTGGGAGGTGAAATCTCTCGACATCAGCACCAAGATGGCGCGCTACCAGAAAATCCGCTCGAACATTGCCCGCGTGCAGACCCTCTATGACCAACTTCTCAAGACCATGCAAGCTGTCGGCGTGGACAAGGACATCATGCCCGAAACCGTGACCGTCCTCGAAAAGGCGTCTCTTGCCGAGCCGGATCGCCCCACCCTCGCCATCAGTCTGCTGATCTCCGGGCTGATCGGTCTGGGCTTGGGCATTGGTCTCCTCATCCTGACGGACCGGTTTGACGACCGGATGAACTCGCTTATCGAGTTGCACGACCACTTCGAGGAACAGGTCATCGGCCAGATTCCCCGCGAGCGTGCGCCCCGCAAGACCGAGATGCAGTTGATCTCGCCCGAAGACACCCGCCACGCCTTCGTTGAAGCGTATCGCAATGTGCGTTCCTCGCTGCTCTTCATGTCCCAAAACAACGGCGATGTGCGGCCTCGCCTGCTGCTGGTCACCAGTTCCATTCCCAACGACGGCAAGTCCATGACCACCTCCAACCTCGCCATCACGATGGCGCAGGCGGGCTCGCGAGTCCTCCTCATTGATGCCGATCTGCGCAAGGGCGTGATCCATCGCCGGCTCAAGGCCGAATCCACGCCCGGCTTCTCCGAGGTGCTCCGCCAGGAAAAGACTTGGACCGAGACTGTTCAACCCACCAAGGTGGAGAATCTCTCCATTATTCCCTGCGGTTCCATCACGCACAAATCCGGCGAGCTTTTCCTTCAGCCGTTCGTGCCCGCACTGCTGAAGGAAATGTCCGGCAAGTACGACTACGTCATCATTGATAGCGCCCCCGTGATGGCGGCCGATGATGTCACCAGCCTGGCGCCATACGTTCAAGGCGTCGTGTTCGTCATTCGCGCACAGCACACTTCCGCTCGGGTGGCCCGCGCTGCGCTCGACCTGCTCTATCAACGCAACGTCAACGTTCTGGGCATCGTATTGAACGCGGTCAATCCAAACGTCGGCGAGTACTACTACTACTCGAAGTACAAGGACTACTACTCGAAGCCGGCGAAAACCACCAAGACCTAGGCGCTGTGCCCACGGCCCGACCCGGTCGGCCGTTCCGTGAAATGTGAGCGCCGCCTTCCCTACGCCTCAAAACGATCCCGCTTGGTTTTGTGTGCGTTCGCAACTCAAGCGCGAGCACATCGCCGCGCGCCATCTGCGGCAACTCCCCGAGATCGCCGTGTTGCTCCCGCGCATTCGCTTCCGTCGGGCCACCCGCCAAGGCACTGTCTGGGTCACCGAGGCGTTGTTTCCCGGGTACTTGTTTGCCCGGTTCGAGTGGCGCGCCAGCTTGCGCATCGTGCATCACGCGCCGGGCGTGGCGGGCGTCGTTCATTTCGCCGACCGGTGGCCAACCATTCCGGACGAGGTTATTGCGAACCTGCGCGCCGCGATCGGCGAAGAGGAAGTCCGCGAAATACCAAGCGGTTTCTCGCCCGGCGATGCCGTGCGGATCGCCGGCGGGGCGTTCCATGGGTTGGAGGCGGTTGTCAAACAGGCCCTCCCCAGCCGCCAACGCGTGCTGGTGCTTCTGGATTTTCTCGGTCGCCAGACCGCCGTCGAGGTGCCAGTCGCCAGCGTGGTGCGAGTCGCCCCCCAGCGCACCGCGCGCCGCTGACTCGCACCCCGTCCCCAGCCCAAAACGTTGTGGGGAATCTTGATCGTGCTTCCTCCGATGAATTCGCGGATCACCGCGTCGCCTGGAATCACCTGCTGCGCCGTTGCGGCATCCACACCTTCCACCGCTTCCAATAACCCTTTGACGCGTTCGTAGCGAATCCCGGCGTCCAGGAAGCCGCGGTATGGCGCGAACTCCTCCGGCCTGGGCAGATGGCCTTCCGGGCCGGCAAAATACGGCTTGAGCACCGGCAGATCAAAAGGAAACCCGCCGTTGACTACATGGTCCGCCAGACCCATGAGCGGAATGATGCTGAAGAGCTCTCCTGCCCGGACGTAATGCCAGTGGAGGATGGTCAGCAGCGGGCGGTGGTTGCGATGCTTCATGTCCCGCAACATCCGGCGCACGAGCCGCACGTCCGTGAACTTGCACAGGCGCTGGGTCGATCCGTCGCCTTCGTAAAGCGCGTTCAACGTCTCGATGTAAAGCCGGAACTGCGCCCGCGCCTCAATGCCTTCGGTGATGGGCGGGTAAAGGCCGTGCAGACAGTCGAGCAAGAGAATCTGCCCCGGCTCCAGCTTGACCGGCTTGCTACCCACGCGCCGGCCTTCCATGAAGCTGTAGATCGGCTTCTCGATGGTCTTGCCCGCCAGCAGATCGGCCAGGTGACGATTGAGCAACTCGATGTCCAGCGCCTCCGGCGTCTCGTAATTGCGGTCGTTGATCCAATCGGTCGGGTGCTCGACCAGCGACCAGAAGTAATCGTCCAGATTCAGCATGAGGAAACGCAACCCCTGCCGCTCCAGGCGTTCGGTCAACTTCACGGTCGTGGTGGTTTTGCCCGAAGAACTGGGACCGCTAACCCACATCATCCGCAGCGGATCGCCGGCGTTCAGACGCGCCATCACCTTGCGCGCCGCTTCGTCGAGCGATGCCTCATAGGTCGCGATGGAGTCGTCCACCAGCGGTTTCAGTCGGCCCCGGCGCACGATCTCGTTCAAGCCGGCCACCGTGTCGCAGCCGTGCTGGCGATTCCAAGCGAGATTCTGTTCGATGTGCGCCTTGGGAAAACCGTTTCCACGAAACTGCTCCACCGTGATCGCACGCTCGCGCAACCAGTGCCGTCCCCAGCGATAGCACTCGTAAGCGTCAGCCGTATTCTGGAAGCCGTAGCAGCGCAGCACATGCACCACGTCGTCCTGAATGACCTCAATCGTCGGCGGGAAGTTCGTGATCAGATGGTGCGGGTCGGAGTTGAGGCAAATCACCACCGCATCGGCCAGGAAATCCGCGAGCAGCTCGTCGTTGCCACAGGCATCGAACAGTCGTCCGTTGATGAGCGGCAGATGATCCTGCCGAAAACCGCCGATGGACTGCGCGGCGTTCAGGATCGCGCGGCGAATGCGATCGCCATCGAAGGTGACGAGTGCGCGATTGCGCTTCTGAACTTTGACGATGCGGTTTTGAACAGCCATAAGGGAGCGAAGGCTAGCACAACGCACGATGGCGTGCCAGAGCGTTCCCGCGGGCCGCGGGCTGCTGTTTTCCCCCTGCTGTTTTCCCCCTGTTTTCCCCCTTGCGCCCGCGAGGCCCTGGCGGCACTCTCACCCGCGGAGCAAGAGGACTCGCACATGAAAACAGAAGGCTGCGCACTTCGCTGTGAACGCCACACCCATCCCCGAACCATCGGTGCCGGCGCTCTTGGTCGTGGGCGGCGGCGCTTGTCCGCTGCCGAAGACCGTAAGAAGACCGCGCCGTCGAGTGACCGTTACTCAGCGGCTCGCATTGTCGTCCAGGGCTAACGCAAGTTCGGCTTCGACGCCGCCGGCTCGGCGAACTGCCGCTTGAGCTTCTCGTGGAGCAGGCGCTGATCGCTCTCACTCAGGTCCTCGAGGTATTGCTTGATGAGCTCGTTGGCGCGGTAAAGCTCCGCCCGCTTCACCGCCGCCTCGAACTCACCCTCTGTGCTCCAGAACGCTTCGCCGGATTCGAACATCGCCCAGGACTTGGGGCGCATGTTGCCGTCTTTCTTGCGATACTTCACCCCGTCCACCAGGGACGACTTCCCCACGAATCGCCACGAGCGGTCGAAGAACACGCGGTCGCATTGAAGCTTGCCATCCGCGTCATCGTAGCGCACCCAGAGTGTGAACGACGCGGTAAAGAGCCTCTTCCGGTTTGGGTGCTCGCGGAACGTGCCCAGATCGTTCTCCGGGTTGGCCGAGTTGCGCGCGGCCTTGATGGAAATCTCAATGAGCCCATCCGGGCAACGAATCGCCAGATCCGCCAGCCGGTTCTTCTCGCGGCCGGATGTCCCTCGATCGAGGTCCGCGTCGCGCAGTCCTGCAATCTGCCGGGGCAACAACTCACCCAACGCCGCGATCGCCGCGTCTTCAAACTGTCGCCAGACCGTGGTGTAATTGCCGCCCACGACGTTGGTTCGCAAACGAGCCGCCACTTGGCTGGCCAACGTCTCTTTGACGGCGTCCAGTCGCGCCGCCACTGCTTCAGCGCGCAATGCATTCGACTGACCGAACGCCACCAGCGAGCACGTGAACCAGACCGCGACAATCCAGCCGACGCCTGGCCAAATCCTTCGTGGGCATCCGCGTGATTCGCGGGCTTCCCACCGACACTCAAGCAACTCAGGCATCACTTCGTCCTCGGGTTGTGCAAGTAATAAAATCGGCCATCCTCCGCACCGCCGAGGAAATCCGGGATGCCATCGTTGTTGAAATCCACCGTCGTGGGGCTGACGTCATGGCCTTCGACGTTTTGCCCCGACAGTGGCCCCAAATCCTGGAAGAAGAACCGACCGTCCCAGGCACCGGTCTGACGCAGGAGATTTGCGTTGGCGGAGTTCAGAAGGAAGTCAAGCCGCCCGTCGCCATCCCAATCGGTGACGCACAGCTTCCGGCGACCGCTCTTGCCGGCGATGCCGCTGTTCAAGCGGAGCGGTTGGCCCGGCTCATCATGAAGGCAGCGCTTCGGCGGCAGCAACACCGTCACCCCGGCACGTTTCGCTCGCTCAAAGCAGGCAAGGTAACCTTCGTGATCCAGCATCACCAAATCCACGAGCCCATCTTTGTTCCAATCCACTACGACTGGTGTTGTGCGCCACTGGGTCAGCAACGGTTTGCCCTCGGGACGCAACCAGCCGTAGGCAAGCATGGGCTGCTGGCCGTCCCATTCGACTTCCACCGGCTGCGCCCCGGCCAACCTCGGCTGACGCCGCGTGCCCACGTTCTTGAACCAAACCACCTTGCCCCAGATCGAATTCACAACCAGGTCCGGCAAACCGTCTC
>CAYJNU010000184.1:13184-14407 GCA_964371005.1 uncultured Verrucomicrobiota bacterium | reverse complement strand
GGTGGCGATCACGGACGTGGGGATGGCGACCGCGGCAATGATCATGGCGCGCCAGTTGCGCATGAACAGCAGCACGACCAGGCAGGCCAGGATGCTGCCCATGATGAGGTGCCGGTTGATCTCGTGCAGGGCCTCGTAGATGTAGCGGGACTGATCGCGGATCACCTGCACCTTCACGTCCGCCGGCAACTGATCTTCCAGCGCGCGCAACCGTTCCTTCACGCCTTCGATCACGGCGACGGTGTTCGCGCCGGACTGGCGGATGATGTCGAGCGACACCGTGGGCACACCGTTGAGCCGGGCCATGGAGCGCTGTTCCTTCGTTCCATCTTCGGCGAAGCCGATGTCCCGCACGCGAATCGGCGAACCGTTGCGCGTGGCGATGACCAGGTCGTCAAACGCCTTCGGATCGGTGACACGACCCATGGTGCGCAGGGTCTGCTCGCGCAGGTCCGTGGTCACATTGCCGCCGGGGGTGTTCGCGTTCTGGCGCTCGACGGCGTCGCGCACGGCGGTGATCGGGATCTGGTAGGCGGCGAGCCGGTCCGCGTCCACCCAGACGTTGATGGCGCGGGACAAGTCCCCGATCAAATCCACCTGGCCCACGCCCGGCGCGCGTTCGATGTGTTGCTTGACGATCTTGTCGGCAATCTCGGTCAACTCACGGCGCGAGCGGTCGCCGGTAAGCGCCAGAGACAGGATCGGCGACTGGTCCGGGTCGGACTTGGCGATGGAAGGCGGGTCAATGTCACGCGGTAAATCGCGCACCACGGTGGCCACGCGGTCGCGCACATCTTGCGCCGCCACGTCAATGTTGCGGTTCAGTTCGAACGTCACGACGGTAAACGACGAACCCGAGCCACTGATGGAGCGGAGTTCCTTGATGCCTTCGATGGTGTTGATGACTTCCTCGATCGGCTGGGCGATCTGCGATTCCGTTTCTTCCGGCGACGCGCCGGGCAGTCGCGTGAACACGCGCACCGTGGGCAGGTCCACCGACGGAAAGCGATCCACGTCCAGGTTCAAGTAGCCCGCCGCGCCGACGACCACCAGCGTCAGCACGATCATCGAGGCGAAGACCGGTCGGCGGATGCAGATTTCGGCGAGCTTTTGCATCGAGCGGGCTAAAACCGAAATCCGAAATCCGAAGCTCGAAGGAAGCTCGAAACCCAAAGTCCGGAATCTGCCATGCTTGGCGCCTGATTGCGCGAAGCGTCTTGGAC
>CAYJNU010000184.1:1452-13174 GCA_964371005.1 uncultured Verrucomicrobiota bacterium | reverse complement strand
CCCCCCCCCCCCCCCCGCCCGTTGTGCGGCCCGGCCACCCCCCGGGCCTGGGGGCGCCCGCTGCCCAAGACGTTGGCGCGGCATCGAAAAGGTCATTCCAAACCTCTCGCGGCTGCGACGGACTGGGCTCTGGACCCAGATGCCCCAGGTTTCGGTGCTCGGATTTCCTTTGTGTTTCGTCATTCGAGCTTCCTTCGGATTTCGAACTTCGGATTTTGAGTTTCGCATCACGGCGCAACTTCGCCAGCCGCCTTGGCCACCACCGCCTGGCCCGTGCGCAGCCCGCCCGGTTCCAGCACCACAGTTTCACCAGCCGTGAGGCCGGAGAGAATCTCCACCCAATCCTCCCCCCGCCGGCCCGTTGCCACCGTCTTCTCCAGCGCCTTGCCTTCCTGGACGACGATGACTTTCTCGATGCCGGCGAAAGTGACAAGCGCATTGGCTGGCACGCTCAAGCCCGCCTCGTGTTCGTTCACGACAATCCGCGCCCGTACGAACAAACCGGCGCGCAGCCCGCCCCGATTCGGCACATCGGCTTCCACCTGCAGCATGCGGTCCGCCTGGCGGATGGCCGGGGACACGCGCGTGATGCTGCCCGAATGCACGTTGGTATCGCCTTCCACCGAAACTTGCACACTCTGGCCAACGCGCACCGCGGAAGACTCCCGTTCCGGCACATCGAGCCGCAGACGCAGCGGGTCGGTTTTCACGAGCCGGATGATCGGCGTGCCGACGCTCACGTAATCGCCGGAATCCGCGACGCGCTCCGCGATGGCGCCATCAAACGGCGCCTTCACACGCGAGCGCGAGAGATTGAGTTGCGCGATGGCTTCCGCCGCTTCAGCGGCCTTGACTTCAGCGAGCGCCTGCTCGGATTCGGCGACCGCCTGATCGAACTCACTGCTGGAGGCGATCTTGTCCTTTTGGAGTTGCTGCACACGCTTGAGGGTTTGCGCGGCGTTGGCGGCGCTGGCTTTGGCCTTGGCGAGATTGGCGGCGGCCTGGTGGGCGAACGCATCGTAGGAAGCCGTATCAATCAACGCCAGCTCCTGGCCAGCCGTGACACGGTCACCGAGGTCCACGATAGTTTTCTCAATCTGCCCGGCGACCTGGGCGGCGACGGTGGCCTCGTCGTGCGCTTGCAGCGTGCCCACCACTCGGAGCGTGCGTTCCATCGGGCGCACGGCGGCCTGGACAAGGCTGACGGTCACCGCTGCCACGTCAGCGGCTCCGGCGGTGCGGGAGGCAGACTGCCTGCCGCACGCAACCAGCAGCGCTGCGCACAGCACGCCCACGACACCAACCCCGTTGGACGCGAATCTCATGTGAAGAAGCTATTCAAACCATTGGCGGGCGGCGACGGAAAACGGCGCCCACGCCAAACACAGACGAAGGATGAACTCGGCGGATTCACAGCGGTTCAAACTCAATGCGGGTCAACAGGCGGCTTGGAGGGACTGCGTGGAATCCGCTTCATCAGGAAGATGAACGGCAGGCAGGCCAGCGTCAGCACGCCAAAAAGCCGGAAGTTGTCCACAAACGCCCAGAGCTTCGCTTGTTGCAGCACGCGGGTATAGATCGCCTGATAACTCTGGAGCGCGGCGGTGACGGCGTCGGTGTGCATGGCGAAGGCGGCTTTCGCCGTCACGGCGGCTTGGACGAAGGCTGGATCGTACGGTGTGGTGTGGGCGACCAGATACGCCTGGTGGGTCTGGGCGCCGCGATCCAGCATCGTGGCCACAAAGGCGATGCCCAAGCTGCCGCCGATGTTGCGCATCAGGTTGTAGAGACCGGACGCGTTGCCCGTCTGGTCCTGCCGCAAATAGGCCACCGCCGAAGTTGTCAGCGGCACGAAGATGAAGCTGATGCCGATGCCGTTGACGACGCTCGGCCAGATGACGTTGGCCATGTCGATGGAAAGGTTGATCCGTCCGAGCATGAACGAAGAGATCGCCACCAGGACAAAGCCGGTGAGCAGCAGGTAGCGGTTGCGCACCACGCTGACCAAGCGCCCCACGACAATCACCGTGAGGAACGCCGCCACGCCGCGCGGACTGAGCGTGAGCCCGCTACCCAGCGCGGTGTAGCCCATGAGGGTTTGCAGATAGATCGGGAGCGCTGCCGAGGTCACGTAGAGCACCACGCCCACCATCGTGATCAGGGCCGGACCGGTGGCGAAATTGCGGTTCTTGAGGACGCGCAGGTCCACCACGGGATGAGCCACGCGCAGTTCCCAGACCAGGAACCCGACCATCGCCGCCGCCGAGACGGCGGACGCACCGCAAGCAACCAAAGGATTCGGCAGTTGCGACGGGTTGGCGACCGGCTTACCGTCCCGGCGCATATGAACAGGCAGATTCTAAGTGCAGTCGCTTCGATCTGGGTTGGTCTGGTCGGGTCGGGGCCGTCATTCGCCGCCGATGCCGATGGCTTCGTTCCGCTCTTCCCCACGGACGGCATTCCCGGAGGCTGGACCGTGCGTGCCTGGGATGACGTGAGCAAGCCTGCTCCCACGGGCGCAGTGTGGCGGGTCGAGAGCGGCGTCCTCCAGGGCAGCGAGCCGCGCGGGACGTGGCTGATGAGCGAGAAGGAATACGGCGATTTCATCCTCGAATTCGAGTTCAAGCTCGGTGAGCGCGGCAACAGCGGTTGCGCGCTGCGGGCCCCGATGAGCGGTGACCCGGCCTTCGACGGCCTGGAACTGCAAATGGCCGATGTGCGTTACAATCCGAAGGCGACGGATTCGGAACTGACGGGCGGTCTTTACCGTGCCGTCGCACCTACGCGACAGGTTTACCGGCCCACGGAATGGAATCGTTACCGGATCGCGCTCCGAGGAGATCGACTGAAGGTCGTGCTCAACGGCGAGACGATCCAGGACATCAAGCTTGGCGAGCAGGCTCAAACCGTGAAGCGTCACGACGGTCGCGACGCACCGCCGATCAAGGATCGTCCACGTCGCGGGCACATTGGCTTCCAGGAGTTGAGCCGCGGTGGTGACCACGTGCAGATTCGCAACGCGCGGATTCAGGTCTTGAATTGAGCCTGCGGCTGGATGTTCCACTTCGCGCTGCGGTTGGCAGCGAGGACGTGATCGCAACGCATTTCATTCCTGCGGCAGCAGTTCAATCGCCTGGATCATGGCTTCGTGGCCCGGGGTGGACGTGAAGCGCAACTCGATGATGCCGTTCTGCGGTCCGATATCAGGGAACTCGCGGACGCAGGCCTGGAATGTTCCCGCTTCCTTCCGCACGTTCAATTCCTCGATCACCGTCGTACCGTTGATTGCTACGGTGGTCGGGCGCGAGACCGCTTCCCACTTGCCTTCGCGCTCCATCCACGGTGTTTCGGGCGTGTCCGCCCAGTGCAGCCGCACACGGTAACGGCCGGGTGCCGCGGTCAAGTTCACCCAGAAGTTCGAGGCGTGGACTCCGTAGCGGTAAATCTCTTCGTCCTTCGTGCCGCCGATGTACATGCTGCGTCGGCGTGACCACCAAGTCCGGGCGACCGTGTCCACGCCGAATCCCAACCGGGTCACGAATTCCGTGCCGGGCCGCCAGGCATGGCGGTTGGAGTCAACAAAGTCATGACGACCGGTGTAGCCCATGATCAGCCGCTGCGGTTCCTTTGGCCCGCTGCCGGAGCCAAACCCGGCGACGCCGGTTGCGTGCGAGTATTGGGCCGCATCCACTCCGATCTTCGTGTCGTGCGCCAGCGGGTTCTTCTCGCCGCGTACCACGAGCTTCAACTCATGCGGACCATTTGTCAGACCTTTCTTCACGAAGATTGGTCGCTGGTGCCGCACGGATGGATTCCAACACTCGACCAACGTTGGCTCCTTCACGCTGTCAATGAAGGCATCTGCCCAACCGCCTCCTGGTCCCACCGTCCCCAACAGACGAAGCTGGTTGCCGTTGAATCTGAATGTCAGTGAACTGCCAGCTTTCTCGGCAGTTTGGAAGGAGCCGCCGTAGGCTGCGGCATCCTTGATGGTTGTCCACCCGCCGGCCAAGGCGAAGGAGGCATCGTCCGCGACTTCCTGTGGATCGTCGCCTTCAACCAGGATGCGTTTGCGCCTGTCGTGTCGGATGGAGACGATGCAGTCGCCGTTGGGCAGTGGTTCAACGGAGTAACCAGGCGCGTTCAACTCCGGTCGCTCCTTGAGTCGCCGGCCGTCGGCCTGGACCAGGGTGGGGCGAAAGGCCAGGCGCAAGACTTCCAGCACGCCTTGGGGTGCGTCGTAGGTTGAGTATTGAATGCGGCCCTTTTCGTAGCGGACTTCGTTGACGACCGACGAAGAACGCACGATGTGGTTCTCCCGGTTCGGACCAAACTCGCGCGGCAACCAGGCGATCGCCTCCATTACCTGACACAGCGGCCAGGGATGCGCGAGGTTCGACCACTCTCCGGTGGCCACCGACTCGCCCAGCAGTCCGTCTTTCACGACGCCGTTGGGCAGACTGTCGTAAGTGGCCATGAGCATCATCCGTCGCCCAATCTCCCGCGCCCATGCGCTGTCGGCCACCACGCCGAAGCGGAGCAGGGTGGGGCCGGCGGTGTATTGGTTATACGAGAGCGACGTGCCGCAACAGACCGATGACTCGGGAAACGCCCACGCGCCGCTATAGGTGTCTCCGCGCGACGCGGGGTCTGCGCAGTTGCGATTCCAGACGAGCGACAACACGTTTCGCAGGTCAGTGCGCCAGTTGGGATAGGCTTGCGGATACTCCATGATGTGGTCGGCGCACATGGACGCCATCCCGCAGATCATCGGATTGTCCCAGTCCCAGTATGTCCGGCCCCACGTGTCGTTGACCCACCACGCCGGCAGCATCTGCTCGTTGAGAAAACGCCGCCCCGCGTCGCGGGCCTTGACGATCTGCCCGTCTTTCCCCGTGTAGCCGAGGTTGATCAGGTCATCCAGGAAATCCACGATGACGGACGTGGTTCCTGTCAACACGTCGGACCAGCCGACCACCGAGGGGTCCACGTAGCGGTTCCACGGGGCAACTGTGGGATCGGTGAGTTGGCACTTCGCGGCGAACACGTCGCCCCAGTGCTGTGCCATCTTCAAGTAGCGGGGGTTGCCGGTCAGCTTGTGGGCTCGGAGCACTTCGATGCCGGTGATGGCGCAGAGATCGAGCTGATTGCGTCCGGTTGGATCGCACCTGCCGTAAGCCTTGCCCTTCGTTGGGGTGCTAATGGGGAACAGCGGCCAGGCGGCCGTTTCGTCGGTCAACCCGTAGTCGAGAATGTAATCCACGGTGAGCGGAATGTAGATGAACGCGATCGGGTCGCCGCTGTATTGGTAATAGGCGGTCAATCCCTTCACGGTGCTCCAGGCGCGCTGGCACAAGTCCCCGCACATCCAGTCGGTCGTGGGAGGAATGAGAATGGGGCCGTCGGGCTGGATGTTCCAATGCGAGTTATAGACGAAATCCGGAGCCGCCATCACAGCTTTGGGTTGGCCCACCCACGGGTAGCGCTTCAGCACGTTCACCGCGATGTTCAGGCGCTCGTCCAGTTGGCCGTTCAGCCCCGGATACCAAGGGGCAATGACGCCTTGCGCGTCCAGCGCGGTCGGATGCGCATAGTAGGCGGGCAGGTTGGTGGCCGCCGAAGCGTTCGTTACGAACAGGCTGGCCGCTGTCGTCACCCCGACGGCCGTCGCGTGCAGCAGCCGAAGCCCCTGCCAACGGTGTGACGGCGCGCTCTGCGTTGCGGTGCCGGTTCCAAAACGCTGACTCATTTTCATGGTGTCTTCACTGACGCACGCTGGGGCATGGGGATGCCGTTCAGATTTGGCGATTGCTCGGCGATGAACCATCGGCTCTTGTACCGAATAACCTCCAGCACTGCCAATGGCAAAGTGCGGAGCATTCTCCGAATTGGCGCTTTACAGCATCGACGCGTCTGGTCTTCTTGAGATCGCGCAGCCGTGATTTGCGGCGGGCGTGCCTCGGCGTCGCAGGGGATGGCCGGTCAGAGACGAGTCGCCGCGGTGACGGTTGTGAACCTTTGATGCCTGTTTTGCCATGAATGTCCTGCTGCGAAAAACGTCAGCGCTCACGGGCGTTGCCGTGCTGCTCTTGCTCATTCTCCAATCCGCCTGGGCGGCGACACCGGCAACCGATTACGCCGGCACGATCCGGCAATTGGAGAAAGCCGTGCGCGAAGAAATGACCGCGTGGGACATCCCTGGCAACGCGATCGCGCTGGTGGACGACCAACAAACCGTCCATGCCGCAGGGTTCGGCGAAGCCAAGCGCGACAGTATTTTCCGCTGCGGCTCGATCTCGAAGCTCTTCAATGCCCTCGCCGTGATGCAACTGGTGGAGCAGGGCAAATTGGACCTCGACACGCCGCTGGAACGTTACGGACATGACCTGCTCCCGGTGAGTCCTTTCCCGGATCGCCCGCCAGTCACCTTGCGCCAGCTCCTCTGCCATCGCTCAGGTATGATTCGCGAAGCACCTGTGGGTGGTTACCTGGACGACAGCGAACCGGGATTGGCTCGCACCATCGCCAGCGTGCCACAAACCGTGCTGGTGAATCCGCCCAACACGAAGACCCGGTACTCGAACGTCGGGCCGAGCATCGCCGGGCGGGTGGTGGAACTGGTTTCGGGCACAAGCTTCGAGCGCTACCAGCGCGAGCACATCCTCGGTCCGCTGGGCATGACAAGTTCGGCGTGGCTGCGGAAGGGACTGCCGCGTGGTCGGCTCGTCGGTTCCTGGCTGCAGGTGGCGGATGGACACGGTGGCTTCATTCGGGAGCGTTGTCCGGTGTTCGACCTGGGCACGATTCCGGCCGGCAACCTCTTCACCACCGCGGACGACCTGGCCCGGTTTCTGTCCATGCTCGCCGCCGACGGGCAGTCGCCCAACGGTCGGCTGCTCAAACCAGAGACGCTCACCCAGATGTTCACGCCGCAGTTGACCGGCGCGACCGACGGCTACGGCATCGGCTTCGGGATCGGCGATCTCCAGGGCTTCAAGGTCGTCCGCCATAACGGCGCCGTTTACGGGCATTCAACTTCTGTGGCGTTTCTGCCGGAGGTGAAGCTTGGCGTGGTCGTGCTCGGAAACGCAGACATCGTCAACGCGCGCATCACCCGGCTGGCGAACCTCACGCTCAGTCTGATGCTCGAAGCAAAGCGCGGCGTGAAGCTGCCGGTCGTTCCCAGTACGATCCCGTTGTCCACCGAGGCGCTCGCTGCGTTCGCTGGTAACTACGAATCGCAGAGCTATTGGGCGAGCCTCAAGGTGACGGACGGGCGGCTGGAGGCCAACCTGTCCGGCCAACCGGTGAAGCTCCGACCGGTCGCTCCACAGCGTTTTCTCGCCGACAGCCGGATGCACGATGCCGCGGCGATGGAGTTCGAACGCGATGTGGCAGGGCAGGTCACAGGGTTCAGCGTGGGCACGCAGAAGTTCGTGCGTGTGGCGTCGCATCCGCCTGAGATTCCGCGCGAATGGCGGGCGTACTTGGGCAGCTTCGGGCCGAGGTTCATCCCTCTCGTGATCAGCGCCCGACACGGCCACCTGTATGCCATGACCGAAAACATGGTGGACTACCGGTTGACCCCGGTGAACCGCCAGGTCTTCGCGATGCCGCCCGGGCTCTACGACGATGAGCATCTCATCATCCTCACTGACCGCCGCGGGAAACCACATGCTGTGAATCTGGCCAACATGATCCTGCCGCGACGCCGATGACCTCGCTGATTTCTCCCAACGACATCTGGACGCTCTGGGCGCTGATTGTTGCCGGCACGGCGCTGGCGATCTGGCTGGAGCAGACCTACAAATGGGCCGCCAAGTTGAGCGGACCGGTGCTCGCCCTCTTGATCGCGATGATGCTTTCGAATACGCGACTCGTGCCCGCCCAGTCACCCGCCTACAACTTCGTGGACGACTACCTCGTGCCGCTGGCGATTCCGCTCCTCCTGTTCCGCGCCAACGCCCTTCAAATCATTCGCTCCACGGGACGGCTCTTTCTGGCGTTTCATCTCAGCGCCCTGGGCACGCTTGCGGGCACGGCGCTCGCCGTGTTCCTGCTCAAGAGCCAGATCGCGTCGCCCGATCTCGAACACGCCGCCGGCATGATGGCCGCCAGCTACATCGGCGGCGCGGTGAACTTCATGGCCGTCAAATCCAGCTACGACGTGCGCGCTGGCGTGTCCGATCCGCTGATCGTTGCGGATAACTTTGTCATGGCCATCTTGTTCATCGCGCTGCTGACCGCCGCGGGCAGTGCCTTCTTCCGACGCCACTATCCGCACCCGCACTCGGCGGAGGCTGACGGGGCCGAAGCCGAGACCCTGGCCGCCCGGCACTGGCAACGCAAAGGCATCGGTCTGCTTGATCTGGGCAAGGCGCTCGCCGTGGCGTTCATTGTGGTTGCGGTGGCCCGGCTTCTCGGGGGCGTGATCGAGCCGGCGTTTGGCGATATCTCACACGCATCCCTCGCCCTGCAGATGCTTCAGATCGTATGCACCAACAAGTTTGTTTTGATCACCGGCGCGTCGCTGCTGGCCGCCACGGTTTTCCACCGGCCCCTGTCGCGTATCAACGGGCCGGAGGAGCTCGGCACCTACATGCTCTACCTGTTCCTGTTCTGCATCGGGCTGCCGGCGGACTTGAAGATGGTTTTCGTGAAGGCGCCGCTCTTCTTCGTTTTTTGCGGTATCATCGCCGGGGTGAACCTGGGGTGGACGTTGTTTTGGGGGAGACTGTTTCGGTTCAACCTCGAGGAACTGCTCGTCGCCGTGAACGCGAACCTGGGCGGCGCCCCGAGCGCGGCAGCGATGGCGGTATCGGCTGGTTGGCCGCGGCTGGTCCTGCCCGGCATCCTGGTGGGCATCTGGGGTTACGTAATCGGCACGCCGATCGGCGTCATCGTCGTGGAACTACTGAAGCGCTGAGCAATCGTTGGGCCGGGCCAGCGGGTGGAGAAGAAGTCCCCGTGCGATTTGTCCCCGCGCTCGCGGGTGTGCGCGCCGAAGTAATCGCGCTGGGCCTGGAGCGGTCTGGTCAGCAGGCGTTCGCGGCGGATGCCGTCGAAGAAAGGCAGCGTGAGACTCAACTCCCTCGCCGACGCGTCGCCTCGTCCTCCGTTGGGGGCGGCTGAATCTGGGCCAGCCAAATCGGCACCCGAATGGCCATTGACCCAATACTCCGTTTCTGGTCTGTTTTGCCCCGTCAGACGTGGAGCAAACCACCCCCCGCGTGGGGCTTGGACCCGCTCGCCGCGATTTGCTGATTGAGTTCTTGCGGGCTTGGTTTTGGACGAAGCACATGGTCATGGAACGGGAGCATGCAGTTGAGGTGCAGGAGTCCCCGGCGGAGGTTGGCCGGGCCGCGGACGTCTTGCCGGCGGTCTATGAGGAATTGCGGCGCCTGGCTGGCTACATGATGGCCCGGAGGGCGCCGGGTCAGACGTTGCAGGCGACCGCCTTGGTGCATGAGGCGTTCCTGCGCCTGTCGCGAGGCGAGACGCAGCCCTGGCAATCCCCGGCGCACTTCTACTCGGCGGCGGCCGAAGCCATGCGGCGCATTTTGATCGAACAGGCCCGGCGCAAGGGCAGCCTGCGTCGCGGCGGCGGGCAGCAGCGGTTGTGTCTCGATGACGTGCAACTGGCCATGGATACGCCCGGCGACCACTTGCTCGCCATGGATGAAGCCTTGACGAAGCTGGCCGCCGAGGACCCCATGAAGGCTGAACTGGTGAAGCTGCGGTTCTTTGCCGGCCTGACCGTGGAGGAAGCGGGCAGACTGCTGGGCATCTCCGAGCGCTCCGTGAAACGCCATTGGGCTTTCGCCCGGGCCTGGTTATACGCAGAACTCACGAAGCCGGAGTGAAGCCAAACCCGATACTCGAAATCCGAAGCAAATCCGAATGCCCGAAGGAGCAATGCTCCAAACGACCCCGGTGACCGTCCGCGCCGCGCCGTTTCGCATTTCGTTCATTGGAGAATTCGGATTTGCTTCGGATTTCGAGATTCGGATTTCGGATTTCGCGAAAGCGCTGGCCCCTTTTCGGAGCCGATTGCGGATAACTAAGTAGGAGCTACGTCGCTGGCTCCTGTCATGAGTGAAGAATTGACCAGGCTGGAGCAGCTATTCAATGCCGCCCTCGAACTGACGTCGCCCGAGGAACGGGCCGACTACTTGGCGCGGGCTTGCGGCTCGGATGCGGTCCTGCGCCAACGTGCGGAAGCGCTGCTCCGTGCCCACGAAACTGCTGGCCAGTTCCTCAGTGCGGAAACGCCACCCGTTCAAACCGGTTTGCCCTTCAGCGTAGCGGACCTCCCGCCCACCGAGAAACCTGGCGATCAGATCGGTCACTACACGCTGGTCGAACGGATCGGCGAAGGCGGCTGCAGCATCGTCTATCTGGCCGAGCAGGCCGAACCCGTTCGTCGCCAGGTGGCGCTCAAGCTCATCAAGCCAGGCATGGACACGCGGCAGGTGCTCGCCCGCTTCGAGGCTGAGCGCCAGGTCCTGGCCCTGATGGACCATCCGAACATCGCGAAAATCTTCGACGCTGGCGTTACCGAAACTGGCCGCCCGTATTTCGTCATGGAGCGGGTGCGGGGTGTCCCCATTACGCAGTATTGCAGCCAGCACGGGTTGACCGTGAAGCAGCGCCTGGAGCTGTTCATGCAAGTGTGCCATGCCGTCCAGCACGCCCATCAGAAAGGCATCATCCATCGCGACCTCAAGCCCTCGAACATTCTCGTCACGTCCAACCAATCGGACTCCGCTTCTTCCGACCCTGCCGCCACCTCGCACGATCAGCCCTGTCCCAAGATCATTGATTTCGGCATTGCCAAGGCGACGCAGATGCGGCGGACCGACCCGGCGACCGTTACCTGGGTGGGCCAGTTTGTGGGCACCCCGGCTTACATGAGCCCCGAACAAGCGGGGATGAAAGGTGAGGACATTGACGCGCGCTCCGACATCTACTCACTGGGCGCGCTCTTGTATGAACTGCTGACGGGAGTGTCCCCCATTGACCCGGCGACGCTGGCCAGTGCTCCGTTTGATGAGATTCGACGGACGATCCAGGAAACGGAGTCGCCCAAACCCTCGAAGCGGCTTCTGGGGATGGGCCCAAATCCGAAATCCGAAATCCGAAATCCGAATTGGAAGGAGGTGCATGGCGATCTGGACTGCATCGTCATGAAGGCATTGGAAAAGGACCGGCAGCGGCGTTATGCGACGGCGAATCACCTCGTCGAGGACATCCAGCGTCACTTGGCGCACGAGCCCGTGCTGGCGGGGCCACCCGGCGCGGCGTATCGGGCGCGCAAATTCGCGCGGCGGCATCGGGTCGGGGTGGGAGTGGCGATGGCGGTCACGCTGGCGCTGCTGGTTGGCCTTTCGTTGGCGTTGGCCGGATTGCAGCGGGCGGTGAAAGCAGAGGCGGCTGCCAGCCGTGAACGCGATCGGGCGTTGCAGGCGGAACAACAGATGCGGAACGAGCGTGATCGTGCCATCCAGGCTGAGGCGGACACGCGGGGCATGCTGTCGTTGTTTGACGAACGGCTGGGGGCGAACGAAACCGGGCTGGACCTCTACTACGCCGCCGCGCGGCTGGCACGGGAACGACTGGAGCCCACGAACGTCGCGGCCATGAACTTCATCCTGCCGCTGGGGCGCAATCTAGGCCGAAGGGGAGCTTGGAGCGATACCTTGGAGGTTTATGTCTGGCTGTC
>CAYJNU010000184.1:0-1442 GCA_964371005.1 uncultured Verrucomicrobiota bacterium | reverse complement strand
GTGTTGGGAGGCGGCTGACTGTAATTGCGACTTGCGCACACTTGCTCATGGGGCGGCCCTGGCCGCCGGCCAGCCTGAAGTCCGCGGCAAACTGCGGGCGAGCATTGTGCAGCGTTTTGGAGATACCAAGGACACGATCACAGCCATGCAGGTCGCCCGGGCGGTGTTGATTGACCCCGATTTCCAGGCGCACTTGCAGACCGGTCTCGATTGCGCAAGCCGCGCCTATCAGAAACTGGCCAACCACACGTGGTGTCAAGTCGTTCAGGGCATGGCCGAATACCGGCGCGGGCGGTGGACTGAAGCCATCAAGGCACTCCAAGACGCCGAGCACCACGCGGACCCGCGGCTGGCGGCTCTGGCCTGTAGCTTCGGGGCCATGGCCCGGCACCGAACCGGCCAGCCCGCCGCTGCCCGAGAGACATTGGACCGCGCCTCGCAGCAGTTGCAGCGCTTGCAGCAAACCGGAGTCTTGCCAGGGAACGAATGGCACTTCGTGGTCTTTGGCTTGGTGGCCCGTGCGGAAGCGGAGCGCCTGATCCTGGGTCGGGAAGTATCGCCACCCGTGACAGTGGAGTCGCTGGCCGCTGCGCGACAGAACTGGAGAGTCGTGCGGGAAGACCTCGCGCAGGGAGAAGCGCTGGCGATGGAGGGTAAGTGGCCTGCCAGCCGCGATGCTTACGTCCGTGCGCTGGACCATCCCTCGTTTGATTGGGACGCCGCCGAGCAGGAAAGTACGATCCAATGCCTGTCAATTCAGATGAGCACCGTTTTTGCCCGGGTTGGCGATCGCACGAATCACGAACGGCTCTGCCGCCTGCTCCTGAAGGTGGGCTCTGGAAGTCCGGACAGCACGACCGCGGAGCGAGAGGCTACCGCCCGGGCGGAACGTTACCCCCGGGCGTGCTTCCTCAGCGACCGGGATTTGTCTCAGGAAGTCCGCGAGCGCGCACTGGCGCTGGCCAGATTTGCCGTGGCCAATCAACGGAAGCGTGAGGACTACGACGCGGGCTGGACCTGTCTGATCGGCGGCATGGCGGAGCTCTACGCCGGCGACCCAGCGCGTGCCATCGAGTTGCTCCAGGCAGCGCAGAAGGGCGAAGTCGCTTCTCCCCTCCGAAGCTTGGCGCACGTTTACCGGGCCATGGTGCTGAAGAAGTTAAACCGCACGGTCGAAGCGATTCAGGCACTACAGGAAGGCGAGAAACTGCTCGCCCCTGTTCAGGCGACTGGTTCGGACTGGCACTGGTGGGACGCGGAGCAATGCCAACTTGCGCTCCAAGAAGCCCGGCAGTTGACCCGCCCTGAAGCGAAGTGATGCTGGTGCTCCTGGGATAGCGAGGTATCAGAGCGCGACTGGAGATGCGTTTCTGGGTAGCACAGGCTACCAGCCAGTTGTGTTCGGCAGGAAAGGTGCTCCGCGAGGGTTTGCGCGGGCCCGC
>CAYJNU010000183.1:0-14581 GCA_964371005.1 uncultured Verrucomicrobiota bacterium | reverse complement strand
ACTTGAGCTCGATCCGCAACTAAATGTCCTGCCCGAGGCGGAGGCGCGCCTGCTCGCCGCGGAAATTCTGGAGGCCGTGATCGAGGAGCAGTTCAACACCGGCGCCGCCGACGCGCTCCAGCAACTTCTCCAGGTTCAAGCGGGCGGGCGCGATCGCGTTCTGCGGAATCTGGTCCTCAAGGTCCATCGCTACAGCCAAAGCCTGCCCGATCCGGAGGCTTGGTTTCGCTGCCAGCTTGACGTTTTCGAAAACCCTGCGCCGGAGGCCTGGCAAGCTTGGTTGCCTGCGGCGTTCGCTCTCTGGCAAGAACTCTGGGCTGAACCGCTGGCCCGCGCCGCCATGCACGGTAACGACCTTGCCCGCCAATGCCTGAAGCTCTTCGACGCGCAACGAACGCCGGCTTCGGAATGGGAAGACGTATCTCCGCCAGGTCCTGGAGTGCGCCAGCCCTCTGGCACTTTGGCAAACGGCGCCGATGCGGACCCACCACCCCACAAAGCGGCGGAGGGCCGCCGCACTCCGGGACGCCGGCGCGCTTGCGGCAACCTCTCTCGCGAGCAAATCGCAACCATCGCGGGCCAGGTGTGGGAAATCGGCAGCAACCCGCCGCGCGGCAAAAAAGGCGCGTGGGTGGACCCGCTCAAGAACTTCTGGACCGATGCCCGCTTCCTGGCGGCGCTGGCCGTAGCGCGCGCAACCGTAGCGCAGGTTTCCAAACCTGCCGAAGCACCGAATCGCGAGTCGGCAAACGCCGGAGAGCCGCTGGCGGAGGATTGGGCTTGGAGCCGCCACCACGTGCTGGCCTTGTTGCGGTTGACCCGTGCCTTCGGCCAGGCCTACGCCGCCGCCAAGCGCGAGCGCGGCGAATTGGACTTTGCTGACCTGGAACAATTCGCCCTGCGCCTGCTCTGGGATTTCGAGCGGAATCGTCCCACCGCCGTCGCCGAGGAACAACGCCGAAAGCTCCGCTTCGTATTCGTGGACGAATACCAAGACATCAACGCCGCGCAGGATTTCATTATCCAGGCGTTGAGCCGCGCCGGCGCCGGGGCGAATCGTTTTCTCGTCGGCGACATGAAGCAAAGCATCTACCGCTTCCGCCTTGCCGACCCGCACATTTTCCGCGATTACGCCGCGCGCTGGCGCGAAGGCCGCGACGGCCAGACCATTGCCCTCGCCGAAAACTTCCGCAGTCGTGAGGCGATCCTGGATTTCGTCAACGCCGTCTTCCGCCCGCTCATGCAACCGGAGGTCGGCGGGCTGGCTTACGACGACGAGGCCGCGCTCCGCTTCGGCGCGCCAGAAGAACGCCACGCACTCAGCCGCGCCGGCAACGCCACACCGCGAGTCGAACTGCATCTCCGAGTGAAACAGAAGACGGACGCAGCCGAAACCGCGAGCGACGATGAACTGAGCGAGTTGCAGGATGCGGAGAAGGAAGCCCGACTGGTTGCGATGCGGCTCAAGCAACTGGTCGCGGATCGGCACGAGATTTGGGACGACCAGACGAAGGCTTTCCGTGCGGTGCAATTCAGCGACATGGCTGTGTTGTTGCGTGCGCCATCCAGCAAGGCCGAGGGTTATGCCAAGCAGTTCGAACGAGTCGGGGTGCCACTGCAGGTTGCCCGCAGTGGGTTCTTCGACAGTATAGAGATCGCGGACTTGCTCAACCTGCTCCATTTGCTGGACAATCCGCTTCAGGATTTGCCCGTGCTCGCCGTCCTCCGCTCTCCACTTGTCGGGCTAACGCTCGACGAGTTGGCCATCATCCGCCTCGCCCTGCCCAAGGGTCATTTCTGGACGGCGCTGGCAAGATGGAATGAGATTCAAAGTCCAGGGGAGCTTTCTCCCAATGATCGTAGCAGCGACTCGGCAGAGCACCGCCAACCGGCTTTCCTCAATCAAGGAATGCGGCGCCCTGCCGAGGCGCCGCTACGCGAGAAGGTCTCCACCTTCCTCGACCGCTACCACCGCTGGCGGCGACTGGCCCGGCAAGGCTCGCTTTCGCGTTGCCTTGACGCGGTGTTGGGGGAAACGCATTACGCGTCGTGGCTGCTGATTCAACCACGCGGCGTACAGCGCCACGCAAACGTGGAGCGCCTGCTTGCGCTCGCCCAGCAGTTCGATCTGTTCCGGCGGCAGGGTCTGTTCCGGTTTCTCCGCTTCATCGAGGCGCAGCAGGACGCCGAGGCGGAGCCCGAAGTCGCGCAGACCGCCGAGGAAGATGCCGTGCGCCTCATGAGCATCCACCAGAGCAAAGGACTCGAGTTCCCCGTCGTTGTGCTTGGTGATCTGGCGAAGCGTTTCAACGATCAAGACCTGCGGGCGGACCTGATTCTCGACGAGCAATACGGCCCTTGCGCGACCATTCAGGCGCCCAGCACTGGCCGCAAGTATCCGAGCCTGGCCCACTGGCTGGCCAGCCGGCGGCAGCGGCGGGAGTTGCTGGGCGAAGAGTTGCGACTCCTCTACGTGGCCATGACCCGCGCCCGCGACACGTTACTCCTCAGTGGCAGTGTCCCGGCAGGCTGGCTTGAACGCGAAGCAGGCGAACTCGGCCTCACGGAGATGCTCCAGGGCCGCAGCTATCTCGACTGGCTCTGGCCGTGGTTTGGTGCGAATGGCGGCTTGGCTGATCACGCTCCCACGGCGGGCCAAAACCCGCTCTTCGCCTGGCGCCTCCACACAGACGATAACCTGCGCGAGCCGCTCGAATCTCCGTCAGGTTTTAAAGTGCGCCAACCCTCGGGCGCTTTCAGTGAGGTCGAGCCGCTCGCGGTGCCACCAGAGAGGCGCAGGGCCACCGCCCTCCTGAGCGCTGGCGCGGCGAATCCAGCCACCACCTTGCCGGGCTCAGGCAAACAAGACGAAGTCACGATCCACGCGGAAGGGCTCTGGGCTCGCGTCGAGCAACTCGCCGCGTGGCAATACGCCCACTTGGCCGCCACGCGCGAGCCGGCGAAGACATCGGTCACCGCTCTGCGCCGGCGGTTTGCCGAAACCGAGGAAGCCACAGAGGCATTCCCGCTCCCGGCGACTTCTCCAGAAACAAAGCAGCCCGCATCACGCCGCAAGCGCCAGCTCTCTGCGGCCGATGTTGGAACGGCGCATCATCACTTCCTGCAACACGTCGCGCTGGAACGGACAGGAAGCGCGGCTGAACTGGAGGCTGAGGCGAAGCGTCTGGTGCAAGTGGGCAGACTCTCCGCGGAGGAATCGGCGGTGTTGGACCTTGAGGCCCTGGCCGGTTTTTGGAATTCAACCCTGGGTCAGCGCATTCGCGAGCAGGCGGGATTCGTGCGGCGCGAACTGGGTTTCACCGCCCGGTTTTCTCCGGACGAATTCCGCCGCCTCGTCGGCGCTGCATCGTGCCCGGAATTGGCCGAGGAGATCGTGGTCGTGCAAGGCGTGGCCGACCTGGTCGTGCTGCGACCGGAGGAGTTATGGCTATTGGATTTCAAGACCGACGCCATTCCACCAGCGGCCCTGGCCGAACGCGCCAAAAACTACGAACCGCAATTGCGGCTCTATGCGTTGGCGCTGGAACGCATCTACCGTCGCCCCGTGACGGAAACCTGGCTGCATTTCCTCAGCTTGCGGCAAACGATCCGGATTGATCCAGCAAAGAGCTAGAGCAACGTCTGCTCCGGCGCCGCTTCGGCGTCAGACGCGGCGGGATCGGACGGGTTTTGCGCGCCGGAGGCTTCGCCAGCGGCTTCAGTCGGAGTCTGAATCAGCACCATCGCGGGCCGGATCAGTTGCCCCTGGAACGTGAATCCCGTGGCGACCGTCTCGCGAACCTTGGCCTCTCCCGGAGGCGCTTTACCATCGGGCGTCTGGTGACGTTTGGGGTCAAAAACCTCGTCCGCCGCGGCTACAAAGGGCACCAGGCCGGCGCGGCGCGCGGCGTCGCGGCACGCATTCTGAAACTGTGTGAACTGCTCAATCAACCGCGGCTGTCCAGACCGCACGCCGGCCGAATACAGCGCAAAGGTGTGATCGAGCATCCGGACGATGATCTGCACCCATTCGCCTTCGCCCCGACGCAGTTTCTCGACTTCCAGCCGGAGCGTGGCTTTCTCGCTGTCGTTGGTGTTCTTCAAGAACTGGGTGAACTCGCGGACCTCGGAGGCCATGTGCTCGGAGATCTCGCGGGCGGCGGCGGCCGTTTTGCCGGATTGCTCGTGGACGGCCTGCCAGTTGTCCGTCGCTTGCGCAATGCGGGCGGCGATGGTTTCGGCGTGTTTAATCTGAGCCAGTCCGCTCGCCAGCGTGGTCGCTTCCGCAAGGCGGGCGAGGGCTTTGTATTCCAGCACGAACGGCAGCACCGCGACGCCGGCCCCGAGCATCACGCAAACCACGCTCCCCAGGATTTCCCAGCGCCCCAGCGGCAGTGTGCCTTGCCACACGATAAACCAGGCGGTGGCCAGCAGAATGGCATCGCACAGGTAGAACGGCAGTTTCGGCACGCGCAGCGGAAGCGTCTCTTGCATGGCGCGGAGTGTGGGGCATGGGCCGGCCCGGTTCAAGGCTGCGGGAGGCACGCGAACCGGGACTGCGTGCGCGGTGCGAGTGAAAGCACTCAGCAACGACCACAATGACCAGACCGAACCAGAGTGAGAGAACACAAGCCACGCCTGCTTCATTCTTGGATTTGAGCTGGTCGCCTTGGAGGTTGGCGGCATCGTGCTGGCCGCCGTGTGCTCGCTGACGCTGTGCCGCGCGCGGAACTTCGTCGGCATCGGCAACTACATCAAACTGGATCAGGCCAGCCGCGGCGCGCTGGACCATCTCAGTCTCGCCATCCGCCAGACCGCGGGACTGAAAAGCGACTCCCCTCGTTCCCTCACGTTTACAAACCGGGACAACAGCGAACGGGAGGTGACCTGGAATCCTGAAACGCGCAAGATGACGCAAACGCAAAACGGGACGACCAAGACGCTGCTCACCGAATGCGGTGTCCTCGAACAGTTGCGTTGCCAACCATCCGAGACTGCAAAGTGGTATTGCTACCAGCGAATTCTGAACGCTTAACGCCCCCCGCCCGGTTGGTCGGCCGACTGTTCGGCCCCGCCCGCGATGCGGCTGCTCCGCGGCGGCGGATTGCGCAGCAAGCGGTAAACCCAAGCTTCGAGGGGCCGCAAGGGCCGGAGCCAGGGATAGAAGGGGGAATGGAAGAGCCGCAGACGCACGACCGACAGGAACATCACCAGCGACGTGCGGAAGTAGCGCACAGTTGAACCGATGTGGTCCGTCCAATCTACCGGCGCCTCGATGAGGGTGCCCCCTGCGCGTTTGACAGCGTAAAGCAGATTCACATCGAACGCCATGTCAGCGATGAGCAGTTGGTCGTGGATCTTCAAGGCCAACGACCGACGCAAGAATTTGGCGCCGCACTGAGTGTCCCGAATCCCCATCCGGAACAACGCTTCGACAATCATGTGGAACACCTTGCTCGCGAACTGTCGGTGGCTGGGCTGGAGTTGGTGGATGACGGAGCCGGCCACCCGCCGAGAACCCACCACGCAGTCGTAGTCCCGGCATAGGGCCGCAAGTCGCAGCAGGGACTCGGGTGCGGTAGCAGCATCGGCGTCCGCATAACCGATCACTTCGGCTTGCGATGCCAGTTTAAGCCCCTCAATCAGTGCGCCACCCTTGCCCACGCGTTCTGGAATGATAATCCAGCGGATATTCGAAAACTCTCGAGCCACGCCTTGCACCACGCCCAAGGTGCCATCATGGCACCCATTGAGGACGACAACGATTTCCAACTGCCCCCTGTAATGATCACGGAAGTGGGCCGCATAGCGACTCAAGGTCGGCCCGATCCGGCCCTGTTCGTTGGAGGCCGGGATCAAAACTAGGACTGACGGCAGACTCATCGCCCGACTGAAATACTAGTTTCTTCGAGGCATTGGAAAGAAGATTTCCAAGGGTGGATACACGTTGGTGATTGAAAATCCCGGCTTTCCCTCTGCAGCCGGATCGTGTTCACTCTGGCGCTTCTATGAGCAAAACCGCATTTCTATTCGCTGGGCAAGGCGCACAAGTCGTTGGCATGGGCAAGGACCTCGCGGAGGCCTTTCCCGCCGCCAAGGCGTGGTTTGACCGCGCGAATGCCGCCGTCGGCCACGACCTCACCTCCGTGTGCTTTACCGGCCCGGAGGCGGAGTTGACCAAAACTGAGAACGCCCAGCCCGCCATCTTCCTGGTGAGCTGGGTGACCTTGGAATTGCTCAAGGCGCGCGTGCCAACGCTCAAAGGTGACGCCACCGCCGGCCTCTCGCTTGGCGAATTCACCGCACTCACCGCGGCGGGCGTGATGAGCTTCGAGGACGGGTTGCGCGTGGTGCGCCAGCGTGGACGTTTCATGCAGGAAGCCTGCGATGTCACGAGGGGTGGCATGGCAGCGGTCATCGGCTTGGACGAAGCCCCCGCCCGCGAGGTCTGTGCCGAGGCAGGTGTGGTCTTGGCAAACCTGAATTGCCCCGGGCAGCTCGTCATCTCCGGCGCAGCGGACTGCATTGCCAAAGCTGTGGAATTGGCGAAGGCCAGGGGAGCCAAGCGCGCCATCCCCCTGACGGTAGCCGGGGCGTATCACTCGCCACTCATGGCTAGCGCGCAACCGAAGCTGCAAGCTGAACTGGCCGCCGTGCAGTTTTCCGCTCCGACCGTGCCGGTGATTTCCAATGTCACAGCCCAACCTCACGCTGGCGCGGACGAAACTCGCACCCGCCTCATCGAACAGGTCACGGCATCGGTGCGCTGGGAGGAATCCATGCGCTGCTTGCTGGCGCAGGGCTTCTCCCGTTTCATCGAGTTCGGCCCGGGCGCCGCGTTGAGCGGCTTCATGAAGCGGATTGACAAGAACGTCCAAATGCTCAACGTGGCTGACGTGGCGAGTTTGGAAACGGCGGTCAAGGCGTTGACCGCGTAACCGGCCACGATCCGTCGTCTGCACGGTCTTCTGCCTCCGGTTACGCGATCCGCACTTTTTCCGCAGAAGGCCCGTGGCGAACCTGGGGGGTCGCGCTCGTGGGTGACCCACGGGCTGAAAACAATGGGCGTGGTTCCCAGCCGAAACGAATAAGGCGAGGCCGGTTGCCCGGCCTCGCCTGCGATTCTCAGTTCCTCCGAGACTGCGGATGACTTAGTAGTCCATGCCGCCCATGCCGCCGCCGCCCGGGCCACCGGCTGGCATCGGTGGTTCCTTCTTCGGAATCTCGGTGATGAGGCATTCCGTGGTCAGGAGCAGGCCCGCGATGGACGCGGCGTTCTGGAGCGCGGTGCGGGTGACCTTCTTCGGGTCCACCACGCCGGCCTTCACGAGGTCTTCGTATTCGCCTGTGGCGACGTTGTAACCTTCGTTGCCTTTGCTCTTCTTGACCTTGTCCACGATGACGGAACCTTCCTCGCCAGCGTTGCAGGCCAGCGCACGCAACGGCGATTCCACGGCGCGCTTGACGATGCCGATGCCGATGGCCTCGTCTTCGTTCAAGCCCTTGGTGGCTTCAATGGCGGGCAGACAGCGGATGAGGGCCACGCCACCACCGGCGACGATGCCTTCTTCGACCGCCGCGCGGGTTGCGTGCAACGCATCTTCGACGCGGGCCTTCTTTTCCTTCATCTCGGTTTCGGTGGCGGCACCGACATTGATGACGGCGACGCCGCCGGCGAGCTTGGCCAGGCGTTCCTGCAGCTTCTCGCGGTCGTAATCACTGGTCGTCTCTTCGATCTGGCGGCGGATTTGATTCACGCGGCCCTGGATTTCAGAGGACTTGCCACCGCCTTCGACGATGGTGGTGTTTTCCTTGTCCACAACGATGCTCTTGGCGCGGCCGAGGTCGCTCAGCTCAATGCCTTCGAGCTTGATGCCGAGGTCTTCGCTGATGAACTTGGCGCCCGTGAGGATGGCGATGTCTTCGCACATGGCCTTGCGGCGGTCACCGAAGCCCGGCGCCTTGACGGCGCAGACGTTGATGGTGCCGCGGAGTTTGTTCACGACGAGGGTCGCGAGGGCTTCGCCTTCCACTTCCTCGGAAATGAGGAGCAGGGGCTTACCAACCTTGGCGACCTTCTCGAGGACAGGCAGGAGGTCCTTCAGGCTGCTGATCTTCTTTTCGTAGATCAGGACGTAGGCGTCTTCCAGCTTGGCTTCCATCGCCTCGGCGTTGGTGACGAAGTAAGGCGAGAGATAACCCTTGTCGAACTGCATGCCCTCGACGACTTCCAACGAGGTCTCGATGGACTTGGCTTCCTCAACCGTGATGGTGCCGTCCTTGCCGACCTTGTCCATGGCGTCGGCGATGATTTCGCCGATGGTGGTGTCCCAGTTGGCGGAAACGGTCGCGACCTGCTTGATCTCTTCCTTGTCCTTGACCTTCTTGGAGATCTTGTCGAGCTGTGCCACGGCGGCCTCAACGGCCTTGCCGATGCCGCGCTGGATGCCGATGGGGTTGCCGCCGGCGGTGACGAACTTCAGGCCTTCACGGTAGATGGACTCGGCCAGAACGGTGGCGGTGGTGGTGCCATCGCCTGCGGCGTCGCTGGTCTTGCTCGCGACTTCGCGAACCATCTGGGCGCCCATGTTTTCGTACGGGTCTTCCAGTTCGATTTCCTTGGCGACGGTCACGCCGTCCTTGGTGACGGTGGGGGCGCCGAATTTCTTGTCGAGGACAACGTTGCGGCCCTTGGGACCGAGGGTGGCGGTGACGGCGCGGGAGAGCTTGCTCACGCCCCGCAGAATCGCCTGCCGTGCGGCCTCATCAAAGAGTAGTTGTTTTGCTGCCATAATATTGTGTCAGATGTTTTGGTTTAAATTGTCAGATGCGATCAGTTGAGGATCGCGAGGAGATCGTCCGAGCTGAGGAGCTTGTATTCCTTGCCGTCGAGCTTGATTTCCGTGCCGCCGTATTTGCTGACGAGCACGCGATCGCCAACCTTGACTTCAAAGGCGACTTTCTTGCCTTCGTCGTCGGTCTTGCCCGTGCCGAGCACGCGGACGATGCCTTCCTGGGGCTTTTCTTTGGCGGTATCGGGAATGATGATTCCGCCCTTCTTGGTTTCCTTCTCTTCGACGGGTTCAACGAGAACCCGGTCGCCGAGGGGTTTGATGTTCAGTGCCATATTTGGTTTCTGTTTGGTTTTGTTGTTTGATGGAATCAAATCCCGCCGCACCCGCGTGCGGGAAAAGTGTAAAAGTGTCTATGCTGGCTGTAATTCGTCGCAGGAACGAATGGGTCCTCGACAATCTGGCAAATGGTCTATCAATTCCGCCGTCACTGGACGATTCGTCCGCTCGGCTCGGACCTTGAACCACGGATAAACCGTGAAAAAACTATCCGGCATTTCCCGAGGCTCCAGCCCAAAGGCGCGCTGCCAGAGATTCCACGAAGGCCGGTCGAAGATCTTGTTCGGTGGCGCGTCCAGCACGGCTCGAAACGCCTCTCTGCCAAAGTGTTCCTGTACCGCCTTCCCTTCATGCCAATCTCCGGCGCTCATCACCCGCGCCAGGAACAGGTTGGTCTGCGACAACACAACGCCCGGCGCGAGGTCGGGGAACATCCGCGCGGCGATGGATTCAAGTTCCTGGACGGTTGACATTCAGCCCTTAAGTTCGTTGAGCGTCTGGTTTCCTGCGGCAGCAGCGACGATGGGGCCGGCGGCCACCAGCCGCTTGCGCCGCGCGTCCACGTGGACGTTCATGCCTTCCATCGCGCGCGAGCCGAGAAGCGCCAGGTCACCCTTCTGGGCGAACACCACCTCGTCAATCGTCTCAAACTTGTCCACGCGCAGAATGGCGTAGCCGACCGTGCGGGTAATGACTTCGCCATTGGCCATCTGAATCCGCAAATCCTTCTTCACCGGCTCAACGCCGATGCGCTCCAGCACGTCGCCGGGCAGCCAGGTGAACTCGCTGCCGGTGTCCACCAGTAGCTTCGGCACCACAGCGACCTTCTTCGGGTCCTTGTGGTTCTCGACTTCGCAGCCTGTGTAAAACGTGCCCATGTTTCGGTTATCTGTCTCGTGTTCGATCCCGCCGCACCCGCGGGCGGGAAAAGTGTTTCAACCGCGCGCCTTTGTGGGCTCCGTCGCAAAAAAGCCGGTGACGAAGTGATACTTGCCGGACTTCTTCATTTCTTCCTGGAGCTTGATGTAATGGTTGACCAGGCGGAGCGAGTTATGCCCGTGCTCGGCGGAAATTTTGTGCCGCGCGGCGCGAACCTCGGCGATGATTGGATCGGGTTTCATGCGTAACGTGTTTTCAACAGGTCAAACGGTGTCAGCAACGCCGGCACCGGCAGGCCGAGCATCCGGTTCACGTTCGCCAGGTGTCCGGCCTTCTGGTAATTGACGATGTGCTTGCAATTCCAGCTTAACAGAATGTCGCACTTGTAATGCGACGCAAGCGCCAGATGCAGCGCGTCACCCTGCGGATCGTTCGGCATCAGCTTGTTGGCGATGTAGGCTTCCACCGTTCCGAGGATTTCCGGGGTCACGGCCAATTGCTTCAGCGCACTGACCAAGGCCAGTTTTTCCTTCTTCAACGGGTGTTCGCCGCGTTCAAGCTCTTCAATCACCGCCACGCTAGTGGCCAGTTCAAAACCCTGCCGCTCGTGATCCCACCAATCCCGCGTCCACTTGCTCAAAACCGCCAAGTCCGCCGCCTTCCGCACGCTGTAATAGTAGCTCGGAATCGTGGTCTCGATATAGACGGTTTGCTTCATCACTGCTCAACTCCCGCCGCACTCGCGGGCGGGAAAAACTTAGAATGCTCAACTAGCTAAAATCTCTCGGTAGTTGAACGGGGACTGAAAACTTGATGCGGCTGGATGAAGCCGCAGAAGCGTTTGATTGTCCTTGGCTGCCAAGCCCAAGCCCAACGACAAAAATTCCAACTCCTCCTTTTGTCGCTGTGCCTTCCTGTGTTGTGATCGCCACATCAAATTCCACGATAGTTACAGGCATGCCATTGCGGTTATCGACCAAGTTGGTCACAGCGGAACTCGACACCATCAGATTCCCCGGCGAGACTTTTGCCCCCGTGGGAAGGTCCTTCTGTGCATCGCTTGTGCCCCAAGCGATTTGATGAAGGGCTTCTTTGATAAAGTTCCTGAGTTCCATAAAGCCTCAACTACCAATGGCCTCACTTCTTCTCGTCCACGACTTCGGCGTCAATGATCGGACCTTCGTCTTTGCCGTCCTTCTTGTCGTCAGGCTTGGCTTCGCCGCCTGCCTCTGGCTGCGGTTGCTGCTGGGCCTTGCTGGCGCGGGCCTTCTCGGCGGCGGCCTTGTAAAGCTCCGCGGACACCGCTTGCCAGGCTTCGTTCAGCTTCTCGCTGGCAGACTTGATGGCCGCCGCGTCGTTGCCCTTCAGCGCTTCTTTCACCTCGCCAATGGCCTTTTCGATCTTGCCCTTGTCGTCGCCAGAGATCTTCTCGGCGTTTTCCTTGAGCATCTTCTCGGAGCGATAGACGGCGTTATCGGCTTCGTTCCGCGTCTCGACGGCTTCGCGCGCCTTCTTGTCGTCCTCAGCGTGGGCTTCGGCGTCCTTGCGCATCTTCTCGATCTCATCTTTCGAGAGGCCGCTGCTGGCGGTGATGGAAATCTTCTGCTCCTTGCCCGTGCCGAGGTCTTTCGCGCCGACGTGCAGGATGCCGTTGGCGTCAATGTCGAACGTCACTTCGATCTGTGGCACGCCGCGCGGGGCGGGCGGGATGTCCGTGAGCTGGAACTTGCCGATGGTCTTGTTGTCGCGCGAGAACTGGCGCTCGCCCTGCAACACGTGGATTTCGACGCCAGGCTGGTTATCGCTCGCGGTCGAGAAAATCTCCGACTTGCGCGTGGGGATCGTGGTGTTGCGCTCGATGAGCCGCGTGAACACGCCGCCCAGCGTCTCGATCCCCAGTGACAGTGGCGTCACGTCGAGCAGGAGCACGTCTTTGACTTCGCCTTTGAGCACCCCGCCTTGGATGCCGGCGCCGATGGCGACGACTTCGTCCGGGTTCACGCCCTGGTGCGGCGGCTTGTTGACCAGCGTGTGCGCAGTCTCGACGACCTTCGGCATGCGGGTCATGCCGCCGACCAGCACGAGCTCGTCAATCTGGCGGGATTCGAGGCCGGCGTCCTTGAGGCAAGCCTTCACCGGGCCGATGGTGCGTTCAAAGAGTTCGTCACAGAGCTGCTCCATCTTGGCACGCGTCAGCTTCATGCTGATGTGCTTGGGGCCACTCGCGTCCGCGGTGATGAACGGCAGGCTGATTTCGTACTGCTGCGCGGAACTGAGGGCGATCTTGGCCTTCTCCGCCTCTTCCTTGATGCGCTGGAGGGCGTCGGGTTGCTTCCGCAAATCCATGCCGTGCTCCTTCTTGAATTCGTCGAGAATCCAATCCATCAGGTGGTTGTCCCAGTCATCGCCGCCGAGGTGCGTATCACCGTTGGTGGCTTTGACTTCGAAAACCCCGTCGCCGATTTCCAAAACCGAAATATCGAACGTGCCGCCGCCGAGGTCGAAGACGGCGATCTTCTCGTCCTTCTTCTTGTCGAGACCGTAAGCCAGAGAAGCGGCCGTGGGCTCATTAATAATGCGGAGCACTTCCAAACCGGCGATCTTGCCGGCGTCTTTTGTCGCTTGGCGCTGCGAATCGTTGAAGTAAGCCGGGACCGTGATGACCGCCTGGGTAATCTTCTCGCCCAGGCGCATTTCGGCGTCGGACTTCATCTTGGCGAGAATCATGGAGGAGATTTCCGGCGGACTGAACCGCTTCTTCTCTCCGTTGATTTCCACTTCCACGTGCGCGTCGCCGTTGGATGCCTCAACCACTTTGTAGGGCATGCGCTTGGTCTCTTCCTCGACCTCGCGGAACTTGCGCCCCATGAAACGTTTGATGGAGTAAATGGTGTTGCGGGCGTTGGTCACGGCCTGACG
Source organism: uncultured Verrucomicrobiota bacterium (assembly GCA_964371005.1). GTDB lineage: Bacteria > Verrucomicrobiota > Verrucomicrobiia > Limisphaerales > MWDV01 > MWDV01. The sequence continues at coordinate 1,652 of CAYJNU010000183.1, read as the reverse complement.
CTTGGCGGCGTCGCCCACCACGCGCTCGCCGCTCTTGGTGAATGCGACTACGGACGGCGTCACGCGCCGGCCTTCGGAGTTCTCCAGCACCAGCGGTTCCCCGCCTTCCATGACCGCCATGCATGAATTGGTCGTGCCCAGGTCAATCCCAATTACTTTTGCCATAAAATGAAATCGTTTAGGTTGCCGCGACACGCGCGGCCTTGCTTCCTAAGCGGCACCCGTGCCACGTGGATGAAACAGCCGGAATCGCTGGATTTCTTTGGAAAAGCGGCGCAACACAACTTCGCTGGAGAGCATTGATCTGCGCCAGGCGCGACACAACGGCACACCGAGCGGAAGCTGACACAACTGAGGCGGCGCAGTCGGAGCCGCACGAACCGATTACTTGCTTCCCGGTTTGACGGGCGGGAGTGCAGCCAAGTCGGGCGGGAGATTATCGGGCGCGAACGTCTCGACGTTGAGCGCGAGCAGGCTGAACATCGGCACTCCCAGGTTCACGTCGCCGTTGGAACGGTCCACCAACAGGGCGACGCCCAGCACGGCTCCGCCGGCAGCGCGCGCGATCTCAATTGTCTCCTGAGCCCGGCCACCTTTCGTCACCACGTCCTCCACGACGAGGATTTTTTCGCCCGGCCCGATCTTGAAGCCGCGCCGCAGGACGAGTCTTCCCTCCTCCTTCTCAACGAAGATGAACCGCACCCCCAGTTGCCGGGCGACTTCCTGGCCGATCACCAAGCCACCCATCGCCGGCGCGATGACGGTGACCGCGCCCAACCCGCGCACCTTCGCCGCCAGGGCCGCGCCGAGCTGTTCGACGATGGGCATCTGCTGGAGGGCGATGGCGCACTGGAAGAACTGGCGGCTGCGCAACCCGCTGCGCAGGATGAAGTGCCCTTCGAGCAGCGCACCTGTGTCACGGAAAACCTGGAGAACCTGTTCTTGCGTCATGATGACAAAGTTTCAAGTTTCGGGCCGCTTGGATCAAGTCGGATCGAAGGCGGCCGCCATTTGCGAAGGACGGTGTACGTTTAACCGGTCGCGCCTCGTCCCCAAACCGATCTGCAGCGATATCCTCGCGGCGTTATCCGCTATTTCAGCGCCTGATAATAACCCGTCTGGAACTTGGCGAAGAAGTTGTGCTCGTTGATAGGGAAGTGCTGGGCAAAGGCGATGGCCACGATCCGCTCTTTCGGATCAATCTGGCAATACGTTGTCGCCGCGCCATACCAGCCGAATTGCCCTACCGAAGACGGCATGGAGAGCCGTCCGAGGTCGGTCGTGACCTCTACGCCGAAACCGAATCCCTTCTGCCGCGTCGCCGCCTGATTGTTCGGCAGCGTGACCGTGTGGTTCGCCGTCATCAACTCAACCGTTTTCCGGCCGAGAACGCGTTTGCCGTCGAGCGTTCCGCCATTGCAGAGCATTTGCGCGAACCGCGCAAAGTCGCCCGCCGTGGAAAAGATGCCCGCCCCGCCCGCTTCGATGCCCCGGCCCGCCTCTGGCCACGTCTCGATGATTGGTTTGTCCTCCACAAACTTCCCGTCCAGAACGTGTTTGTACGTCTTTGCGAGCCGGCCCATCTTTTCCGGCGGAACGTCGAAGCCCGTGTCCTTCATGCCCAGCGGACGAAAGATCTGCTCCTCCAGAAA
>CAYJNU010000182.1:0-14695 GCA_964371005.1 uncultured Verrucomicrobiota bacterium | reverse complement strand
ATCTTGAAACTCAAGAGGCGATCTGTATCGAACCCAGCATCCTCCCGGACGGCCCTCACCAGGCTGAGCACAAACAGTCCCGTCCCCAGCAGAAGCACCAAAGCGACCGCCATCTGGACAACCACGAAGCAATCCTGCAACCGACGAGGGGACGCACCCTGCGACGGGCCGCGTCCGGTGTCACTCAGGGCCGGATGCAACGAATCCCTTGCCACGGTCAGCGCGGGGGCGAGGCCGAAGATAATCCCGACGACGAGGGCCAGCAGCAAGGCGAAGCCGAAGGCCCAAGCATTGAGGGATACCGGCCGAAGCTTGGGCATGTAATCCACCAGGGGCGTCAGCAGGTAGAGACCCCAGTTGGCGGCGAGAAGTCCGAGTAGTCCGCCCGCAAGGGCCAGAACGATGCTCTCGGTTAGCAACTGTCGCACAATCCGTTTGCGTCCGGCGCCCAACGCGGCGCGGATGGCCATCTCTTTCCGGCGGGTCGTGGCCCGCGCCAACAAGAGATTTGCCAGGTTGGCGCAAACAATCAGCAGGACAAAGCCGGCGATCCAGAACAGAAGTTGCAGGTTGCGACCATGAACACCGATGACTTGCCCGCGGAGATCCGCCACGGAAATGCGCCCTTTGTCGTCGGCATCACGCACACCCTGATAGATCGCGTCCAGCACGGTCGCGGCCTGTTCCGGAGTCACGCCGGGCCGTAATTTCGCCACCGCCCGCAACTGATCCACCGTGCTGGTCAGCCGGTAATGCTCGCGGGCAGACATCGTGCCCATGCGTAACGGAAGCACCACCTCATAGTCGCCCGGGAACTCGAAGCCGACCGGCAGCACCCCGACCACGGTAAGCGTCTGGTTGTCGAGAGTGATCGTGGTCCCAACAACCTCTGAAATACCAGCCAACCGACGTTGCCAAAAGGCGTGCGTCACGACAGCCACTGGCGGCCCACCCCCTTGATCTTCCTCAGGCAGGAAAGCTCGGCCGCGCACCGGTTGCACGCCCAAGAGCGGCAGCAACGAGGCGGAAGCCTTCAAGACCCTCACGCGGACAGCTTCACCGGCACGGCTCCAATTCGCCGCGTGCCCTGAGGCGTACGGGGCCACTTGATCCACTGCGGGATTGTCGCGTTGCCATGCGATCAACTCGGCCCGGCCGATTAAAGGGAATGGTCCGTGCCAAGTTGATGACTTCAAGATTTGGACCAGACGTTCTGGCTCGCGCAGGGGCAGGGGTTGCAGCACGACTGCGTTCAGCATGCTGAACACAGCGGTGCAGACTCCGATCCCGAGCGCCAGCGTCAGCAACGCCACCGCAGTGAAGCTGGGCGATTTGAGCAACTGCCGAATTGCGAAGCGAACGTCCCGCCACACGCCCTCGCCGAGGCTTGCGCCGCACCGCGCGCGGCAGTCTTCGCGAACATTCTGCAAATTACCGAACCGCTTGCGCGCCTCCCGCGCCGCCTCTTCAGGTGACATGCCGTTGGCAATGTTCTCCGCCGTGCGCGCTTCGAGGTGGAAGCGCAGTTCTTCGTCAATCTCCCGCTTCACCTCGCGCCGTTGCCAGAGCGAGCGGAGTTTCGACCAGATGGTTCGCAGTGGGTTCACGGATTACCTCACGCAGATTTCACCACCAAGCCGATGGCCAGGCACATCCGTTCCCAGCCGCTGGTTTCCACGTCGAGTTGCTTCCGACCGGTCTTCGTCAATTGGTAATACTTCGCCCGGCGGTTGTTCTCGGATTGCCCCCATTCCGATTCGATCCAACCCTTTTGCTCCATCCGATAAAGCGCGGGATACAGCGAGCCCTCCTCCACAGTCAGCACGTCCTCCGACAACTGGCGGATGCGCTGGGCGATGGCAAAGCCGTGCAGCGGCCCCCGGTTCAGCACAGTGAGGATCAACATGTCGAGCGTCCCTTGCAGCAGTTCAGTTTTGGCCATACCAGTCTCTTTCCTAGAATATCTAGGGAAGAGCCTAACGACCGTCCCCTAGACCGTCAAGGGGGAAAACCAACGGAGTGCCAGCAGGCTATTGCCGACTTCTTGTTTTCCGGGGTGCGAAGACCTCTTCCATCATCTCCAACGCAAAGCGCGCGGAAACCGTGGCCGGGCCGCCAGCCATTTCGATCCCAACCTCGATCGCCTCCAGTACTTCTGGCTGCGAAGCGCCGCACCGGGCCGCCTGCGTCACGTGCCACTCTATGCACGATTCGCAGTTGATGACGACGGCGATTCCGACGGCGATCAGTTCCTTGGCCTTCCGCGGCAACGCGCCGTCGGCGTAGGTGGCCTGCTCCATGGCGAGGAAGGCTTGATACACCTTGGACTTCATGTCCAGCAGGCGGCGGTGCGCGTGCTGGCGTTGCTTCCGGATGTCTTCGATCTTGCGGTTCATAGAAGGCTTTCGCCGTCTCGAGATCACTCATTACAGTGCCATGCCCGAGCCTCGCGCCCAGCGCTACTGCGCTGGACCACTTGATCACCTCCGCTACCGGACCAACCTGAAGAACCGATGCGCTTCGGCTGGCTCGATCAACAGCGGTGGCTGCGCCCCGGGTACCACACTGTAAGGCCCTGCGGCATCGGTGGAGGTTTCAAGGGTCGCCGAGCCATCCCAGTTCAAGAGCAGCATTCCGTCCTGAATGCTGCCGTGAAGCTCAGGGGCAACCACGCTCAGAGAAACCTCGCGGCTGAGAATCGAACCGTCCGTGTTGCTCAACAGCGCGCGGTATTTGCCGGCCTGCACGCGATCAATGGCATTGAGCGTGATGACCTGCCCAATGGCACCGGGCAGATTCGTGCCGTTGAACTGCCATTGACAGATGAGCGGAACCGCGCCGCCGGCGACCAACGATAGCGTGGCATCGGCGCCTTCGACCACCTGAATATCCGCAGGTTGTCTGGTGATGACCGGTGGACTCGGAACATATCGGAACAGGATCGCATCGGCGACTTCTACGGCAGAATTCATCGCGAAATCATCCGAAACCACCACCGACCCAGAGGAGCCGCTGGCAAATGAGTAAGTGCCGAGCCCGCACCAACCCGATGCGTTCGCCGGAGCGACTCCGGACGCACCCCCCGAATGGTTGACGATCAAGAATCCGGGGGTAAAGGTGCTCCCAGACAAACCTCGCGTCCAGACCTGATACCGGCCAGCACGGGGGAGATTCGGGACAAATCGCACTTCGTTTGCGCCAAACCCTGATCGAATGAAAAGGTAATTGGTCCCGATTTGGCCGGATTTCGAGCCGGATTCCCACGGTCCGCTGACCACGGCATTGGTGTTATCCACTATGAAATCAGGCAGCCCGAGCGTGAGAACGGCACTTGAGCTGGTCGCCACTCCGTGCGAATTCCACACCACGACGCTATAGAAGCCGGCGTCACCAGCCGAAGTGGAAGGCAGCGTCAATACCAGCTCTGAGCCGCCCGGCACCGGAGACCCGTTGTGGAGCCACTGATACCACAGCGGTTCGACACCCACTGCTTCCACCGTGAATGAAACACCAGCCCCCTCCGTGACTGAATAATCGTTCGGCTGTCGCAGGATGTACGGTGAAGGCGTCACCACCAGCACAGTCGCCGCTCGGCTGATGACCCACCCAGTCGGGTCAGCCAAGCGGACTTCGTACTGGCCGGTATGCGCTGCGGTGGCGGATTGTATCGTGAGGCTGGCGTTCGTTTTTCCGGGCAAGTCCAGGCCGTTAAATCGCCACTGATAACTCAGAGGATCGCATCCCATGGCTTCCACGGTGAACGTCACATCAGCTCCCGCCGTGACCGTCTGGCTAACCGGTTGGCGTAGGATGACCGGGCCACCGACAACTGCCACGTTGAAGAAGTACCCGGCCGATATCGCGACGACATTCGAGAGCGCTGGTGGATTGAAAATGCCCCCCCGGTTGGTGCCCCACACGGCGACCATGCCGTTGGTGAGCAATCCAATCTCGTGAGTTTCTAGATAGGTTGTGTTGCCTTGCTTAAACGGCACCGTGTAGCTGTCGGCAAAGACGATCCCTGGAGGACCTTCCACCGAAGCTCCCGTGGTCCAACCCCAGCCCACGACCCGGTTGTCAGTACGGAGTGCCAGCATGCGTCCCCGCCCCATCACCCGCATGATGTTGGTGAGGGAGTCACCGCCGAAGTAACCGTTGCCCCAGTGTGTCACCGTCGTGTCGGCCTTCAGGGCGACCGTGGCGCCACTGTTGGCCGTCAGTCCCACCACATTGCTCAGACCAGCGGGGGGCGACGCCTGGCCATAGCTGTTGTAGCCCCAACCCGCAACCGTTCCATCGGAACGCAGGGCCACGCTGTGTAAAGACCCCGCCGCGATGCCCACCGCATTAGTCAGATTCGCCGGGACGTTCGTCAAGCCCCAGCCGCCGAAGTCGTATCCCCAGGCGACGACTTGCCCATTCGATTTCAACGCCAGGCTGGTTGCCGATCCGACCGCGACGGCCACAACGTTCGACAAACCGGCGGGCACGGTGGCCTGACCGTAGTCATTCAATCCCCAGGCCGTAATGGTGCCGTCGGACCGCAACGCGAGCACATGCGAAGATGCCGCGACTGCAATGGCGTTGGTGAGATCGGACGGGACGGCCTGCGCCAGCGTGTTCGTGCCCCAAACCACCACGTTGGGACCGATGGTCAAAGTGAGCTGGGCAGACGGGGCGCTGGTCACGCTACCCGAGTCATTCCAGACCACCACACCGTATGCCCCTTGGTCCCCGCGATCAACGCGAGTGAGATTAAGCGCGTTTGAATTCGCACCGCCGATGGGGACGCCGTCATGCCACCACTGATATTGCAGCGGCGAGGCGCCCGTCGCCACCACCGTGAAGCTGACCGTATCACCGAAATGGGCCGTCTGGTCAACCGGCGTCTGTGCAATCACCGGCGCCCGCCCGACAACGGTCAGAAGCGCGTTTTGACTCATTTGGGTCGCAACCGCATTGCTCACCCGAACCGAGTAGCTGCCGGCGTAGCTCGGAGTGATACCTGGAATCTCGAGCACTGCATTCGTCTCACCCAAAAGTGGCATTCCGCCGAAAAACCATTGAACCGACTGCGGTTGGCCGCCGGATGTGACCGCCGTAAACCGGGCTGTCTCACCTTCCGCGCGCGTCAGGGAGACGGGCTGGATCACGGGCAAAGGCGGAGACATCACCGTCAACAGAACGGGCTCGCTTGACGTAGTGCCGAAATCGTTCGCCACAGTGACCACATAGATGCCGGCCCGGCTGGCAGTCGCGCTCGTCACGGTGTAGGTGGAATTCGTTGCGCCCACGATGTTCGTACCATTGGCTTGCCATTGATAGCGCAGCGGCGCCAGCCCCGAGGCTAGAACCATGAATGTCCAGCTTCCACCGGTGGCTACCACTGCATTGTTTGGTTGAACCAAAATCTCCGGTGGCACTGCCTGCCATAACATGGCGCTTGCTGAAAACGATCCCTGTGAGTTGGAGACCTTGACCGAATACAAACCCTCGGTGTCAGACCCCGCGGCGACCTGCAACACGGAGTTCGTGGCGCCGGCAATGGGTTCGCCGGCAAAAGACCACTGGTAGTTGAGCGATGGAGAGCCCTGCGCCACCACCTCGAATGTGCCTACCTGACCAGGAGCGATAGTCAAATCTTCCGGGCCGGACACCCTCAACGGTCCCCGTTGGATCGCCAAGCAACCACTGTAACTGGCCGCAATCGCCGCCACATTCGTCAAGCCCGGCGGCAGCAACGTCTGGTTGTGCGAACTGTCACCCCACACGGCCACCGTTCCATCCTCCCGCAATGCCATACTAAAGTACGCTCCCGCAGCGACCGCCGTCACGTTGGTCAAACCCACCGGCACAAGGCATTGCCCTTCGTTCGTCCGGCCCCAGGCGACAACCGTGCTATCGGCAAGGAGCGCGAGCGTGTGCTCAGCACCCGCCGCGACCTGCACAACATTGGTCAGCCCGGTCGGCGCAGGCGTCTGGCTCGACGGGTTATCAATCTTGGACATGACCGCCGTGCCGTCGGCGCGGAGCGCGACGGCATGGTATTGCCCACACGCAGCCTGGACGACATTGGATAGGTTCGTCGGGAAGAAGTCGGCCGCAAAGGAATGTTGGAGAGTGCCATCTTCATGCACCGCGATGTAGGCGCCCGAACCACCGCCGACCAGTTGCACGACGTCCCGCAAGCCCGCGGGAGCACTGATCACCGCCAGACTGCTGGCGAGCCAGGCCTCCACTACGCCGTTGGCACCCAGACCCAAGTATGCCTCATTGAAGTTACTGTCATGCCAGGGCACGACGCTGATCAAATTGGTTTCCGCCAGCCTATTTGTCTTTGAGCTGCTCCAAATCGTTGCCGCTCCATCCGAGCCGATCGCACAACCGTAGTTAGGTGACATCGGTCCGGCTGAGATCGCCGCCACCTCGCCGAGGCCGCCAGGGATTGCCGCTGTCACGGAGTAGTACTGTCCAGGCCAGACCACGAGGTGTCCCCGCGTTGGCGGCAGCGAAAGAAACGGCTGGCGATTGACATAAAGGATGGCGGCATCGCTGATCGCGGTGCCCGCCGACGTGCTCACCGCCACGCGGTACTCACCCGCATCCATCAACTGAACGTTCGTCAACACCAGTGAAGCTCCCTCGGCTCCGGGAATGTTCGTGCCGCTGTGTTGCCACTGATAGGTCAACGGCTCCGTGCTCCAAGCATGCACACCGAACTCGAAGGACTGCCCCAGTTCGCGGGTTCCGCCGACCGGATGATCGAGAATCGCCGGTCGCGCCGGGCTGCCAACCAGGGCTGCGGATATGGAGGTCCAGCCGGCAACCGCGGTGACTCCAGTAAGCCCTGCCGGGACATCACATTGCCCGAAGGTATTATCGCCCCAGGCCGCCACGGTGCCGTTGGAGCGAACCGCAAAGCTCTCACTGGCGCCCGCGCCAATGGCGACAACACCCGCCAGACCCGCGGGGACATTGCACTGACGGCTGGCGTTGTTGCCCCAAGCAACGACGACACCGTTGGATTTCAGCGCGAGGCAATGGTGCCAGCCGCAAGCAATGCTCTTCACCCCGGCCAGTCCAGTCGGCACATTCGTCTCGCCATAGTAGTTGCTGCCCCAGGCGAAGACGGTGCCGTCATTCTTCAACGCCACCGCATATGTCACACCGGCCGCGACGGCGACTAACCTTTGCAGACCAGACGGCATGGGGTTCACGGCGCCGGTGATTCCCCAGGTCACTGCGGTTCCATCCTCACGCAAACCGATGGCGAAATCATCGCCCATGGCGACCTGAACGAACCAGTTGGTCGTCAGTGCAGGACAGGGGTCGCAGTAGTTCCACGTGTCACTCCCAGCTTTCCCAGTGGACGCCAGACCAGCGACTTGGCTGTCTTTGGCTGAAATGCCTACCGTCGGCTCCAAGGAACTGGGCCAAGAGGTCTGCCCAGCACTGCCCCACCTCGATACCTTGCCGTTCGCCTGCAGCGTCAAAACGAAACCCGCCCCGACCGCAATCCCCACGACATCCTGCATCTGGAGCAGCTCAGCCTGCGGGAATTGAGGTGATCCCCAGAGCACCACGTTCCCGGCCGGAGGTGCGGGGAGAACCGTGACCCGGGCTACATCGAACATCTGCTCTCCCGCCTCATATCGCACTGCTGCGGCATAGTCGCCGGCGTCGCTGGGTTCCAAGGCCTCGATCCGGAGTGTGCTGTTTGTTTGGCCCGGCAGTTCGACCCCCTCGTGGAACCAGCGAAATCCACGCGCCAGTCCCCAAGCCGTCCCGGCGTCGAGAATCACGGTTCGTCCGACATAGTTGACCGGATGTGCCCGACCCACAGTGACCGACACCTCGGGTGAGTAAAGGGTGCCTCCTCTTGTTGTGCCGACATAGCGGTAGATCCCACCCATTGCCGGTCGGGCATTCGTCACGATGAGGGCGCTTTGATTTTCGCCTGGCAGGTCCATGCCGTTCAACTGCCACTGATAGGAATCCGGCGAAGATCCTGAAGCCCTGGCACTGATGTAATACGAGCCATCAAAAGGCACATCGGGGGAATAACTCTCAATGCCGAGGTTCGGCTTGGCAAGCACCGTCAGGGCTGCGATGGGGCTGGTCACTGCGCCCCAAGCGTTGGAGAGAACGACAAAGTAACTACCGGCACTCGTGTAGGTGACATTCGAGAGGATGAGGCTGCTGTTCGTGGCACTGGCGACCGGCGATGACCCGCGATACCACCGGTAGGCAAGCGGGGCCGACCCAGTCGCCGTCACCTCGAACATCGCCGTGTCTCCATAGAACACTCCGACTGGTTGCGGCTGCGCGATGATGCTGGGAGGCGACGATAATCGTGCCACCTGACTGAACACGACCGCCGGCCCGTCGTCGACGCGCAGCCGATAGTCGCCGAAATCCGCGTATGTCGTATTCGATAGGATCAGCGACAGGTTGGTCTGTGCCGGCAGGTTAACGCCGTCCCTCTGCCATTGAAGCCTCATCGAATCCGACCCGGCCACATAGGCGGCCAGGACCATCGCCGTGCCGGGTACAATCAGCGCGCTTTCCGGTTGGCGCAGCACGGCCGGACCCGCCACCAAAGTCAGATTGAAGTCACCACCAGCCGCGATGGCCTGCACCTGAGTCAGCCCTTCGGGGTCCAGCACTCCACCCGCGGTCTCTCCCCAAACCGTGATCGTGCCGTCCTCGCACAGCGCCAAGCTCTGTGAGCGCCCAGCCGCAATGGCTACGACGTTGGTCAAGCCGACGGGAACATCCCTCTGACCTTGCGCGTTCGATCCCCAAGCCACCACGGTGCCGTTGTTGCGCAGGGCCAGGCTGTGGCGATACCCCGCGGCAACTGCGACAACATTCGACGCGGCGGCGGGAACGGTTCTCTGGCCATCATTGTTAAGACCCCATGCGAACACAGTGCCATTCGATTGCACGGCGATACTGTGGTAACCCCCAGCGGCGATGCCGCGGACACTCTCGAGCAGCGGCGGCACGCCCGTTTGGCCGAAGAGCGAGCTGCCCCAGGCCACCACCGTTCCGTCCTTGCGCAACGCCAGGCTGTGCGAACCTCCGGCGGCGATGGCAACGTAGTTCGTTCCCGCCGGCGGCGATGCCTGCCCCAGGCTGTTCTCACCCCAGGCCACGATCGAGCCGTCCGCCCGCAACCCCAGGCTGTGTCGGAAGCCGGAAGAGGCGCTGACGAATGGGCCAGTCCCGGACGGAATGGCGGTCTGGCCGAAATCGTTATTGCCCCACGCGATGGCCTCGCCCGTCGCGAGTAAGGCAACAGCGTGGGCCGCACCGGCAGATACCGAAACGGCATTCGTCACCCACAAAGGCGGCTCGATTTGTTGCGCATTATTGGCCCCCCAACCACTGATGAAAGCGCCGCTGACGGGCCGGCAAGCCAGAGTCAAAGCGATCATCAGCAGAACAAGACAGGCTTGCTGATTCGGGGTGGGGCGACTCGAAGGTTGATGGACGATTGCGTTCATGGCAACAAAGTCACGCGATAGTAGCTTGCGCCTGCAGGCGACTCGGGATCGGTCCAGACTTGCAGAGATTCCGCCGCCGTGAACTCCCCTGCCGGGCGCCAGGACTGCAAGTCGTCGCTCCGTTGTACTTGATAACGCCGGCCAGCCACGGTCTGGACGACAAGGCGGGCTCCGGTCGAGGGGGGTGTCAGAATACTTAGCCGTGGTCGCGGCGCGATCTCGACCCGAAACGGCGCAGACGAGTGCAGGTTGCCCATCTCGTCAACCGCGCGCAGATGCAGGAGGTATTTGCCTTCGACAACCGGTGACCAAGTAATCGTGGGCACCGGCCCGCTGGTCGTGGCGAGGACGTTCGTGCCGCTGAGGAGCTCCAGGTGCGTGTTGACGTGGCCGGCGAAGGCCAGATCCGCCGTCACCGTCAGCGCTTCTCCCGCCACTATACCCGGCGTGTCCGGCAACGTCGCCGTCAGCCAGGTCCGGGCGCGCGCCGTGCGCTGGGCATCGTGACGGTATTGAGGCCAGTTCACCTCTGCAGGTCCGGCACTTACGGCAAGCGCCTGCAGTCCGGCGGAGGAAATCGGCACCAACAGGCGATCCTCCAATAGCAATGGCGAATAGACCGCGCGGCCCGAAAGGCCATTCGTGGCTGGGTTGAAACTCCACACCGGCTGGCCGGCCCGGTTCAGGGCATGGACCCATCCGTTGTAGGTTCCAAAGTAGACCGTTCCGTCGGCGCCCACACACGCGGATGCGTGGATCGCACCGCTTGCGGCGAACCTCCAGAGCTCGGCCCCCTCGGGCGAAAACGCATAGAGCCAGCCGTCTTGGGAGCCGATGATGACGGTGCCGTCCGGCGCGATAACAGGCGAGGCGCTAACGATGGCACTCGCCTGAGCCGCCCAAAGCCGCCGGCCATCGGGGCGCACCGCATAGATTCCGCGGTCGTCGGAGCCGAAGTAAACTGCACCATCACTGCCAACCGCTGGGCTGGATTGGATGCGGCCGCCTGTGCGGAAACGCCAGCGCAAGGTGCCGTCGGCGTTGAGCGCATGAAGCTGACCATCTTGTGATCCCACGTACACCGTCCCGTCCGCCCCAATGGCCGGCGCCGCCGTGATAGGGCTGCCAACGGCGAAATACCAGCGCCACGATTGCGTTGTGGGATCGAAGCACAACACATTCTGATTCCGGTCGGCGATGATCAGCGCGCCGTCGGCGGCCACGGCGGCGGGAAGCGACAATTCATACAGCCCGGCGAACCACCACGCCGGAGCGCCGCCAGGATCCAATCCATAGAAGCGATTGTCGGCCGACCAGACGTAAACCTGCCCGTCCTCTCCAACCGCGGGAGCGCTCACCGATCCTAGCGTGAACTGCCAGCGATTGGTTAGCTCCGTCGTCAGGGCATAGAGGATGGCGGAGTTCGCGCTGCCAACGTAAATGTCCCCGTTGTTCCCCAGGGCTGGCGCAGTACACGCCGCCGCCAAGGGGCGGCTGTCGCCTAGAGCCTCTCCCGGAACCGCGACCCGGCGATAGCCGAACTCCGGGCCGCTGAGCGGCGCAGATCCGAAGTTGTTCATGGACCGGACCCAATAATAGCAAGGCGTCCCGGGTACCGCTGATTTGTCATCGAACTGCGTGGTGCCCGCCACATTCGTTGCCAGACAAACCGCCTCGGCGCCATTGGTGGAAGTGCCGCGCCAAACCTCGTACCATCCTGCACTCGCAGCCGTCATCCAGGTGATCTGAATGCGGTTGTTGTAAGTACCATCGGTGGCGCTGATTTGAGCCGCCGGGGCGGGGAGTGCCGGCGCGTGAACGTCACGGCCCGTGTGCCGCGCATCATGTTGGAACATCGGCCAGGCCGTATCGGCCAGAGGGCTGGTGCCGAAGACTGAGCGGAGCTTGCCATCCTGCCCACCGAGGTAAATGGTCCCATCTGGCGCGATGGCGGGTGAACTCCGGGACCAAGTGGCTAGTGGCAGCCGCCAGATGTTTGAGCCCGTGGCCGAGAACGCGAACAGATTGGAGCCCCCGCCGTAAAGGTAAGCCGTTCCGTCCATGGCAATGGCGGCGGCAGCATAAAGACTGGCGCCGCTCGCGTTCCACACGTTCGAGCCGGCGGAATTGAAACACGACACTGCGGATCCGGAGGAGTCGCCTGTGCCCACGACAATCGTGTTACTCAATCCGATTGTAGTTGGCGCGTAAAACGGAGTGCCGTTCGTTTGCTGCCTGCGCTTTGTGCGGTGCGGGTTGAAGGCCTTGAGCCCTTTTCCGCCGCAACTGGCATAAATGGCGCCGTCCGTCCCCAGCGCCACGGCTGAAGCAACTCCGCCCGGCACACGCCACATCAAAAGGCCATTCGACCGCACCGCCCTCAGGGAGCCGTCCGCCGAATCACAATACACCGTTCCATCCCGTCCGACGGCCAGCGCGCTGATGCTGCTCTGGAGCGAATTCGTCCACACCAAGTCGCCTTCCGGGGTCGCCGCGTAGAGCGTCCCGCGCTTTGACCCGGCGTAGATGGTTCCATCTCGGGCGATGGCCGGAGCCGTTTCGATCGCGTCGTCAGCTACCAATTGCCAGCGGAAGGTGCCATCGGGATTCAGCGCGAGCAACAGCGATGGGTCCGGAAACACACCCTGGACTCCGACGTAAATGGTTCCATTCGTTCCAATGCTGGGTGACGAAAGCTTGTTGATCCCGGTTGTTAGATACTGCCACCAGATGGTGCCATCAGGTCTCACGGCAACCACTTTGCGTCCGGCATCCGGCGCGTTGCGCACCGGGAGATTGACCGAAACGTAAACCGTCCCGTCCTCCGCAATAGCCGGTGACGTGTCAATCTCGCCGTACAGGTTCCACTCGTACAGTAGTTCGCCACTCATCGCTTGCCGGCGCATGCCGGACACAGGTGAACTCAAGGAACTGCCACCGCTGACGTTCTTCGCTCTCACCCAATAGACGTACGGCGTCTCAGATACGGCTGATTTGTCGTCGAAGAACAACTGGCCGTTCACGGAGCCCAGCAAGACAGCCTCGGCCGAATTCGTCGTGCCCGCGCGGAAGATATCGTAGCTCGAAGCCCCGAGCTCCGAGTTCCAACTCACCCGCACGTCCGTCACGCGCGTCCGCATTGTGGCTGCGACAGAGGCCGGGGCCACAGGCAGCGGCGGCAACTCCGTGGCTCGCCCCGTGTGTTGGGGATCATGCAATGGGTGCGGCCAAGCCGAGTTCCCAAGCCCAGCCGCCGTTCGCATCGCATAAACACCATCCGACGCCGGCACGAGCAGCAGGTTGTTGGTGCAAAGGGTGGCGTTCCCGAAGCTCACCCGAAACAGGCTGTATTCCCATTCCTTCGCGCCGGTGGGTGACAGCGCGTAAATCCTCCCCGTGAGCGAATCAGACCAGTAACCGCTGTACACAGAAAGATACACGGTCCCGTTGGAGTCCCGCAGAACTCGTCGCAACGTCGAGTCTTGGGAATTGGGTAAGGTGCCTTTCTGGACATGCGAGCCGTCCGCATTGAACTGGTAATAGGTGTAGTCCGCTTGTGCGAAGATGACACCTGTGGAAGCGATGCAACTCGGTCCCGAATCGGCCCCGGCCTGTAGCGCGTTGTTCCAGAGCAACTGGCCATCCGCGTTGATCGCGTGAACCGATGCGCCTGCGGTGAAAAGCACACCGTTCGAACCGATTACCGGTGTCTTGAGATATCCGTCAGCCGTGCTGCATTCCCACAACGAGGTCCCGTCCGGGCGTACTGCCTCGATATAGCCGTCCGTGGTGCCGGCGTAAACGGTTCCATCGGCGCCGATGCAGGGAGTCGTCATGAAGCTCTTGCCGTTGGCGAAAGTCCACACGTTGCTGCCATCAGGAGAAAGCGCCACCAGTCGCCGGCGGCTTTCGACAAGGCTATCGGTTAGTCCGGCGTACAACGTGCCGTCGTCTCCAATCGCCAGCCCCGAGACCGCCTGCGCGTCCACCACGATCCGCCAACGAAGCTGCCCAGACGAATCCACGGCGAACAATGCATTTGTGATGGGCACGGGATAGCGGGAGACCTCGCCGCTGAAATAGACCGTGCCGTCCGAGCCCACGCTGGGCGTGCTGCACGATGCGCCGCCAAACGCGAAACGCCATTTCGGTTGTCCGCCGGCGTCCACCGCATATAGATGGCCGTCGCTACAGCCGAAGTAGATGTCACCATCCGTGCCGACCACGGGGGCGCCGGTGACGGACTTCCCGGTGGGAAAAATCCAGACGGGATCGCCGACCGTGGCGATGCGGCGCTGGCCCGTCACCGGTCCGGCGGGCGGGCTGGCTCCGGCTACGTTCGCCGCGCTGACGAAGTAGCGATACGTCACCCCGGGAAGGGCGCTGCGATCCTCGAAACTTGCCCTGCCGGTCAGCGTGTTGGTCAGCACCACGGCGTCGGCCAGAACCGGAGTCTCGCTGCGCATGAGGATGTAGTGGGTAGCGGGCGGCGTACTCGTCCAGGAAACCAGCACCTTGTCGGTGTAGTTCGCGAAGCTGGCTGCCAGTCCCGATGGCACTGGCGGAACGCTCAACTCCGTCGCCAAACTGGCCCGATGATACACGTCCTTGCGCGCCATCGGCCATTGCGAGGCGGCGGGGCCAGCACCTGTACCTTCCACTGCGAACAGCGCGCCTGCGTTGTACATCATCGCTACGTAAACCGTCCCGTCCGGACCGATCAAAGGTGAACTCAACGCGTTGGAGCCAGCATCAAACTGCCACAGGCGGTTTCCGTTCGAGTCTAATGCGAGTAGGAACCTATCACTTGCGGCGTAGAGCGTACCATCTGACGCCAAGGCGGGCGTTGCGGGAACGCGGGACGACGATCCTAATTCTTGGACGACGTATTCCCATCGAAGTGTTCCGTGTGAATCCACTGCCGCGATCCGCTGGGTGTCCCCTTGCCAATTGGCGAAATTCGCATAGATGTCACCGT
This sequence comes from uncultured Verrucomicrobiota bacterium, assembly GCA_964371005.1. Taxonomy (GTDB): domain Bacteria; phylum Verrucomicrobiota; class Verrucomicrobiia; order Limisphaerales; family MWDV01; genus MWDV01. The sequence continues at coordinate 208 of CAYJNU010000182.1, read as the reverse complement.
TAGTCCCGACCGCCAGCGAACCCAGAAGTTGGTTCTGATGCGCGAATTGCCAGACATTCGATCCCTGCAGATCAAGTGCATGGATTGTACCTCTGACACTGTCCGTCTCGCCCATGAGCAAAGTGCCGTTCGCAGCCAAAGCAGGAGCCGAAAACACTGTGTTTCCGACATCAGCCTCCCATTTGAGGACTCCATCGGGGTTTAATGC
>CAYJNU010000181.1:0-14904 GCA_964371005.1 uncultured Verrucomicrobiota bacterium | reverse complement strand
AATGGGCCATGACGCTGTTGGACCGGGCGCTGACCCGCTTGGAAGCGGAGCATCAACGGTTAGGCAAAGCCGTCGAGTTCGCCGTGCTGAGTCCCGCGCTGACCGCCGAGCGCGGCGATATCCCGTATGCCGCGATGGCGGCGGAACTCGGTCTTAGCGAACCCGCCACTCGCATGGCTGTGCATCGCCTGCGCAAACGGTTCCGCGAAGTATTTCACGAGGAGATCGCCCAGACTGTGGCAGAACCCGACGAAGTGGAGGCGGAAATCCGGCATCTGCTCGCCGCCCTCGCTGGATAAGGTGTTGAACCGTGTTACAAACGCCGCGGTTTGTTTAAGAACAGGGTGATGAACGAAGACAACCAGACACCAAGCTGTTCCCGCTGCGGCGCACCGCTGACTGCGGACGCGCTCAAAGGACTGTGCCCGCGCTGTCTCATGGCGCTCAACCTGGTGGCGCCCACGGAAATCCCCGGCGAAACCGGCCCGCACGGAACGAAAGTCGTCAAGCCGCCACCCGCACTCGATGAAATCGCCAGACTCTTTCCCCAGTTCGAAATCCTCGAATGTCTCGGGCGCGGCGGGATGGGCGTGGTTTACAGAGCCCGCCAGCCGAAGCTGAACCGGATCGTGGCGCTGAAAATTCTGGCGCCGGAGAAGGTGGCGGAGCCCAGGTTTGCGGAACGGTTCGAGCGTGAGGCGCAGGCGCTCGCCCGGCTGAACCACCCCAACATCGTAACGGTGTACGATTTCGGCGAGACAGGCGGGCTATACTACCTGATGATGGAGTTTGTGGACGGCGTGAGCCTGCGCCAGTTGCTCCAGACGCGAAAGATTGCACCGGAGGAGGCACTGGCCATCGTGCCGAAGATTTGCGAGGCCCTTCAGTCCGCCCACGAGCAGGGCGTCGTGCATCGTGACATCAAACCGGAGAACGTGCTGCTCGACAAGCAGGGCCGCGTGAAGATCGCGGACTTCGGCATTGCCAAGATCGTGGCGGACGCGGGCGAATCCCCGCTTGTAGTCCCTCCTTCAGGCGGTCCGGGAGAAGCAAGCGTTGACCGGCTGAAGCCGGAACTACAAACCCTCACCCAGGATCAAGTCCTCGGCACCCCGAACTACATGGCGCCCGAGCAGGTGGAGAAGCCGCAGTTGGTGGATCACCGCGCCGACATCTACTCGCTGGGCGTGGTCTTCTACGAAATGCTGACCGGCGAACTGCCGCTGGGGAAGTTCCAGCCGCCGTCGAAGAAAGTGCAAGTGGACGTCCGGTTAGATGAAGTCGTCCTGCATGCCTTGGAGAAAGAACCGGAGCGCCGTTACCAGCAAGCCAGCCAGGTCAAGACTGACGTAGAGACGATTGCCGCAACTCCGTCCTCTGGTAGCAGCGGCCGTGAGTCCGCTCCAATTGAAGCAGCACGCCCGCCGGTCGCGGTCACCTCACGATCCAACGCAACGGAGGCAACGATTGTATTCGCTGGAACGGGCTTCTTCCTGTTTATGCTGGCAGTCGTCGCGGAAATGTCCCTCAGGGCGGGGCCTTTCAGGGGATTTCTGATCGTGATTTGCGTCATTGGCTTGGTGATATGCGCGCTCTCACTGGCGGGGGTCTGGCCGTTTCCGTCGCCGTGGTTTCCCGAACCGAATTTCAGTTCGCGGAACCTTCGACGCGGGGAGGCGGCGGCGGGTTCGGATGCCGCGCTGGGACGGCGCTTCTCGCGCACGGCCATCGTGGGTGCGTGTTGGGGTATCTGTGCCCTCGTGGCAGCGGTGCTGTGGTCGCCTATTGGAGCATCAACAGCCGTTGATCTCCGAGCCGCACTCGGACGCGGATTGGTCAACGGTTGCATCTATTTGCTAACCCTCTTCGGTATCGCCGCCCCCTTCGGCACAAGCATTCTAGGCAGCATTTCGGTTTCGCAAATCCGCCACTCGCAGGGGAGGCTTTACGGGCTGGGGCTAGCCGCGTTCGATGCACTGTTGTTTCCCTTGCTGGCGCTGGATGCACTGATCGTGGTCCTGTTCAAGTATCTCGGAGCATTCATCGTCCACGACTTCGGCCTGCCGCACACCGTTCAGTTGAAGACGCTCTTTGTGCTCATGGTGGTATGCATCGTCGTGCTGGACTGGCTCATCGTCCGCGCCGTCTGGCGGGCGGTGAAAAAGCCGCTTGATGGAAGAAACCCGGAGACTCCGCGGGCGCCCGGCCGCTCAAGCCGCGTGGTTCGGGCCGGCATCCTGGCTGTGGCAATTGCAGTACTGGGCGTCGTCGTTGCCGCTGCGTTCTTCTCAGGGCGGAATGAGACTCCCGCGACGCTGGCCAAATCGCCGCAAAAACTTAAGTCGCTCCCGACTGCCACCGTGATTCAGGCTGGCCTGGCCGAGCCAGGTTTGCCTTGGGCTTGGAACGAACTGAAGAGCCGTTCAGAAACCGGCCGGCTCAAGGCGGATGAAGCCGATACGATTGTGGCCGAACTCGCCGCTTGGATGCGGCGCGAGCATCCCCGAGGCTACGATGAACCGTTGCATTGGCTCGGTGGTTTGCTCGATGAGCTGGGCAGACGCCGTCTCGTGACTGACGAGAAGGTGCTGGCGTTTCTGGAAGCCTTCTACGGCAACCCCAAGTGCGAACCACTTTTCCGCGTCCGTGAAACCGAACCACAACCGGAGCTGTCCGTCACCTGTCGCTGGCGCAGCCCATGGAACCCGGAGTTGTTCGGCTTGAAGCTGCTGAATGAGATGCGTTCCATCATGATGGATGGCAAGGAGGTCAAGTGGCGAGATGTCCACGCGAACTGTGACCAATATGAATTCTATGGGGACCTGGAATTGCCGTCGCTCGCCCCCGGCAATTACACAGTCAGATTCGAAATCGAAAGCGCGCTGATAGCGAAAGAGGATGTGGTCGGCCTCGCCCCGGATACTCTTTCCGAGGACTGGCCACCCGCCAAACGGCGATGGACGCGCGTCTGCCAATCGGAACTGATTGTCTACGCTGAGACCACCGAAATCGTCAAGCTGACGGAGGACGCGGCGCTGGATCCGGTGGCCAGCGGCGCCCTATCGGTCAAGCAAATCATCATCCGCTCGGACAGCAGCCGCGCGACGGCAGCAGTGGCGGTGGTGGTTTTGGAGAAGGACAACAGTGGGCAGAAGCTGCTCGTGCCTATCAGCTTCGACGTGTCACTGCGTCTCAGTGGAGAAACGTACCATTGTGGTCGTTTCTGGAGCGCAGCCAGAGGGACAAGGGCTGGGTTTGTCCCGAACAGCGGCTCGCGTTCTGAACTGAGCGCCGACATCAAACCGTTGAGCCCGGAAGTCCAGGAAGCAGAAGTCGTCTTGACGCCCAATCCGAAGGCGGTCGAGAAGGAGGGTTCGATTGACCGAATCTGGGGCCGCGCGATTGTCTTTCCCCACGTCCGGCTCGTCCGTCAGGACTTGCGCGGCGCTGACAAACCCGCCTTCGGCGCGGCCATTGAAGTAGTGTTGCCCTTTGGCGCGCCGTGCGAGAATCACTACCTGCAATTTCGAAGCGGCCAGGTCTTCACGATCGGACGCGGCCCCGCCACGACCAAGGAGGAGTATGACGAAGATTGGAAACGCGTGGAACAGGCGGGCGGCGTGGACGCGTCGGCCATCCGGCTCAAGGAAGGTATTCAACTCGTCGGCGAAGGTTGCGTCTTCACTCTGGGACACCGCCTGAACTGGGACACCACCACCGCCGATGAGGTCATCAAACAACTGGAGCACACCTCGTGGATCAACGGCGTTGTCGAACCGAAGACGAAGGACTTTCCCATCACCTACCTGTTCAGAACCGCACGGGGCGACAGCGGCCTCTTGCAGTTGCTCGAGGTCGTGGAGGACCAGCGCGGCTATGCCGGATCTAACAAGCAGGGGCACGGATTGAAACTCCGCTGGAAGTTCGTGCCATCCACTCTGGTTTCAGCCGCCAGCACTGAAACGAAGGCCGCTGCACCCCGCTTGTTCGTCCGCCTGGTGGTGGACTCCGACGCAATGACCTTTGAAGGTCAGCCAACCACCTGGGACGACCAGGACCAGCAACACGAACTCACCCACATCCGGCCATTGTCTCTTGCTTGTATTGCCGGGCGGAGACGGCGGCTCTGACTTCCGCCCCTTCGTCCAACGCATCTGCAAGAACGCGCTGCCAGACGATTTCCTTGTGGCCAACTCATCGCGCCCAAGTGGGACGCGGCGCAATTCGAGCAGCTCGTTTGGCCGACCGAGAAGAACCGTTACGCGGCAGCGAAGTTCTCCACCGAGGAGTTCGTGGCTGCAGTCCTAAAAGACGTTCAGAGCCAGCACTCGGTGGCATCCAACGGCCTGTTCACGTTGAGTTGGTCGTCAGGTGGGCCAGCGGCGTATGCGGTGTCACTGAACGCCCGCTGTCAGATAGCCGGTTCGTTCGTGGCGATGTCCGTCTTCAAGCCGGAGCAATTGCCGGACTTGGGCGCCACCCGCGGCAAAAGCTACCATCTCTTGCAGTCACCAAAGGACTTCATCCCGTTTCGCATGGTCGCTCAAGGAATCCAAGCGTACCGAGCAGGTGGACGTCACCGACCTGTTACTGCGCGAGTTCAGACTGAGCGAGGAGCAGCGCAAGTTGGTGGCGGACCTGAGAACAAAGATACCGCTTCCACTGGAAAAGGCGGAGAGGCTGATGCGGGAAGGCAAGCTCTGATGGCTGCAGGACGTCCCATCTGCCGCCGGGAGCGCTGCGAACAAGCCCGCCCCAGTTGGGTGGGCGTACGATGCGCGCTGTCAGTTGAAGGCTGGTCTCTTTCTGCGTCCGAAATGAAAACGGGGGAGTGGTTCGCTTCGGTTTGGCGGTGCTTTCTGGCGCAGGATTCCACCGCATTAAGGTTTCATGTGCCAAGAGTGCAGAAGAGGGGAGTACTACTCCGGCCCCATCGGTCGTCAACGCGGTCCTGTTTGCGGGAGTTGACAGGCGGTGTCACCGGTTTAGGCTGGAGCCCGGTTGGCCCACCGGGCAGGGAAAGAGTCGGGCGTGAACAGCACCGGCTGGCCGCCACTTGAACTATGAATGGCACGGCATCTTACACACAACCGATTCCAGTCATTGAACTGGACGATCAATCTCGCGGCACGTTTGTGGCGCGGACCTACAATCATCTCTTCGGGGCCATCACCGGGTTCACCCTGATCGAGATCGCGCTCTTCAAATCCGGGTTGGCGGAAACGATCGCCCGCGCAATGCTCGGCGTATCCTGGCTGTTGGTACTGGGCGGCTTTGTGGTCGTCTCCTGGCTGGCCAGCCGCACGGCGCATAACGCCGCCTCCAAGCCCGCGCAATACCTCGCCCTCAGCGGGTTCGTGGTGGCGGAAGCGCTGATCTTCGTGCCGTTGCTCTACATCGCCGACCGGTTTGCGCCCGGCGTCATCGGCAGCGCGGCGGTCGTGACGCTGCTGGCGTTCGGCGCGCTGACGCTGGTGGCGTTTGTCACCCGCAAGGATTTCTCGTTCCTGCGCGGAATCCTGTTCTGGGGCGGCATTGTGGCGCTGGTGATGATCGTGGCGGGCGTGGCTTTCGGCTTTCAACTCGGCACGTTTTTCTCCGTCGCCATGATCGCACTGGCGGGCGGGGCGATCCTGTACGACACCTCCAACATCCTGCATCACTATCCGGAAGACCGTTACGTGGCCGCGTCGCTCGAGTTGTTCGCCTCCGTCGCGCTCATGTTCTGGTATGTGCTGCGGCTGTTCATGTCGCTCTCCCGCAGATAAGCAAAGTCGGCTCGGCTCCGAAAACGTGTTGAACAGGGCAGCCGGTCTTGGGCGTAGCCGCGCTGTCGTAGTTGCCGCGTTGTCGGTTTCCGCCCTCTGCGTGGGGCCGGCACCGACGCTTGCGATTCGCAGGCCGCTCGTTACGCTCGCCGCGTGAGCATCGAACACACGGAGCAACGTCCCGCGCCAGGGAATGCGGAATCGCCGCCCCCCTCCGCCTTCGTCACTACGCAATGGTCGGCCGTGCTGGCCGCGGGCTGCAGCGACACCACGCGCTCGCAGGTCGCGCTGGAGCGACTCTGTCGAAACTACTGGCCGCCACTCTACGCCTACGTCCGGTGGCTGGGCCATTCGCCGCCTGACGCCCAGGATCTCACCCAGGAGTTCTTCGCCCGGCTGTTGGCGCGCCACACTGTGGCGAAGGCAGACCCGGAGCGGGGCCGGTTCCGTTCCTTCCTGCTCGCATCGCTGAAGAACTTCCTCGCCCATGAGTGGGAGAAAGCCCGCGCGCAGAAGCGCGGCGGACGCGCGCACATCCTCGCTCTCGACCTCGACACCGCCGAGACGCGCTACGCCCAACCTGCCGCGCCGGATGACACGCCGGACAGGGCTTATGATCGGCAATGGGCGCTCGCGCTCCTGGACCTGGTGTTGCGCCGGCTGCGGAAGGAATACGCGGACTGTGGGCGCGACGACTTGTTTCTCGCCTTGAAGGACACGCTTTCCGGCGGCCGTTCGGAAATCCCGTATCGCGATCTGGGCGCGCGACTGGCCATGAGTGAAGGCGCGGTGAAGATCGCGGCGCACCGGTTGCGGCAGCGCTACCGTGGACTGCTGCGCGAGGAAATCGCCAACACCGTGTCGGGACCGGGTGAGGTTGACGAGGAGTTGCGGCAACTGTTCGCAGCGCTCGGGGGGTGATTCGGTTGTGTTATTGCGTAACCTCGGCATTCGATTGCGGTAGTAACCGGTATATGAACTACCCGATGTTCGCATTCCTGGGGATTCCGGAAATCCTTGTGGTCTTCCTTGTGCTGCTGGTCATGGCCGGCCTGGCGGCCACCGGCGCCTTGTTGCTGGTCTGGCTGCTCCGCCGCAACGAAGGAAGACCCGAGTCCCCCGCGCCGAGCCAGAGGAAGGACCCGCCGCTCAGTGAGTCCGCAACCGCCTGCCCGCGTTGCGGCGCGCCCTTGCCCGGCAATTCGCCGCAAGGACTTTGCCCGCGCTGTGTGATGGGCGTCGGCCTCGCCACACAGACGGAGGCGCCCGGCGAGTCGGGTCCGCATGGGACGAAAGTTCTGAAACCCGCGCCGTCGCCGGAGGAAATCGCCCGGCACTTTCCCCAACTGGAAATCATGGAGTGCCTCGGGCGCGGCGGGATGGGGATGGTCTATAAGGCACGGCAACCGAAGCTCAACCGCCTTGTGGCGCTAAAAATCCTGGCGCCCGAGCGAGGCGCAGATCCGAAGTTCGCCGAGCGTTTCCAGCGCGAGGCCCTCGCCCTCGCCAAGTTGAGCCATCCAAACATCGTCACCGTTCATGATTTCGGCGAGGCAGACGGGATGTTCTTCCTGCTCATGGAATTTGTGGATGGGGCAAGTCTGCGGCAGACGATGCGCGAGGGGCGCATGCGGCCTGAGGAGGCGCTAGCCATCGTGCCGATGATTTGCGAGGCGCTGCAGTTCGCCCATGAACAGGGCGTGGTGCATCGCGACATCAAGCCGGAGAACGTGCTGCTCGACAAACAGGGCCGCGTGAAGATCGCGGACTTCGGCATTGCCAAGATCGTGGCGGGCGCGGGCGAATCCCCGTTTGTAGTCCCGCCTTCAGGCGGTCCGGGAGAGGCAAGCATTGACCGGCTGAAGCCGGAACTACAAACCCTCACCCAGGATCAAGTCCTCGGCACGCCGCATTACATGGCGCCGGAGCAAGTCGAGAAACCGCAGTTGGTAGATCACCGCGCCGACATTTATTCGCTCGGGGTCGTGTTCTACGAAATGCTCACCGGTGAGTTGCCGTTGGGCAAGTTCCAGCCCCCGTCGAAGAAGGTGCAGGTGGATGTGCGATTGGACGAAGTCGTATTACACGCGTTGGAGAAGGAGCCGGAGCGCCGTTACCAGCGCGCAAGCGAAGTGGGGACCGACGTCGAACGCATTGCAAGCACAGCGCAGGCAAGTCCGAATGCGCAAACTGCAAGAGCTAATCTGGGGCAAGAATCGATACCCGTCTGTGGGGCGCCGCGGCAGCCCAGCAATGTGGGCTTCACCGCAGAATCTGTGAGAACGCAGTTTGTCCTCCTGGCGATAACATGGTGGATCGGCATGCCTCTGAGCATCGTAAGTGATTTGCTGCCTCGGCCGGGTAACCTCTTGCTTGGAGTCCTTTGTCTTCCGCCGTTGATTGTGACCACCGTGCTCTGGTGCATCCTGCTATATCGCCATTGGTCGTTGCTGCAAGGACACGGCGCTCGAACCACGCCCGGCAAGGCCGTGGGTTTTGGCTTCATCCCTTTCTACGGCTTCTACTGGTGGTTCGTCGCCTATGCCGGACTGGCGACGGACAACAATCGGTATCTGGACCAAGTGGGCATTACCTCAACCCGTATGTCCCGCGGCCTGGCGATCGCGACCTGTGTATTGGGCGTTCTCCTTTGTACTATCGGTCTAATCCCGGCTGTGGGAGCCGTGGTAATGATCCCTTACATGATTGCCAGCTTCATAGCGGTACTCCAGCAGAGGAACTGCGCATTGGCGATCCTGCAACACAGAAGCAGAATGCCGGCGAACGAAAGCCAGCCCTCCCGCGCAGGTTGAATGACTTCGGGTCGCCATGGGGCCGGGCCGAAGCGCCACGAGCTCGCTTGTTCTGAAGCCTTGCACCTCTCCGGCATCTGGCTACGCTCACGCCGGTGAGCACCTCCTCACAAGCTGCCTCGCCGGGGACCACTTCGACGGGGCTTGAACCACCGCCCCAACCGGCGTTCCTCACCACGCAATGGTCGGCGGTGCTCACCGCGGGGCGTAGCGATACCACCCGCGCAAAAGACGCCCTCGCCCGGCTTTGCCAGACGTATTGGTTTCCCCTCTACGCCTACGTGCGCCGCCGGGGACATTCGCGGCCCGACGCGCAGGATCTGACGCAAGAGTTCTTCGCACGTTTGCTCGCGCAGAACTGGGTCCGCCGGGCCGATCCGGAGCGAGGTCGGTTTCGGTCCTTTCTGCTCGGCTCGATGAACCATTTCCTGGCGGATGAATGGGACAAAGCGCGTGCGCAAAAACGGGGCGGCGGCGTTCCCCCGTTGCCGCTGGACTTCGACACCGCGGAGACGCGTTTGAGCCGCGAGCCCGCCGATCCCATCACACCGGAGCAAAGCTACGAGCGCCGCTGGGCGATGGCCCTGCTCGCGGAGGTCCTGCAAAGGCTGGAACGTGAACACAAGGAGGACGGCCGGGCAGACTGGTTCGCGGCCTTGCATCCGTGCCTCATTGGGGATCGCGAGTGCCAACCTTATGCCGCCCTGGCAAGCCAACTGGGCGTGACCGAGGGAACGGTCAAATCGGCGGTGCATCGTCTGCGGCAACGCTACCGCCAACTGCTGCGCGAGGAAATCGCCAATACCGTGGCTGCACCCGCCGAGGTGGATGAGGAATTGCGTCACCTGTTCGCCGTTCTGGCAGGAAAATGAAGGCAGGAAGACGGGAAGGCGTTGAACCGTTGAATTGGCGACAGGGAGCACCGATGCCATGGTCTCACAATCCAACGATCCAGCGGGGGCACGATTTTTATCGCAACCTTTCGCCGCCGTTTCCTAAGTAAGGGGTGGAAGCAGTCAATATGGAAACGCAACGTATTTGCCCGAAATGTCAGAAGCCGCTCCCGGCGGACGTGCCGCTGGGGTTGTGTCCCGAATGCCTGATCAAGGCCGGCTTCAGCACGGGCACCGACCCGGCGGACGCGGGCGGCCCGGCGGCTGGGTTCGTGCCGCCGCCGATCGAGCAACTCGCCCGGCTGTTTCCGCAGCTTGAGATCCTTGAGTTCATCGGCAAGGGCGGCATGGGGGCGGTGTACAAAGCCCGGCAGCCAGCGCTGGACCGATTTGTAGCCCTGAAGATTCTCACCCCCAAGCCCGACGGCGATCCGGGATTTGCCGAGCGTTTCAATCGCGAGGCGCGTGCCCTGGCCCGCCTGACCCATCCGAACATCGTCGCGGTCCATGACTTTGGGCGGGCGGACACGCTGCACTTCCTGATCATGGAATTCGTGGACGGCGCGAATTTGCGGCAGGTCGAGCGTGCCGGCCGGCTGAGACCGGAGCAGGCGCTGGAAATCGTCCCGCAGATCTGTGACGCCCTCCAATTCGCCCACGCCGAAGGCATCGTCCATCGCGACATCAAGCCGGAGAACATCCTGCTCGACAAAAAGGGCCGGGTGAAGATCACCGACTTCGGCATTGCCAAGATTCTGGGCGTGACCTCCAGCCAGGCCGCGTTGACTGGTGCGAAGGATATCGTGGGCACGCCGCATTACATGGCGCCGGAGCAGGTGGAGAAACCGCAGTTGGTGGATCATCGGGCGGACATCTATTCGCTGGGCGTCGTGTTCTACGAAATGCTCACGGGCGAACTGCCGCTCGGGAGATTCCAGCCGCCGTCGAAGAAGGTCCAGGTGGACGTGCGGTTGGATGAAGTCGTCCTGCATGCGCTGGAAAAAGAACCCGAGCGCCGCTACCAGCATGCCAGCGAGGTAAAGACCGCCGTTGAAACTCTCTCAGCATCGGATGGCAAGGCTGCCCCTCGCAAAGCCGGTGCGCCCGTCAGCGCGGTGTCAACGTCAAGCCCGGTCGCAACGTCCGTTGGCTGGCGAAGCGTCCCGTGGCAAATCTGGGTGGTGGTGGCCATACTCGCCTTGGAAGGCTTGGGCAACCTGTTCGCGATTCCGAGTCAACCGCAGGCGGCGATCTGGTTACTTGCGAAAGTCCTGTTCATCACGGGGCTCTTGCGACGTTGGCGACCCGTCTTCGTTCTGAACTTGGTGGTGGCGGGCATCCATGTGATCTATTTCGCGTTCCACGGGCCTATCGCTGCCCTGCTGAATCTCGTCCTCTTGGTGCTGGTCGGATCGGCGTACCGGTTTTACTTCAATGTATCAAACGCCGAGTCGCCCTCTCCGCGCGAAAGTGGAACATCCCCATCTGGACCAGAGCGGCTCACTGCACCATCGCAAGCCGCGGCGAAATCTCCGAGACAAAGGGCGTCGCTGCTGGGGATGGGCGCGGGTCTTCTGCTGCCGCCCGTGTTGTTCACTTGGTTTCTGCTTTTCGGTCATCGCCTGTATGGAGTGGACCTGGATGCCGACGTCCAGTTTTGGTTGGGCGTTGCCGGACTGCCGATCAGCGCGGCGCTGGGTCTGATGCTGGCGTGGATCGGACACATGGCATTTCGGAGCGCCGGATGGCTACCCAACATGGAGGAGCCTGGCCGTTCTCGACGCTGGTGTCCGCAAGCGTGGGTGGCCGCGTCGTTGCTTGCGGTGAGCCTGCCCTTTGCTGGAGGCGCCGCAGTGATGCTGCAACTCATCGCACTGGACGGGGGCGGCTGGCATCCGGGCTCAAGCGAGTTCTGGATCGTCATGTTACTGGGTGCGGGTGCATTGCTAACGATGCTTTCGGCAACGATGCTGGGGCTGATGGCGACGAACCAGATTCGCCGGGCGCAGAGTCAATTGCGGGGACACTGGCCCGCGAGCGCCGCGGCGGTGTTCTGGCCGGGGGTACTCATGCTGGCCGGCGGCATGGCGGTACTCCCGGGTCCTGCCTACACCGAACCGAACCTCATCGTCACGGGAACGGTGGTGGACGCCGAAACCGGCAAGCCGATCGCGGGCGCGCGGGTGGACGACAACCGCTACGGTGCCGGCCACGCGCCCCAGCAAGCGTGGACGGATGCGAGCGGTGGTTACGAATTGAGAACTTGGTACGAGGAACACACGATCTCAGCTTCCGCGCCCGGCTATGCACCGAACCTCCAGACCCTGTTGACCAAGCCATTCGGCAGGGAAGGGGTAGTGCAAGTGGATTTCAAATTGAAGGCCATCAGCCAACATGCGGCTTCCAGCTTCGGCCCTGTCATCGAACGGATCATCGCGGGTGAGGGCGATGCCAACCAGCGCTTCATTGACTTCGACACGGGCAAGCTTTTTGCCGCCGCCGAATTCTTTGGTTCAAAGGCCGAACCCAGTCCGGAGGAAACGCAGAAGTGGTGGAAGGAAAACGGCATGGACGCCGTGGGCGACACCAGCCCGGCGGTGCGCGGATTGATAGGGTTCGAGATGGTGGCCGTGCCGGTGCCGAGCGAGGAATGGGATCGCCTGCTGCCCGCGCGGTTGGACTACTCCTTCACCCTCGCGAAGCCCGGCACGCCGGCCACGCTGTCCGGCAAAGGTGTGTTGCCCGCCACGTTCGCCATCAAGACTCGTGAAGGCGGGAAGGGCCTGCTCCAGATCACGGAAATCAGTGACCAGCCGCCGGGTTTGAAAGTCCGCTACAAGCTTCTGAAGACTGCCCCGCCACTCGCCCCTCTAAACGCAGCGCCGGCGCCACGCCACTTTGTCCGCTTGGTTGTGGACAAGACCGCAATGACTTTCGAAGGGCAGCCAACAACTTGGGAAACTGTCCCGGCGTTGCTTGAACGCGTCCCGGACCGGACGAACACTGTGCTGGAGCTGGCCGTCACTTCGGATCAAATCACGGTGGCACAGCAGAACGAGTGGTTTCAGAAGGCCGTTGTTCTGGCGCGGGAGTTCCAGTTCGCTTACGCCAGTTTCATTGGCATCCACCCGTTGGGATCGAAAGGCACAGCGACGCCACACCGGCGAGCGGAATCCTCGACAGGCGGCACGACCTCCACTCCAAAAACGGCGACGCGCGACGAACTCACGCTTTCCGCCAAAGGAGGACTCGTCGTGGTGGAACTACCTGGCAGCCGTAAGCTGACGGCCGACAGCGTCCACCTCGACGCCAATGGGACATTGACAGCCAAAGGGAATGTCCGGGTGCAGACAGCGAGTCGCGGGGCGACCACCAATCTGATCACCGTGCTGGCGAATGGCGGGGGCACGCACGCTTCCATCCAAGCCGCCGTTGACGCCGCGGCGCCGCACACGACCATCCGGATCGGACCAGGGCGGTTCGAGGAATCGCTCGTCATCGGAAAACCCGTGACGCTTGAGGGCGATGGTTGGGACAAGACGGTGATTGGCCCGAAGAAGCCGTGGGCGGAACCGCCACCGGAAGCCCAGCGCGAGGCCGAACGCCGGTGGCGCGACGCGAAAACCGATGAAGCACGCCGTCAGTTGCGCGAGGAGTTCACGGAGAAGTTCTCGAAACCCGTGCTGGGGATTCAGGGGGCGAAGGATGTGCGAGTGCTCGGCCTGCGGTTCACCCAGCCTGGCATTGCTCCCGATGGAAAGCTGCTTCCGGCGAGCGTGATCGAGGTTCGCGACGCCGAACTCGTGATGCGTGACTGCGCGATTGTCGGTTCGCCCGGCAACGGCTTGGTGCTCGCCGGAAGCGCGCGGGCCCAAGTCTCCAAGACGCTCGTGGCGGCGGCCTGGAACACCGGCATCGTCGTCAAAGACGCAGCCCGCGCGGGCATCTTCGATTCCGACATCCGGAACTGCCATTACGCCGGCATCACGATTGGCCGCGGCCTGGATCGCGTGACCATCCAGGGCTGCCGCATTTCCGGCGCCGCGTGGCACGGCGTCCGTTACGAGGACGCCTCGCCAACGATCGCGGACAGCCTGATCTTCGCCAACGCCCGTTGCGGCATCTACGCCTCCGGCAAGACGGCGGCGGAAGTACGGGGAAACGTCTTCTGGAAAAACGAAATGAACGGGATGTCGTGCTGGTTCGCGAACCGCGACCGCATCACGAACAACACCTTCGCCGCCAACCGGCGCGAAGGCTTGTCCGTGCTCGGCGCGTCCGAACCCGTCATCGAACGGAACATCTTCTGGGGAAACCCGCAGGGCATTCAGCAAGGCAACGTGAACAGCAAATCGGCGAACGCAATGGCGTCAAGCAAACTACAGCTTCGGGAGAACTGGTTCTGGACGAATGACGTCAACATTGTTTCGTCCGTCGGCCGGCCACCAGGCGACACCAACGCGCCCGCAAAGGCTTCGCTGGTGGACTTCCCCGGCAACCGAGAAGCCGACCCCGGCTTCCGCGACGCGGCGGGTGGCGATTTCACGTTGTTGCCCGACGGTCCCACAGCCAAAGCAGCCGTCGGCGCATTGAACTCACTCACGCCCGCCAGTCCCTGGCCATTGCAGGCGGAAGAGAAGGCCATCATTCCCGACGGCGACACCCGCGATTCACGGCGGTGGAAGCGCGCGGTCGGACGCTAGAAGATTTGCCTGTGCGTGTGTGGCTTCGTAGCCTTGGCGCGCATGGTTCGGCTGGTTTTATTCGACATTGATGGCACGCTCATCCGCACGGGGGGAGCGGGGGTGAGGGCATTCGCGCAGACGTTCGCTGCCGAGTTCGGCGTGGACGGCATTGAGCAACTCAAGTTCGCGGGCCGCACGGATATGGGACTCGTGCGGGAGGTCTTTGAAGCCAACGGCATTCCGGGGACGAGCGCCAACTACCAGCGGTTCTTCGAGCGCTACGTCTTTCTGCTCGATGACCAGCTTCAGCACAGCCACGGTCAGGCCATTCCCGGTGTCCGGGAATTCCTGAGCCAGCTCCAGGCGCTGCCAGAGCCGCCGTTGATCGGTCTGCTGACGGGCAACATCCGGCTCGGCGCCGAGTTGAAGCTGCGGCGGTTTGGGTTGTGGGACAACTTCCACACCGGCGGATTTGGAGATGATCACGAAGATCGCAACCAGATCGCCGCCATCGCGCGCGACCGCGGTTGCCGCGTGCTCCGCGAAAACCTGCGGGGCGAGCAGATCGTCGTAGTGGGCGACACGCCGCACGATGTTCGCTGCGGCCGGGCCATTGGCGCGAAGGTGGTGGCGGTGGCCACCGGCGGCAGCGGGGGCCAGGAACTCCGGCCACACCAACCGGACTGGCTCGTGCCGGACCTGCGCGGATTGCAGGCCGTGCAAGTCTGCAGAGGCTAGCCAGATC
>CAYJNU010000180.1:13448-14944 GCA_964371005.1 uncultured Verrucomicrobiota bacterium | reverse complement strand
CTCCAGAGGTTTGGTCGCCCTCCACACCGGCTTCTGACCGCCCCGGCTTGCGGTGCTCGCTGGGAGCATTCGTGCCCGCCCGCCCTCTGAAGCATCCATCGTTGAATCTGCCTGCCAGAGTCGCTTCGGCGCGTGGACCTTCAGCAACCGCCAACCGGTTCCAGGGTGAAGGTGTGAACAAGCTGGCGGTAAGATTCCCGGGCGGTGAACAAAACGGGTTTGTTTCAGGCGGCAAAATCCTGTCTGCTGAGGGGATGATTGATTCGACAGTCGAAGTCGGCGGCCCGGCCGTGGACCTGAAGCGGGCCCGCCGGCGCAAGCCGTCCTTGGCCGAGGCGTTTCGGGCGGATCGCCTGCCCCCGCATTCCCCCGAGGCGGAGCAGGGGGTGCTCGGCTGCGTTCTGCTTTCACCCAATCCCTGCATGGGCGAGAGCATGGAATTCCTCAAAGGGAACCCGGAGGTGTTCTATGACCTCCGGCATCAGACGCTTTACCGGACTCTGATTGAGATGTCCGATCAACAGCAGCCCATTGACATCATCACGCTTCAACAGCGGCTCAAGGACACACAACCCCTCGATGAGAAAGGTCGCCCGAAGGAAGGCAACCTGCTGGAAATGGTCGGGGGCATCGCTTATGTGGCTTCGCTGCCGGACACCGTACCCTCGTCGGCCAACCTGAGCTACTACGCGAACATTGTTTCCGAGAAATACCTGCTCCGCCGCCTGATCCAGACCTGCACCCAGGTCATCGGGCGGCTTTACGAATACGAAGGCGAGGTGGATGTGCTCATGGACGAGGTGGAGAGCCAGATTCTCCACATCAGCGAGGAGCGGGTCGAAGGCGGCACGATGCAGATGAAGGAACTCGTGCATGCCGCGATTGGCAAGATCGAGAAGCTGCACGCGGACCAGGGCATGCTCAGCGGATTGCCCACCGGCTTTCAAGACCTGGACCGGCTGACGAGCGGTCTGCACGGCGGCGAAATGATCGTGATCGCCGCCCGGCCGAGCGTGGGCAAGACTTCCCTGGCCATGAACATCGCCGAACATGTGGCGGTGGATCTCCGAGTGCCCGTCGGCGTGTTCAGCCTGGAAATGACGGCGGAATCGCTGGTGATGCGCTTGCTGTGCTCAAGGGCACATGTGAACTTGCGGAGCGTTCGCGAGGGCTTCCTGGCGGAACGGGATTTCCCCAAGCTGACCGGCGCCGCCGGCAAGCTGGCGGGGGCGCCACTGTTCATTGATGACACCTCGGGCCTGTCGATTTTGCAGCTCCGGGCCAAGGCGCGGCGCATGGCACAGCAGCATGGCATCAAGCTCTTTGTGATTGACTACCTCCAGTTGCTTCACTCTACTGCGCGGCGGGCGGACAACCGGCAGCAGGAGATTTCGGATATCTCCAACGGGGTCAAGGCGCTGGCCAAGGAACTCAAGGTTCCGGTCATCGTGCTCAGCCAGTTGAATCGTGATGTGGAAAAGCGGGGCGCGGGCGAA
>CAYJNU010000180.1:0-13438 GCA_964371005.1 uncultured Verrucomicrobiota bacterium | reverse complement strand
GGGTTGTCCGACCTGCGCGAATCCGGCGCCATCGAACAAGATGCCGATTTGGTGGGCTTGATGTACCGCGACTCCAAAGGCAAGGACGACGAAGACGCGAGCCGCGACTCCGACGAGGAAGCGCTGGCGGTCAAATTGTACATAGCAAAACAACGCAACGGCCCGACGGGCGAGGTGAGCCTGACCTTCCTGAAGCAGTTCACCCGGTTCGAGAGTGCCGCCAAGATCAGCGAAGACGACGTGCCCATCACTGACTAGAACATGAACTCCCTGTTTCGTTTTTGCGGTGTCCTGCTGCTCTTCATGGCGCTGCCGGTCGCCCACGCCCAGACCACCGCCCCCAAGGTCGTCCGCGTGGATGTGAAACACGTCGGCCCCCCCTCGGCCAGTGACCAGTTGCTTCGGGCCAACATTCGGGTGAAGGCCGGTGATCCCTATCGCCCGGGCAGTGTGGATGAAGACGTGCGCAGCCTTTACGCCACCGGTCAGTTCTACAACGTGCAAGTCACAGAGGACCGCACCGACGATGGCGTGGTGCTCACTTACGTCGTGCAAGGCAACCCGCTGCTGACGGACATCAAGTTCCAAGGCAACCAGAAATTCTCGGACGCCAAGCTCAAGAAGACCATCTCTTCCAAGGCCGGCACCCCGCTAAGCGAACGCAAGCTCTTCACGGACAGCCAGGACATTCAGAAGCTCTACCAAAAAAAGGGTTACCCGAACACCACGGTGAAGTACGTGCTCGGCATTGACGAGCAGGCGGGCCGCGGTTCGGCCACCTTCGAGATCGCGGAAAGCCGCAAGGTCAAGATCGAAAAGATCGAGTTTGCGGGCGCCACCGCCTTCAAGCAGTCCAAGCTCCGCAAGGTGCTCAAGAAGACCCGCGAGCACTGGATGTTCTCCTGGCTCACCGGCAACGGTTTCTTCAAGAACGAGGAGTTTGAGGACGACCAGGAATTGCTGCGGAGCTTCTACCGCGAAAAAGGCTACATTGATTTTGAGATCCAAGACGTGAAGTTCGAAAACCCGACGCCCAAGACCATGACCATCCGGTTCGAGGTGTTCGAAGGGAAGCCCTACGAACTTGGCTCAGTCTCGTTCGTCGGCACTACCATGCTCCCGACCAACGCCGTGCAACCGGGTTTCAAGCGCGAGACCAAGCCGCCGGCGGGTGTGGATCGCCGCGCCTGGTACGATGCGCAGCGTTTTAATCGCTCTTTCAAAATGCAGGCGGGCGACACGTTTACCCCGGCGGGGCTTTCCAACAACGCGGTCGCCATCGAAAACTTCTATGGTGCGCGCGGGTACATTGACGTCACGCCCGGCACCGGCAACCTCCGCGCCCGGCGCGTGCCGAACACTGAGCGCAACACGATGGACCTCGAATACACGATTGAGGAGGGTCAGAAATCTTACATCGAGAAGATCGAAATCCGCGGCAACACCAAGACCAAAGACAAGGTCATCCGTCGCGAGTTGGCGGTGTCTCCCGGCGAAACCTTCGACATGGTCCGGGTCAAACTCAGCGAGGCACGCCTGAAGGGCTTGCAGTTCTTCGACAAGGTCGAGTTGAAACCCGAACCCACGGAAATCCCGACCCGTCGGGACCTCCTGGTCGCCGTGGAGGAGAAGAACACCGGCAACGTCAGCGTGGGGGCCGGCTTCAGTTCCATTGACGCGCTGGTTGGTTTTGTGGAATTCAGCCAGGGCAATTTTGACCTGATGAAGCCCCCCTTGTTTACCGGCGGCGGCCAGAAGTTCCGGCTGCGCGTGCAGATGGGTACGCAACGGCAGGACTACATCATGAGCTTCGTGGAGCCATGGTTTCTCGGGCGCAAGCTCGCCTTGGGTGTGGATCTCTACCACCGTGACCTCAGCTATCAGAGCTACGGCGGCCTTTACGACGAAACGCGCACCGGCGCCAGCCTCAGCCTGCGCCGCACCTTGTGGAACGATTTCACAATTGGAGGCATCACCTACACGATCGAGAACGTCGGCATTGATCTGGATCCATCGCTGCACCCGACTCGGCTCATTCCTCGGGCCTCCCAGGATGGACGGCAGGATCTTTATGATATCGAGCCGGGTAACGCCCCCGATGCCTTGTTCGCCGAGGCCGGCAACGACCTGGTGTCCCGCGTGGGGTTGTCGTTGGCGTACGACACGCGCAACAGCACGTTCCTGCCAAATCGGGGACAGCGCACCGAGCTCTACGCCGAAGCCGCCGGCCCCTGGCCAGGCGACAAAGACTATTGGAAGGCGGAACTGCGGACTGCCTGGTACTTCAAAGGGCTCTTCACGGGGCATGTCCTTGAAGTCATCGGGCGCTCGGGCATTGCGGACAGCTACGGCAACACGGACGTGGTACCGTTCTACGATCGCTACTACCTGGGCGGACTGTACTCACTCCGCGGGTTCAAATACCGCGAGATCAGCCCCCGCGAGCCTGGTTTCGAGGAACCCGTCGGTGGCAACACGTACTGGTTTGGCTCGCTTGAATACAGCATTCCGATCATCGAAAAGCTCCGGTTCGCCATGTTCTACGATATCGGCAACGTCGGCGCGGATCTTTTCGACTGGGATTTCAACAACTACAGCGACAACTGGGGCTTCGGCCTGCGGTTGAATCTGCCCATCGGGCCGCTCCGGCTCGACTATGGCATTCCCATCAACTACGACAAACGCTACAGCGGAGGCGATGGACGTTTCCAGTTTGGCGTGGGCTACACCCGTGAATTCTGATCTCCGGCACAGCAACGCGACCTTTTTACAGCGACCTGCGGCAAGCCTATGAATCTTCCAATGAGCAATCCGACCCAAGCGCGCGGTGGCGCGTCTGTCTGGCGGCTGGCAATTCCAGCCATGCTGGTGGTGCTAAACGCCGCGGCAACGCATCCCGGACCGCCGGCTCTGGAGGGGCAACCCTCCGCCAGCGCGCTGCGCCTGCCCTTCTATTTCGAGGCCAATCGCGGGCAATCTCTCGGCCAGTTTCAGTTCATTGCCAACGGGCGCGGCTGCGCCTATCTCCTGTCGCCCGACGAAGCGGTCGTTGCGCTTGCAAAGCCGGCACCGCGCCGTTCCGCTGACCGGTTGAGCCGCCGTTTGAATTTTGAGTCGCCGGAAGCGACTCCGGTGCGAAATGTGAGCTTCAGATTGGTTGGGGCCAATCAGCACGCTCAAGGCGAAGGTCTGGATGCATTGCCGGGGCGAATCAACTATCTGCTCGGCAACGAACCTGCCGGCTGGCAAACAGAGGTGCCTACCTACGCCAAGGTCCGTTTCCCCGAGGTATATCCCGGCGTGACCCTGATCTACTACGGTCAGGAGCGACAGTTGGAATTCGACTTCGTCGTCTCGCCGGGCGCGGATCCTTCCTGCATCGGCTTCAACATCGTCGGAGCGGACGAGCTGGCAGTGGATCAAGCCGGTGACCTCATCCTCAAGGTGGACGGTGAAGAACTCCGCCAGCACGCACCGATCAGCTATCAAGTCGTGGACGGCCAGCGGGCGGCGGTGAAGAGCAGCTATCGGTTGGCGGGTCGCGACCGGGTGGAATTCCAGCTCGGCACGTACGATCGTGCCTACACGCTGGTGATTGATCCGGTATTCAATTACGCCACTTATTTCGGCGGCAGCGGTCAAGATACCGCTTGGGACGTCGCGGTGGATGCTGAGGGCGCCGCTTACCTCGCCGGGGCAACGACCTCCGCCCAGTTGCTGCCACGGACGGTCGGATACCAGACCAACTACAACGGAGGTTCGACGGTTGGCGGCGACGCTTTCGTCGCGAAGTTAAGCCCCACCGGCACAAACCTCGTTTACCTGACGTACCTTGGCGGAGCGTTGCACGACGGCGTTCTGGCCCTCGCGCTCGACGACGGTGGAAACGCCTACGTCACCGGATTTACGGGCTCCTCCAACTTCCCCACGGCGGGCCCACTCAAGACCAACATCAGTGGCACGGCGAATCCCAAGTTGAAGGTTCATCCACTCGAAGGGTTCGTGACCAAACTGAACTCCAACGGCACGGCGTTGGTCTATTCCGCCTTCCTGGGCGGTGACGGCGTGGACGAGGGCATCGGCATTTCAGTTGACCCGCTGCGTCGCGCCTATGTTGCCGGCTTCACAGAATCCACCAATCTCCCCACCACCCCGAATGCCTTGCAGCCCAGTTTTGGGGGATACCAGGACGGGTTCGTCGCCCGGATCAATTCGGCCGGCGACGCCTTCGATTACTTCACCTACCTGGGCGGCACCAACGCAGACTACGTGGACGGCATTGCGGTGGATGCCACGGGTCAGGCCTACCTGACGGGTTCCACGACCTCGACGAATTTCTGGATCACCAACGCGGTCCAGCCGCAGATCAGCAACCCCTCAAACACCGTCACTACCAACGTGGTCATTACCGGCGATGCTTTTGTCACCAAGCTGACGTCCGCGGGGCACTTGGTTCATTCCAGTTACCTGGGCGGGGATAGCACCGACGTGGGCTTCCGCATCGTTGCCGATGTCGCCGGCAACGCTTACGTCGTCGGCTCCACTTGGTCGAGCGACTTCCCCGTTAGCACGACCAATTTGACCGGCACCGCGTGGACTAACCGCGCGTACGAGGATGTCTTTGTGACCAAAGTGGGGCCGGACGGTGGCACGAACTGGGTTTACTCCGTCGCGTTTGGCGGGAATGGCACCGACGAAGGCTGGGACCTCAGACTGGATGCCTCCGGCAACGTACAGATCATCGGGCTGACGGCCTCGACCGACTTTCCCACCCTCAATGTGCCTGCGGGCGGTTCGACGACCAACCAGGGATTCACCGATGCGCTGGTGGCGAGCCTCAACCCGGACGGCACTGCCCTGGATTACTCCTTTTATTACGGCGGCGGAGCAGGCGACTATGGATACGCGATCGAGGCCGATCCCGCGGGCAACCTCTATATCGCGGGGGCGACGACTTCGACCAATCTCTTCGCCCTCAACGCGCTCCAGTCTACGTTCGCCGGAGGCGGAGGGGATGCATTCGTCGCGAAGTTGTTGGTGCCGCCGGTCCTTTCCCTGGTTGCGAATGCCGGCGTGCTCCAGGCTAGCTGGCCTGCCCCGGCGGCGCAGTTCGTCCTCGAGTCCAAGACCGGGAATCCCGGCGCGGCTTGGACGCCAGTCGCCCAGCGTCCAGTGATTGCGGACGGCCAGCACACCGTCCTCCTGGGTGCAGCCACAAACGCGCAGACGAGTTTCCGTCTGCGCCTCCCTTGACGCCGGCGTGTGGCCGGTCGCCGCCGGTGGCTTCAGGTTGAACGCATTCGCTCCTCCTGCTGTCGGATGCCCGAGGCCTTGCCCGGCGCGACGTCCAATTTGGCATTTGCGGCTGGGG
Organism: uncultured Verrucomicrobiota bacterium; assembly: GCA_964371005.1. GTDB lineage: Bacteria > Verrucomicrobiota > Verrucomicrobiia > Limisphaerales > MWDV01 > MWDV01. Next base: position 8,067 of record CAYJNU010000180.1, on the reverse strand, counting down.
CAGGGATTCTGATTTACTGAACACAACATGAGAACATTGCTGAAAGTATCGCTTGCGTTGCTGGTTGCCGTTTTGATGACGCTGTCCGCGTCCGCCCAGGGGCGCATTGCCACCGTGGATCTGGGCAAGGTGTTTGACGGCTACTGGAAAACCAAACAGGCCGAATCCGCCCTCAAAGAACATGTCGCGGAACTGGAGAAAGAGGCCAAAGGCATGGGCGAGGATTTGAAGAAGGGCAATGATGAATATCAGAAGCTGCTCGTGTCCGCGAATGACCAGGCGGTTTCCAACGACGAGCGCGAGAAGCGCAAGAAGAGCGCCGAGACCAAACTTAAAGAGTTGAAGGATCTTCAAGAAAGCCTCGGCCAGTTTGAGCGCCAAGCACGCACCACCCTCGACGAGAAGCGCCTGCGCTTGCGTAACAATCTGTTGGGTGAAATCAAGACCGCGCTTACGTCCAAAGCCAAGTCCGCCGGCTATGCCTTGGTGCTCGATACCGCCGCCGAATCGGTCAAGAACACACCCGTGGTGCTCTACAGCAACGGGGACAACGACCTGACCGAAGCGGTCCTGCAGCAACTCAACACCACCGCCCCGCCGGATGCCACCACGCCCAACAAGGACGAGAAGAAGTAACTTCTCCGGACCTTTTGTTTCTCGGGCCGCCTGGCTTTCGCTTGGGCGGCCCGTTCTGCTTTTGGGAAAGGCAACCGTTTTTGCCGAGCCAAGCCGTTGGGCTGCTGACTCGGAAGGTTCCATGCGGTTCCATGCCCGACGCTTTTTCTTGAGACACGCCCGCAGTTCCGCTAACTACCATCCATGCCGATCTATCTGCCTCCAGTTTCACGCCGCGAATTCCTCCGCCGTTCGCTCGTCGCGGGCGTCGGATTGGTAGCCGCGCCTGCGTTGCGCGCCACCCAGAAAGACGCAGATCCCCACTTGTGGGCGTTAATGGGGGACACGCACCTCCCCACCGACCGCACGAAGATTCAGGGTGGCATTTCAATGGTGGAGCACTTCCTGGCCGTGAGGAAAGAGTTGTTCTCGCTGCCCCGCCGCCCAGCGGGCGTCTTGATTGCCGGCGACCTGGCCCTCAACAGCGGCGAAGCCGGCGATTATGCGACGTTGCGCGATCTGCTGAGTCCGCTGAGCGCCGCCCAGTACCCCGTGCATCTTGCGCTGGGCAATCACGATCACCGCGGGCGGTTCCTGGATGCATTGACGGAGTTGCCGGCGGCCCGGCGCCCGGTCGCCACCCACGTGGTCTCCGTCGTTCCCGGTTGGCGGGCGAATTGGTTCCTGCTTGATTCGTTGGACAAAACACTGTCCACGCCCGGGCTGCTCGGGGACGTGCAGTTGAACTGGCTGGCCGAGGCCTTGGATGCCCATGCGGGCAAACCTGCCCTCGTTGTGCTCCATCACAACCTCGATGCGACGAACGGCGTCTTCGGTCTCAGAGACGCGCCGGACTTGTTCGAAGTCATCCGGCCTCGCCGGCAGGTCAAGGCGTGTGTCTTTGGGCACACCCATGTGTGGCGGACGTGGACGGACGAAAGCGGCATCCACTTCATCAACCTCCCGCCGGTGGCGTATGTCTTCCAGCCGGCCAATCCTGCGGGTTGGGTGCAGGCAACGCTGGAACGGAATGGCGTGAAGCTGAGGCTGCGCTGCGTGGACCCGAAGCATCCGTCGCATGGGCAGGTCGTGAAGCTGGCCTGGCGTTCGGCTTGAGTGGCGGCGCTACTTGGGCTCAGGCGCGTCAAGATCCGTGATCTGGTAGTCACCGAAACTCTTGCCACTGGAGCGCAGAATCTTCGCCATTTGCGGCGAAACCCACCGCCGTGGTTTGCGCCGATCCGGCTCCGGGGCTTTCAGGCGATAATGTCCGCCGGCATCTTTTTCAATCAACCCTTCCTCCACCAAACGCATCAAAACCGGCAGCGCCCAGCGCGGGTCCTCGCGATGGCGACGCTTCCCGCCCGCCCGGCGGCAGATCTCCTTTGCCGAAACGAACTGTCCCGGCCAGGTTTTCAGATAAGCGAGGATTTCGCGTTTCTCGGCATCCATGTTCTGCTGTGCGCACCCCGGACTGTGGCAGAAGGCAAGGTCGGTCGGAAGCGCTTTTTGTGCCCGTGAGCGCGCCAACGGAGTGACGCAGACCTCCACCATGCGGACTGGCTGGGGAAGATCCGCGCCGCTGCCTTCCGCCTGTCTCGGAGATCCCATTTCGCACCAGGCCGGCACTTTTCCCTTGAACTGCGACGCCGGCGTTTCCATTGTCGGCACATGAAACGGATTTTGATTCTCTCAGCCCTGTTCGCCTTGACCGCCGCGCAGGGTCAGGATGCTGCGGTGGAGGAACGCCTGAACAGGCTCAGCGGTTACATCGAGGAACTTCAGTCCGCGAAAGTGGGCATGGACAAGCGCATCACGTCGCTGGTGAAGGAACTCGAATCGGTGCGGGACCCAAACAAACCCGGAAGCCCCGTCGCTACACAGGACGACATCCAGAGGCTGACCGAGGCCATCAAGGAAGTGGATCGCAAGCGGCTCGAAGATTACGAGAAGATTCACCAGGAATTGGAGAAGCTTGCCAAGGCGTTGTCCGCGCCGGCGCTTGTCCAAAGGAGCGGGTCCAGTCGGAAAGAGAAGATGACGTCGCCCAAGGACGCTGATGCCGTCCCCGTAACAGGGGGTGGGGCCGAGAACGGCTTCTATCACACCGTGGCGGCGGGCGACATGCTCTCGACCATCGCCCAAGCCTATCGCGAGGAACTCAAGATCAAAGTCACGGTGGATCAGATTGTAAAAGCCAACCCGGGACTCAACCCGAACGTCTTGATTCCCGGCAAGAAGATCTTCATCCCCGCGTCGAACAAGTAGTCGCCTCAACACGACGCTCAAGCCGCGGGCGGGGGGGCACGCAGTTGGATCATCCGGGTGGCGTCGCCGTCCGGCGGCGGTGACGCCGTGCGCGGGAACTCGCCGGGCTGAGTCACCACAGGAGCGCACACGGTTTTCGTCTGGATTGTCCGCAGGATTTCCACGACCCTGTCGCCACATGAAGCGCACGCACCATTGCAGTGAACTCCGCCCGGCGCACGTCGGGCAAATCGTGACTTTGACCGGCTGGGTCCACTCGCGCCGCGATCTCGGCGGTGTCATTTTCATTGATGTCCGCGACCGCGAGGGCCGCACCCAGACCGTGTATGACCCGTCGGATTTGCCGAAGGAAGTCTTCGCTCGCGCCGAGGCGTTGCGCAGTGAATGCGTTGTCGCCGTCACCGGCAAGGTGCGCCTGCGCCCTCAAGGCACGACGAATCCCAAGATTCCGACCGGCGAGGTCGAGGTCCAAGCGCAATCGCTCGAAGTGCTGAATGTCGCCGATACGCTGCCCTTCCAGGTGGACGATCCTGAGGCGGCCAGCAAGGTGAACGAGGAGTTGCGGCTGCAGTATCGCTACCTGGATTTGCGCCGGCCCGAGATGATGCGCAATCTCCGCCTCCGCTCGAAGGTGGCCACCGCCGCGCGCGTGTTTTTCGACGAGCAGGGCTTCCTCGAAGTCGAGACGCCCATCCTGTTCAAGTCCACGCCCGAAGGCGCGCGCGAGTTCATCGTGCCGAACCGCCGCGAGCCGGGCACGTTTTACGCCCTCCCTCAGTCGCCGCAGCAGTTCAAGCAGATCCTCATGGTCGCCGGCGTGGAGAAGTACTACCAGCTCGCCCGTTGTTTTCGCGACGAAGACCAGCGCGCCGACCGGCAGCTCGAGTTCACGCAGGTGGACATCGAGATGAGCTTCATCGAGCGCGAGGACATCTACGCGCTGATCGAAGGCTTGCTGAAGCGCATCTGGAAGACCGCGCTTAATGTGGACGTGCCCACGCCGTTCAAGCGGCTCACGTTCCATGAAGCGCTCGACCGCTACGGCATTGACAAGCCGGACACGCGCTTCGGCATGGAGCTGGCCGATTTCACCGAGGAATTCCGCACGAGCACGTTCAAGGTGTTCAGCGGCGCAATCGCCAACGGCGGCGTGGTCAAGGCCATCAATGTGAAGGGCCTCGCCTGTGCCACGCAGGGCCAGCTCGAGACCATGACCGAAACGGCGAAGAGCTTCGGCGCGAAGGGCCTCGCCTTCATCAAGGTCGAAGGCGGCGAATGGAAATCGCCGATCGTGAAATTCTTCAACGACGCCGAGAAGGCCGCACTGAAGACGAAGCTCGGCATCGAGGAAGGCGACTTGATCCTGTTCGCCGCCGACCAGTGGCTCGTGGCGTGCGAAATCCTCGGCAAGATTCGCCTCTATTGCGCCGACGTGCTGAAGCAGAGCGGCAAGCTGACGATCCCGGCGGATCGGTTTGATTTCCTCTGGGTGGTGGACTTCCCGCTGCTCAGCTTCGACAAGGAGCAGAACCGCTGGTATTCCAGCCATCATCCGTTCACCGCGCCCGTGGCGGAAGACATCCCGTTCCTGAAGACCGACCCGAAGAAGGTCCGTGGCCAGCATTACGACATGGTCGTGAACGGCGTCGAACTGGGCGGCGGCTCGATTCGTATCCACCAGCCGGATGTGCAGAAGACGGTCTTTGAGGAAGTGCTGCAAATCCCGCCGGACATGGTGAAAGCGCGGTTCGGTTACATGCTGGAGGCGTTCCGCTACGGCGCGCCCCCGCACGGCGGCATCGCGTTGGGCTTTGATCGCCTCATCGCCATCCTGTGCGGCACCCCGAGCATCCGCGACGTCATCGCCTTCCCGAAGACGGCCAAGGGCACGTGCCTGATGACCGATTCCCCCGCCGGCGTCGAGCCGAAGCAACTGCGGGAGCTTTACCTGGAGTTGAAGGCGGCGAAGAAGCCCTGACTCAGGGCCTGTTCACCCAAGGGTGCTTCGGAATCCGCATCAACGTGCTGTCGGCATCCTGCCGACAGAAACATCTGACGCCTCGAAGGAAAATGGATCTTCTGGCGAGACGCCGGAAGCACGCTGGAAGCCGCTAGTGACCGGGGTGGCCGGAACCCCGCCACTCGCCAGTTGTCTAATAAGTTGACTGACGGTTGTCTTGCCGGCTAGCGTCGGCGCGTGAGTTACCAGCCGCAATTCACCATCACTCCGGCGTTGCTGGCACGCGTGGATCAGATCGCCGCCGCCTTCACGCGCAAGATTCACCCGATGCTCGACCGCATCCACGCCAACCTCCACCAATTCCGCACCCTCGCCACCCTGCGCGACACGCTGCTGCCGAAGCTGCTGAGCGGGGAAGTTCGAGTTTGAACCATGGAAATCCTCCACCTCACCGCCACGCAGTTCCTCCAGCCGATGGGCACAGGCCGGACCCATCCCGTTTTGCTTGGGGCGGAGGATGCGGACGGAAAGGTCTTCGAGGTGGTGGTAAAGCTGCGCGGTCCGGAAATGAGCGCGAAAGCGCAGGTCGCGGAGTTGGTCGCGGCACCCTTGGCCGATCTGCTCGGCCTTGACGTGCCGCAGGCGGCGGTGGTGAACGTCCCGAGCGGTTTCGACGAGATTGTGCCGCCTCTTTACGCAGCGGCAGTGCGCGGCAGCACTGGGGACGACTTCGGTTCCGTCCATCTGGGAACAAGTTTTACCACATGGGCAGTGGGGCGTGTGCCGGTGGGCGTGCAGCGGGACCAGGCCGCAGCCATCTTTGCCTTTGACCTTCTGGTACAGAATCCCGACCGCCGCGCTGTGAATCCCAATTTGTGGACGCGATCCGACCGGCTCGGCGTTTACGACCACGAGCAGGCGTTCTCGTTTCTTCACCTGCCGATCATCGGCGGGCCGCCCCGCCCGTGGGCGCTGGCCAACCAGACGGCGGGCTTCCGGTTCATGGAGAATCACGTCTTCTACCCGGCGCTGCGGGGCGGGCGGTTGGACCTCGGCCCGTTTGAGGCCGAACTTGCGGCCTTGTCGGACGAGGCGATTGAGAGTTTATTGAAGCCAGTTCCGGCAGAGTGGCGTGACGGTCACGACCTCTGCGAACGGACGGCCGATTACCTGCGCGAAGCGCGGGAAGAAAAGACAACGTTCTTGAACTTCGTAACACACATGCTCCGATGAAAACTGCATACTCATTCGTAACGCTCCGCTACGTGCATGACGTGGTGACGGGCGAGTTCGCCAACGTGGGGGTGGTGCTCTATGCCCCTGCGGAGCGGTATCTGGAAGCCCGCTTCACCTCCTCCTACGAGCGCCTGAACGCGTTGTTCGTGAAGATTGACCACGCCAATTACCGCAACCTCATCCGCTATCTCGGCAACCGCTTTGTCGAATTGGCGGCGGAAGTCCGGGGCGGACTTAACCTGGCACCGGTTCAAGGCATTGATGAACTTGTCCGCCGGGTGCTACCGCCGGATGACAGTTCGCTGCAATGGTCGGCGATGAGCGGCGGGTTCTCCGCCGATGTCGGCGAGACAGTCGGGCAGTTGTATGCCCGGATGATCGAGCGCTACACACGCAGCGGCGAGGTCGCCAGCCGCAACGACGATGACATCGCCAAGCCGTTCAAGGCGCGACTCCAGAAGGCTGCGGAAAAGCTGCACGAAAAGCGCATCGTAGCCAAGGACTACGAGTATGACTTTCACTACGCGTGGCAGAATTCGATCTGGCACCTTTACGAGCCTGTGTCTTTCGATCTCATGGATCGAGGGAGCATCGTGGAGAAGGCCAACCGGTGGCTGGGACGTGGCGTGGCTCTGAATGATTCCAAGGAGCGGTTCAAGATTCATTTCCTGCTCGGTGAACCGAAACAGCCCGGCACGGAAAAGGCATTCGTGAATGCCAAGCACTTGCTCGCAAAGATACCCGGCGAAACGGAACTGGTGAGCGAGGGCGATGTGGACGCATTCGCTGACTCGGTGGCCGCTGACATTGCCAACCATCCGTAAGAACGCAGGACTCTTCGACGAGTGAGCCTCACCGAATCCATCGTCGAAGACGTCGCCCTGACGTGGTTTGGGGGCTGGGCTATCCCGTCGGGCACGGGCCGCAACTCGCGCCCGGTGAACCGGCGGCGGAGCGGGCTTCGTTTGGCGAGGTGGTGCTGGTGGGGCGCTTGCGCGAGGCCATCCGGCGGCTGAACTCGGCCATTCCCGAGGAGGCGCGGGCAACGATTCGGCAATTCCGAAGAGTTCAAATCGAGAGGAGAGCAAACCCATGAGCAAAAAGAAGCCAACACCCGGCGGTCGCGCCAAAAAGAAGGCCGAAGTCTCCCTGGTTCGCTCGTCGGCGGCGGAATACCTGACCTTTGTGGCGGCCAGCGGCCAAGGTGGCGTCGAAGCTGTTTACGCCGACGAAAATGTCTGGCTCACCCAGAAGATGATGGGGTTGCTCTATGATGTGGAAACCCACACGGTGAATTACCATCTCAAGAGAGTCTTTGACGACGGCGAATTGCAGGCTGGTTCAGTTATTCGAAATTTTCGAATAACTGCCGCCGACGGCAAAACCTACGACACCCAGCACTACAACCTCTCCGCCATCATCGCCGTCGGCTACAAGGTGAACTCAGAGCGTGCCGTGCAATTCCGCAAATGGGCTACTGGCATCATCGAGTCCTTCACGATCAAGGGCTTTGCGATGGATGACGAGCGCCTGAAAAATGACGGCTCCATCCTCGGCAAAAAATATTTCGAGGAACAGCTCCAGCGCATCCGGGAAATCCGCCTGAGCGAGCGCAAGTTCTACCAGAAAATCACCGACATCTACGCCACCTCCATCGACTACGACATCACCGCGCAATCCACCAAGCGCTTCTTTGCCACCGTGCAAAACAAGCTGCACTGGGCCATCCACGGCCAGACGGCAGCGGAGGTCATCTTCCACCGGGCGGATGCCAGCAAAGACCGCATGGGCCTTACCACCTGGAAGGACGCGCCCCAAGGCAAAATCCAGAAGTTCGATGTCAGCGTGGCGAAGAACTACCTGACGGAATCCGAAATGGCGCAACTGCAACGCCTCGTCTCCGCCTATCTCGATGTGGCCGAAGACATGGCGCTGCGGCAGATTCCCATGACCATGCAGGACTGGGAAACCCGCCTCAACCGCTTCAT
>CAYJNU010000179.1:0-14945 GCA_964371005.1 uncultured Verrucomicrobiota bacterium | reverse complement strand
GTTGAACACCGCGCCGCCCGCCCGGCGGTTGGTGTCGACGATCTTGTCGATCAGTCCCTCGGCCTTCAGTTGTTCCACCAGCGCCCTGCGGGCCTTGAACCGGTCCATTCCGGCGTAGGGCCCGGCTTCGCTGGTCATCTTGCCGTCCGGACCGATGACGACCGTGAGCGGCAGGTTATGGCGCGTGGCCATCGCGTAATCGTTCGGGTCGTGCGCGGGTGTCACCTTCACGCAGCCCGTGCCGAACTTCGGATCCACGAAATCATCCGCGATGATCGGGATGTGCTTGTTCTGGAGCGGCAGCAGGACCTTCGTTCCGACGAGCTTGGTGTAGCGTTCGTCCTTCGGGTTCACCGCCACCGCTTCATCGCCGAGCATCGTTTCGGGGCGCGTCGTGGCCACGATGACGAACTGATCCGAGATCGGTTGGCCGGCTGCATCCAGCATCGGGTACTTCAAGTGCCAGAGGTGGCCCTTGGTCTCGGTCATTTCGACTTCCTCGTCGGAGAGCGCGGTGCGGGCGGCGGGGTCCCAGTTGACCATCCGTTTGCCGCGGTAGATGAGGCTCTTCTTGTAGAGCTCGACGAAGACCTTCTGGACGCAGCGCGAATACTCCGGGTCCATCGTGAAGCGCAGGCGCGACCAATCGCACGAGCAGCCGAGTTTCTTGAGCTGCTGGATGATGATGCCGCCGTGCTTTTCCTTCCAGGCCCAGACGTGTTCGAGGAACTTCTCGCGCCCGAGATCGTCGCGGTGCTTCATCTTGCCCTCTTTGCGGAGGGTCTTCTCGACAACCGCCTGCGTGGCGATGCCGGCGTGGTCCGTGCCGGGCAGCCAGAGGACTTCCTTGCCGTCCATGCGCGCCTTGCGGCTGAGGATGTCCTGGATGGTGTTGTTCAGGACGTGCCCCATGTGGAGCATGCCGGTGACGTTGGGCGGCGGGATGACGATGGAAAACGCGGGCTTCGGCGACTCAGGGTTCGCCGTGAAACAGCCTTCCTTTTCCCAGAAGGCATACCACTTCTCTTCGACGGCCTGCGGTTCGTAGGCCTTTGGAATCTCACTCATGTGGGCGGGACTGTAGCAAAGTCAGGCGACCGGTCGCAACGAACCAAATGGCAAAGACGTGGAGAACTCAAGCGCAGCAGATGACACTGCCTGGAACGCGCTCGCTCCCGAGCTTTCGGGCGAGAATCCGCTTCAAGCCAACAAGCCGACGCGCTACAATCCCGGTCATGGAACGAATCGTTCACAAAGCACGCGGTTTTCAGGAGGCGGCCGAGTGGGACATCGCGCAGCAGCTTCGCATGACGGTGCGGGAGCGCTGGCTGGCCGCCCGCCGGCTCAAGGAACGGGTTTACGGATCCGCGGCAAAGGATGTGCGCGCATGCCACCGACCGAAGTAGATGCCGCCTGTTTTTCCCCGGACATCCTGGAGTTCATCCGGCTGTTGCATGCCCGTGAGGTTCGCTACGTCGTGGTCGGCGGGGAGGCGGTGATCTACTACGGCCACGCCCGCCTGACCGGTGACATTGACTTCTTCTACGATTCCAGCCCCGAGAACAGCGCCGCGCTCTTCGGTGTCCTGAAGGACTTTTGGAGCGGTTCAATCCCCGGGATCGAGCGGATGGAGGAATTGCGGGAGGCCGGTGTCGTCATCCAATTTGGCCGCCCGCCCAACCGGATTGACCTCCTCAACCGCATTGACGGCGTCGAGTTCACCGACGCTTGGCAACATCACGTTACCGAAATCCTCCGCACCCCGGCAGGCGAGTTCCCGATGCATTATGTCGGCTTGGCTGATCTGATCCGCAACAAGGAAGCTTGCGCCCGCCCCAAAGACCAAGAGGACCTGAAGTACCTCCGCCGGGTTTCGCAGTAAGCCTGCAACCAATAACAGCGCCAGCTTGCTGACAGCAGGCCGCCCCGTCTGACGCTACTTCGAGTCAAAGACTGCCGGCTTGATGCCTGGCGTGAACTTGCCGAAGCCGAAGTAAAGCGGCTTGTATTCGCCGACGCACGTGGCGTCAGCCTTCGCTGGCACTTCAAGTCCGGTGAGCCAATAGCTGGCGTTTATGATCAAGCGGCGCAAGTCTTCGCTTTGCAGGTCCACGGCCGCGCCGATGGTGGAGGTCAAGGCGCGCGTAGTCTTGCCATTCTCCCACGTGTAATCGCGCATCCACACCAGCGGCATGAGCGGCTTGTTCCAGTTTGGCGCGTCGTCGGGCTTCATCCCACGGAGAACGAGGCCGTGCATGAGTGCCGTGTCCGTGGGCTTGAGGTGGATCACGCTGTAAACATCGCTTGGCCCCCAGACATCCTGTACCCCGCGGAGAACGGGATGCTTCGCGTTCGTGCCGTCCGCGAGGCCGCGCGTGCTTTCTTTGCCGTGATCGCCGTGGTGGGCGACCCACGTTTCGCCGAGCACCTGCTGGCCGAAGCCGCCGGGCCAGGTTTTGCTTTGCCAATCATACTTCGCGAACGGGCTGGACTTGTTGCGCGAATAGGCGAAAGAGTGCGTCGCCGTGCGCAACGCGATGATCGGTTTTCCGGCCTTGAGGTAATCCTCGAAATGCTTCATGTGGGCGTCCGGCAGTTCGCGGAAGCGGAACTGGAGAATTGCCAGGTCCGCCGAGTCCAGCAGGTGCATGCCGGGCACGTTGGTCTGGTTGACGGGATCAATCGTGCCGTCCGCTGGGTTCACGGAAAACAGGACGGTGCATTTGAAGCCATGCCGCTGCGACAGAATCTTGGCCAGCATCGGCAGGCATTCTTCCGAGCGATATTCCTCGTCGCCGGCGAGTAGGACGATGTGTTTGCCGTTGGCGGTGCCGGCCTTCGGTTCGAGCGTTGCCCAGTCGGCGGCGTTGGCCAGACCGCAAAGCGCCAGAGTTACGAGAGGGATGAGTTTTGTGTTCATGGTTCGGTGGAGTCCTGCGGTGGTTTACTTGCGCAGGAGGGCGTATTCGATGCTATCCACCAGCGCCTGCAAACTGGCATCGATGATGTTCTCGCTCACACCGACCGTGCCCCAGGTTTCCTTGCCGTCGCTGGATTCAATGAGCACGCGCGTCTTGGCCGCCGTGCCCGTGGCGGTATCAAGGATGCGCACCTTGTAGTCGGTTAGTGTCACCTGCCGCAGTTGCGGGAAGGACTTCACCAGCGCCGAGCGCAATGCGCCATCCAGCGCATTCACGGGACCGTCACCTTCCGCGACCGTGTGATGTACGGTTTTGCCGACGCGCACCTTGACCGTCGCCTCGCAAATGGATTCCCGCGCGTCGCGGCGCATGGAGACGTGGTAGGTGTCCACGGTGAACAGGAGTTCTGGGTTGTGCTCCAGCACGCCGCGGATGAGCAAGGCCAGCGAGGCCGGGGCAGCTTCGTACTCGTAGCCGTCGTGCTCGCGTTGCTTGACGGTGTCGAGGATTTCCCTCAGCTCGGGTGTGTCGTTGGTGATCCGGAAGCCGAGATCGCGCGCTTTCATCACGATGTTGCTACGGCCCGCCAGGTCGCTGATCAGCACGTTGCGCTGGTTGCCGACCAGCGCGGGGTCAATGTGCTCGTAGCTGGAGGTCAACTTCTGCACGGCGTTCACGTGCATGCCGCCCTTGTGCGCGAAGGCGGCGGCCCCCACCCAGGGCAGGCGCGCATTGTGTCGCAGGTTGGCGATCTCATCCACGAACTGGGACAGCTCCTTGAGCTTGCGCAGCGAGGCCTTGGGCACGCACGGCCGGTTCATCTTCAGGGCTACGCAGGGAATCACGCTGATGAGGTTGCAGTTGCCGGTGCGCTCACCGTAGCCGTTGACCGTGCCTTGAACATGGGTGGCGCCGGCTTCGAGCGATGCCAGGGCGTTGGCGACGCCCACGCCGATGTCGTCATGGGTGTGGATGCCGACGCGGCAATTCAACTTGCCGAGCGCGACCCGCGTGATGGTTGCCACTTCGTTTGGCAGACAGCCGCCGTTGGTGTCACAGAGAACCACCAAGTCCGCGCCTGCCTTCTCCGCTGCCTGCCAGGTGGCCAGCGCGTATTCGGGATCGAGCTTGTAGCCATCGAAGCAATGCTCAGCATCATAGATGACGAACTTCCCGTGGTCCTTCAGGTAACGCACGGTGTCGGCGATCATGCCGAGATTCTCTTCCGGCGTGCAGCGCAGGACTTCCTTCACGTGCAGCATCGAGGTCTTGCCGAAGATGGTGACGACGGGCGTGGCCGCTTCGATGAGCAGCTTCACCTGATCGTCGTGTTCGACCGCGACGCCCTTGCGACGAGTCGAGCCGAACGCGGCGAGGCGGGCATTCCGGAACTTGCGCTTGCGGGCTTGGGCGAAAAACTCGATGTCCTTCGGGTTCGAGCCGGGCCAGCCGCCTTCAATGTAATGCACCCCGAACGCGTCGAGCTTCTCCGCGATCCGGAGCTTGTCCATCACGGAGAAATTGATGCCTTCACCCTGACTGCCGTCGCGCAGGGTGGTGTCGTAGATTTCGACTGCGGGTTTGATGCGTCGTTGCATAAAGCGAGGAAACTAGTATGCGAAATCGGCCGTCAAGCAAAGCTCATTTGCCGCCGGGGTGAAAGCGAGCAAACGATCCTCTCTCACACTCACGGCTTGATAGGTCATTGCGGACACGTCGCAGAGCTACTGCTTCTCGCGCTCGCAAGGCTGACCCATCGCGCGTTCCAGTCTCGCCTGTGCCACCGCATAATCGCGCAATGCCTGCACCTGCGTCGAGCGCGCCTCGGTGAGTGCGGTCTGGGCGCTGAGCACATCAAGTTGCGTGCCGGTCCCGGCGCTGGTGCGGGCGTTCGCCAAGCGCAATGCTTCCTCCGCCTGCTCCTGGACTTTTTCCTGGGACCTCAACACCTCCTTCGCCTCGACGAATCTTGAATACGCGGTGCGCACTTCGAGTTCGATGTGGCGGCGCGCGTCGTCCAATTCCACCTGCGCCTTGCTCTGCTGGGCCCGAGCCTCGGCCACCTTGCCTTTGGTCAATTGGCCATCGAAAAGGTCCCACTGAAGCTGGCCGCCCGCCACCCAGCCGTCCACCGCGCGGCCGAGGTCATCCGAGAACGACGGGCTGTGCGCGTCATAGCCGACGAACAACTGCACGCTGGGTCTCGCGGCGGCCCGGGCATTGACGACAGCTTCGGCGCGCAGGGCTTCGGCTTGACGCAGCGTGACCAGTTCGCTCCGCCGTGCCAGGGCTTGCTGCAATGCGGCGGTCAGCTCGACCGGATACTCGTTGTAAGTCAGGCGGTCGGTCAGTTGCAGGTCCAGCTCTTCCGAGGCCTCGGGGGGAATGTTGAAGCCCAGCAGCACAACCAGATTCTGCTTGCCGATGCGGAAGGCGTTTTGGGCGCGAATCAGGCGCGGGCGGGCGTTCGCCAGTTCCACCTCCGCCCGCAGCACGTTGAAACGCGGCACCGTGCCAGCCGCGAACCGCTGCTGCGTGTCGCGCAACTCGTTTTCGAGCAGCTTGACTGACGCTTGTTGCACCTCGATCAATTGCGCGGCCAACAATACGTCGGCGTAAGCCACCCGCACCGTCGCCACCGTATCCGCAACTACAGTGTCATAACGGGCCTGGGCCTGTTGTCGCGTCAGCCGCGCTGTGCGTACGGCCGACGACATCCGCCCACCTTCGTAAATGGATTGCACCAGGCGCACGCCGGCCGACCAGTTTTCGTTGGGAATCGAAATGGGCACCGGCAACGGGAACTGCTCCACACCTTGTTGCTCCCGGGCGGTGTAAGCCGAGGTGGCGCGCAGCTTGGGCTGCACGATGGCGCGGGTTTGGATCGCAATGCCAGCGCTCACCTCCAGATCGCGTTGTGCCTTCTGGATGTCGCCGTTCTGCTGCAAGGCGAGGTTCAAGGCGTCGCTGAGCGAAAGCGGTTGGCTGGCCCAGCCCGGAGCATTGGTTGCCGCGTGGGCAGCGAGGGCAGAGGCCAGCGCCCAGCCAAGTAGGGTTCGAGTTATCATCAAACAGGGTCGTCGTTCACAAATTGCACTCATAGGCAATGCCACAACTGCCGGGGAAGCTATGCCCCACACTCCGCGGCGTCGAGCGGGTTTTTGACGACCTGGTCTGGCGCAACGCTGCAAATAGCAGAAGGCCCGTCGGCTGATCGGATGGTGTTGTTGAAAGCCCCAGCGACGGCCCGGGCGGGGCGCGAAAGCTGCGGAAAGGCCGTTGTGGGCGAATACCCGGCGGCTGGCGACCGTCTGATGCTTGGTGGCCGGGCGCGGGTTGCTGAGAATTCTGCTTTATGTCGGCCCCCGCATCGGGTATCAGAAATACCGTTGCGAAGTTGAATGATCATGAAATTGACCGTTGAAATGAATATGAAGTTCCTGACCCTTGTGGCCACGCTCGTTGCCGCCCAAACCCTCCTGCTCACCTCGTCTGCCTGTGCCGCGGATGAGAAAGAAGTACTGAAGCTCACCCTTCCCGCCCCTACGCTTAAAGGCACGCCAGAGGATTTGCCCACGGGAAGTATGATTGAACCCATGAGCGACAAGCCACGTCCGGCCTATCTGATTGCCAAGGGTGTGCAAAACGTGGCGCTCAACAAGCCGGTCACCAGCAGCGTAAAGCCGTTCACCGGCGAGTTGAACCAGCTCACCGACGGCAAGAAAGAGGCCTTCGATTATGACGCCGTGGAGATGAAGAAAGGTTCGCAGTGGATTCAAGTGGACCTGGGCCAGGCTTACACGATTGAGGCGGTCGTGCTGTGGCATGATCATCGTTACATTCAGGTCATGCACGACGTGATCGTGCAGGTCTCGGATGATCCGGAGTTCAAGAACAACGTGCAAACGGTCTTCAATAATGACGTGGACAACTCGTCGGGTTTGGGCGTGGGCACGGACAAGGAGTATTTCGAGACGCATGAAGGCAAGATCGTGGACGCGAAGGGCGTGAAGGGACGTTACGTGCGGACCTACACCAAGGGTGGTAGTCTGAGCGCGCTGAATTGCTGGCAGGAAATCGAGATCTACGCGCTCCCGGCCAAATGAACCGCCGGTGGGCGTTGGGCTTCTGTCTCATCGCCGTCGCCGGCTTGGCGCTGCGGTGCGCACGGCTGGACAACCGGCCGATGCACAATGACGAAGCCGTCAACGCCCTCAAGCTGGGCGGGCACTGGAGCACGAACTCCTATCGTTACGATCCCAACGAGCACCATGGGCCGACGCTTTATTACAGTTCGCTGGCGCCGGTCTGGCTGAGCGGCACTCGGAGCTACAACAACCTCAACGAAACCACTATGCGCCTCACGCCGGCTTTGTTCGGCGTGGGGCTTATCGTTTTGGTCTGGCTGTTGCGGGATGGCTTGGGGCGAGGCGGAACACTGGTGGCGGCAGCGCTCACCGCGATTTCCCCCGCGATGGTCTTTTACAGCCGGGATTACATCCACGAGATGCTGCTGGCGTTCTTCACGCTGTTGGTCTTGGGCGGCGGTTGGCGGTATGCGCAGGGCAGGGGAGTCGGCTGGGCGATGGTCTCGGGCGTCGGGCTCGGGTTGATGTATGCCACGAAGGAAACGTTCGTGTTCTCCGTGTTGGCGATGGCGGTGGGATTGGTGCTGACGGCTTGGATGGACGGTGGTTGGAGTGGGTTGTGTCGGTTCGCGGGCTCGTGCAAGCGATCGCATTTGGCCGCGGGCTTGATCGCTGCCGTGGTCGTGTCTGGATTGCTGTTTACGTCGTTTGGTGCGAATTGGAGCGGACCGGCGGATTCGCTGCGCACGTATTTGCCGTGGCTCAAGCGGGCGGGCGGGGAATCGCCGCACATCCATCCGTGGTATTTCTACCTCGAGCGCCTGACTTGGTTTCAACGGCCCCGAGGTTTTGTCTGGAGTGAGGGAGCCATCTTGCTCTTGGGCTTGGTGGGCGTGGCTGCGGCACTGAGCGGACGCTGGCTCGTTGGTGTGAACGTGCGGCTCGCGCGCTTCCTGACTTTTTGCACGGTGGCGCTGACCGGCATCTACTCCGTGATCTCCTACAAGACGCCGTGGTGTCTCCTCGGATTCCTGAACGGCTGGATTCTTCTGGCGGGGATCGGGACGACCGCGCTGTTCGAGTTTTGCCGGCCACGCTGGGCGAAGGCCGCTTTGGGTCTAGTTCTGTTTGCCGCCCTCATGCATCTGGGTTGGCAAACTTGGCAGGCCAGCTTTGTGCGCTTTGCCGACTGGCGGAATCCCTACGTCTATGCACAGACAGTGCCGGATGTGTTGCGGCTCACGCGGCAAATCGAGCAGCTCGCCAGCGTGGATCCGGCGCGGGAGGGAATGCTCGTCAAGGTAATCGCCCCGGGCAGCGATTATTGGCCGTTGCCTTATTACCTGCGTCGACTGACGCAAGTGGGCTGGTTTGACACTTTGCCGGAAGACCCGTTTGCCCCGGTGATCGTCACGGCTTCCAACCTTGGGGCCGCGTTGGACGAACGTTCGGGGAAGCGTTGGGTCCAAGTCGGGCTGTATGAGTTGCGCCCGGGCGTGTTTCTGGAACTTTACGTGGAACTGGAGCTCTGGAAGAAGTGGATCGAAACCCGACCTCGACCCACTCCGGAAGAAGAGGAGTAGGGGCTGAGCCGTGGGTGTCGAACTTGGGTAAGCGGCTCAACGCGCGCCCAAGACCCGGTAGAAAGCCGCCGGGTTTGGCGCGTTCGAGTCGGTGAGAAACAGCGTGCCGCGGGTGTTGGTCACAGTGAGCAGGGTTTGCCACGTCCACAGATTGGTGGAGCGCACAAGGTCATAGCTCCCTCCCGTCTCCGAATCGAGCCGCAACGGGAACCCACCGGTGTCCGGTGTGCCGAGAGGGGTGAGCGACGGCGGGGGATGGACTATCGCCGCCAGGTCTTCGCGGAAATCCGGAACCGGCAAGGTGAGGTTTCCGTTGCTGGAGACGGCCAGGGTCAGACCGCGGTTCGCGCCATTGGTGGGTTCATACCATGCGGCGTAGAACGGGCCGGCGGGCCATTGGGTCAGCGTGATCGTGGCGCCCTGCCAGATCGGCAGGACGGTGTTTGTCGCCAGACCAGGGTAGGAGGCATTGGGCGCGATGACGTAGAGCAGCGATTCCCGCGGGCCGCGCAGGCCGATGACGTCGGGCGCGGGCTGCCAGTTGCCCAGGTAACGCGCCGGCAACACCTGTTCGAGTCGCACCCAGTCCAGATACGCCCAGTCGTTGCCGACGTTGGTGACCGTGATGAGATGTCGGCCCGCAGGCAGGTTGACCGGGAGGTCCAGGTTGTATTCGTTGTTCACGTTGTAGGTGCCGTCGAGATTGGCGAGGTTGGTGGAGAAGACCGTCGCGCCGTCCACGTTCACCCGCAGTCTCGCCCCGGTGGAAACCGAATTCAGGTGCAGCACCAGCCGGGCATTGTTTGTCAGCCAAGCGCTCAATTGGAATGGCGTTCTCAAGTCCGGATGCGAGGTGCCGTGCACAAAGCTGTTCAAGTAAGTCGCCGCGTTTCCGGAAACCTCCGCCGTTGTCACGGCGAACATGCCCGAAGGTTTGCCGCCCCACACGCCGCTCAACAGCAGGTGCGCTGTGAACGGAGCGCCACCCGAGATCGGGTCCCCGACCAACGTGGGCACCGTCTGCGCCGGAAAACCAATTGGCGTCCACGCCCCATCGCCCCAACCGGTGCGGTTCAGCACGCGGCCAAGCCCGGTGAAGAGTGGGTACACATTCTCGCTATGGATGTTCTCCCACCACCAAGGCATCGCCGTGCCGACCGATCCGCCCAGCGCGCCACCCCACAGCGTCTGCCGGAAACCGCGCAGGTAAGGATCGCTCTCGCGACTCCAGCCCCGCCAGTCCACGCCGAATTCGCCGATCATCACCGGCTTGCCGTAACGCGTGTGGAAGGACTGGGCGACCTCCGCCAAGCGCGCCGCCGGCTTCGGTTCGCCGTACGCGTGATAGGCGGCGAAGTCCAGTTGCGGCACCTGCCAAATCTCGGGGCGGTCGCTGCTGCCGGTGAGGCTCGTGGTGATGAGATGCCCGAAGGCATCGTTGGTGCGGAGCCAAGTGCCCATCATCCCATGCCAGGCGGCGACGTCCGCGCTGTTGAGGTTGTTGTAGGAGTTGTCAATCTCGTTGAAGAACTCCCACGCGAGCAGATTGGGGGAGTAGCTGTAGCGCGCGGCCAAATAGCGGAGCCGCTTCTGGTAAAGCGCACGGGCGACGGTGTTGGTGAAGAAGGCGTTTGGCGCGGCACAGGGGCCACCGAGGCTGCTGTTGTAGGGGTTGATCTTCCAGTTGTCGTTTCCGCCCCAATAATCCGGCTCGGTCTGGAACATCCCGTGGTAGTCGAGACAGAGCAGAATGAAAATGCCGCGCTGCTCCGCGAGTTGCAGGACGTAGTCGAGCTGCCACGCACGGTCCAGTCGGTAATTCGTCAGCGTGCCGGACTCGCATTCGAGGCCAAACGCCCACGGGCACATCCAGAGGCGCGCGAAGTTCTCGCCCGCTGCCTGCATGGCAGTGAACCAGGTGTCGTAGTCGTAAGTGCGGCGGTTGCCGGGCCAGCAGACGTTCTCGCCGATAAGCCGCAGCGGTTGGCCGTCGCCCGTGCGGAAGTACTGCTGGCCGGGCGCGATCTGCACGTAGCCAGTACGAGCCAGCGGGTCAGCCGCCTCCACGGTGAAGTTCGTGAACACCGAGGTTCCGGCCGCTACGCCATTGGTGGCGATCGTGAGCGAGAGTGAATGCAACCCGGTTTCCTGCGGCGTGTAGCGCAGACGCCAGCTCGCCGAACCGGAGGCGCTCAACCGTTCGCTACCGCCGGAGAGTGAGCGCGTGTAGTTCTGAAACCAGAAGCCGGGCACGACCATCGCCTGCCCTGAGGGCGCGGTGAAGGTGGCGTCCAGGCGAATGCGGTCGGGGTCGAAACGGTTCGTCGCGGTGGGGACGTTGTTGACCTGAAACTCGACGTGACGCCAGGGTTGCGCCGTGTTCAGGCGCACGATTTGTGGGGACTGTGCGAGTCCTGTGCTGCCCAAGGCCAGCACCGCCAGGAGGAGCGCGCCCGCTCTCAAGGTGCGTTGTTCGAGCGTGAAAGTCGCAGGCATCAGGAGCGCCAATCTGCGCAGGTCAACCCGCGAGCTTCTGGTTCTTGGCCCGTGATTCATCCGCCAGTTTCTCTTTGAACTTGGCCAGCGCCTGAGCCACCCGCTCGTCGCCTACGCCGAGAATCTGCATGGCCAGTAAGCCTGCGTTCTTCGCCGCATTGATGCCCACGGTTGCCACCGGCACGCCGGGCGGCATCTGCACGATCGAGAGCAAGGAGTCCATTCCATCCAAGCACTTGCCCAGGATGGGCACGCCGATGACCGGCAACGTGGTGAACGCCGCCGTCACGCCCGGCAGATGCGCGGCCCCGCCGGCGCCGGCGATGATGACGCACAAGCCACGTTCGCGCGCGGAAGAGGCGTAGGCCTCCAGGTCACGGGGCGTGCGATGGGCGGAAATCACCTTCGCTTCGCAGGCGACGCCGAATTCGCCGCACACATCGGCGGCAGCGTTCATCGTAAGCCAGTCGGAATCGCTGCCCATCAGAATCCCAACCTGCGGTTTGTCAGTCATAGCTCTGTCCATGCGGTTCGCAACGTGTTATGTCGTGGCGACGATTCTACTTCCTCCCCCACGAAAAGCCACCAAAGAGCGTGACGCTGTCGGCTTTGGTCCGCTTTCGTCCACGGGCCCACGTAACCGGCCTCGGGATGCGCCGCGTCCGCCACCCAAACAGAGGCTGCCTGCCGGACACGACTCTGAAGCGCTTGAGGGCAGGATGAGTGGCGGCGGGAGGCCAAAGTGACCGGAGATGACCCGAGGTGACCCGAGATGACTGGAGATGACCCGAAATTGAACCGCAGCAGCCGACCGGAGCCGGCTCTGAGTTCTCGTAGATTGCAGATGGAGCGGACTCACGTCCGCTGCCACGAGGCTCAGGGGAAGACGGATTCGGCAGGCTGATTCCTTCAGTTGGCTTGAGTTGGCTGGCGCGTTGGCCCAGGGGATTCATGGCATCAAAGGCCGCGGAGTTTCGTGACGTAGCACCGGCGGATGGGGGTGGCGACGAGGTAGCGGAGGGCGTCGGCAGCATCGTCGCCGCCGAGGCCCTCTTCGTTGACGTTGGTTTTGAGGACGTCGGCGGGTTGGTCGGGGTCGTGTTGGAGGAACGGGAGACATTCCAGGAGGCGTTGGCAGCGCTGATGGATGAAGAGCGTGGGTGGGATGCCGGCGTCGGGATCGCCGAGGCCTCGAGCGATAGCGGCAGTTCGACCCCAATCGCCGGCCAGCCGATTCTCTGGCAAGCGCACTTGGGCGGTCTCCCTGGGGCGCCGTGGTTATGGGCCCATAGTTACGCAGCGAATGAGATATCAGCCCAACTCAATAGTGCGACGGCGAAGGCTGCAAGAGACTATACGTTCACGATAAGCGGCAATCTCAATGGATGGGAATGGAGGAGCGGAGGGTGGGGTGCGGCGATCTTGGTTGCACCGGTCGAACGGAAGTTCACAACGGGTTTGGTTTGCGACAGCCCGCCGCAACTTCCCCAGGTCAAGTTCGCTCCAGACAGTACCACGGACCTACCTGCGAGCGTGACCCTCTCAGTGCCTGGCCACGCGAGTGCCGTGATCTACTACACGCTGGACGGCAGTGATCCGACGCGGGCGAGTTGGCCGTATGTCGCCGGGACACCCATCAACATCACCACCAAGACAATAATCAAGGCTTTTGCGACGGAGCCGACTGCTGGCGACAGCATCATCTCATCGGCGGTCTATGGAGGGCCTTGCCCGGTGCCCGACGGCTTGGTGGCGTGGTGGTCCGGCGAAGACAACATGGAGGATCGCACAGGTAGGCACAATGGCCTATGCCGCCTGCCGAATGTTGACAAACCTGAGTTTGGCATCGGCAAGGTTGGTCGCGCGTTTGCCTTCAGCAGATGGAACTCAAGCAAGTTGCCCGTGTCCGTGCTGGATGACTCGTCCCTGGCGTTGACGGATGCGTTTACGATCGAAGGCTGGATAAGACACTACGGCCGCAACGGAGGCTACGTGTTCACGCGGGGCAACGATATGCGAACCGCATACCAGTTGAGATCGGAACCAACGGCGAGCCCGATTCAAAACGTTCTTAGATTTTGCATCGCTTCCGACGTGGCAGACGACAACCTGAAAGTGAGTGTACCGGTATCGGGATGGAACCACTTCGCGGCTGTGTACGAATACGACGAGACCATCCCCGATCCCAAGGGCAAGCTGAGCCTGTACGTGAACGGGGCGCTGGTTGGTGTGAAGACGACCGAAGTGCGACCGCTGGCCGATCTGGGGACATCGGGCGCGGCGAGCATCGGGTCGCCGGTTGACGGGAGATTCGTTTTTAGCGGATTGGTGGACGAGTTGGCGATTTACTCGAGGGCGCTTACGGGATTTGAGATTGCGCGCATTTGGATGGCCGGTTCTGATGGCAAGATTCCGGGACCAGCGGTGGCTACGCTCCCGGCGGTTCTTTCGGCTCAGCCGCTCAGCCAAACGGCCCGGGAGGGCTACCGTGCTGCCTTGAGCGTTGTCGCAGAGGGCACAGACCTCACCTACGCCTGGCAGAAATTCCACCCAACTATTGGAGCCTGGGTGGATGTGGACAACACCCCCGGATTTCGCATGGGCACGCGGCGAGCGCCGTACCTGATCTGGGATCATGTGGCGACGACGGATGCGGGCACATACCGAGTGGTGGTGTCCAAGGCCGGAGGGTTGTCAGCGACGAGCGAGGACCTGACGCTGGCTGTGAACGCAGACCCCCGACTGAGCATCCGAACTCAACCGCAGAGCCAGACCGCCGTCGAAGGAGACAGCGTCGCTTTCACCGTGGTGGCTGATGGAACCCCGACCATCACCTACCAGTGGAAGCATGACGGGGCGGTGATTGCCGGGGCTACGGCCTCCACTTTGGTGATCAATTCCGTAGTCGCGGCGGATGCCGGTAGCTACGTTGTCACGCTGGACAACCCTGCACCGAACACGCTGGACAGTGACCCTCCCGTCACTCTGAACGTTCACGGGCCTAAACCGCCGTCCATAACAGAGCAGCCCGCGGATCGGCGGGTTGCCCTTGGCGAGACTGCAACCTTCACGGTGGCAGTGGATGGCACCGGCCCCATGGCGTACCAGTGGTACTCCAGTGGAGGGAGCATCAGTGGCGCCACAACAAGCTCCTACACCACTCCGGACGTACAGCTCAGTGACAACGAGAAGCATTTCTGGGTGGAGGTTCAAAATCGAATGGGCTCGACCTACAAGGTGAGGAGCACTGATGCCGTCCTGCGAGTTGGCGATACGGGCCCACCCGAGATCGTGGCCATCGTACCCGCCTCTTGCACCAAGAGCGTGGGGGAAAACGTCACCTTCAGCGTGTGCGTGCGGAACGTTTCTCCGGTCAGCTTTCAGTGGCTGAGGAATGGGGAAGAGATACCCGGCGCGACGGGGGATTTCCTGTTCCTCCGCAACGTGGAGCTGTACGACGCCGGCAACTACTCAGTGAGGGTGAGCAATGAGCACGGCCCGAGGACGAGTGGGACTGCGGAGTTGACCGTGAATGCCATCGGCGATGGACTGCCGCGCCTGACGCAGTTCTACCACGGGCTCAAACTGCCGGTGCGGGGCGGCGGGTATCCCCTCTCCATCAAGGACCTGCTGCCGCCCAATTCGGATGCGGCCAACGTAACGATGTTCAAGGTGGACCACGTAATCAGCGGTTCGCTCACGATCAATGGCACGGATTTCGACGCGGCACTCAACTTCACGATTGACGCCACTGCCTGGGCGGTGTGGACGCCGCCTGAAACCCTGGTGACTCCGGCACCAGCAGCCTTCAGCGTCCGGGGGGCCGATGGAGCGCAACATGTGACTGGACCCGTGGA
>CAYJNU010000178.1:12610-14972 GCA_964371005.1 uncultured Verrucomicrobiota bacterium | reverse complement strand
CGACAGCCGCGCGCCGGTTGAGTCGGACTCGTCAGGTAGGCACTCATGCCAAGAGCTTCTTCGCCTCCGCGCCCGGCGTGCGGTTGTTGCCGGAGCGGACGGTGAAACGCACGCGGTCCAAGTGATCCAGCAGCGGCACGGCGAACTTTCGGCTCACGCCCAGTGCGTCGCGGAAATCCATTGTCGTGAAGGCGGGACGTTGCTTGAAGAGACGAAGCGCAACCTGCTTGCCGGCTTCGACGGCGTCGCGATGCATGGTCACGCGGTCGTCGAAGCGCACCAGCACGCCGCGATCTTGCAGCAGCCGCGTGAGCTTGGCGATGCGGTCGGGCGGAACACGCAGTGCCGTGGCCAGTTCCTCCGACGCCGGCGGAGTCCAAGCCGCCTTCTGGAACGCAGCGGCGACTTGCTCGCTTAATTGCTGCTCGGGATCGGAGATGCGTGGCTTCCAGCCTGGCTGTGCAAACACCGCGCCGTTGAAGTCGAGCCGTCCGCCTTTGCGCAGCGATTCAACGGCGAGGTTGATAATCTCCGCGTTGCCGCCAGCGGTCGCCAACAGCGCGTCGCGCGCAATGCCGGCGTGCTGGGGTTGGGCCAAGTGAAACGCCTGAACCGCGCCCACGATCTTTGCCGCCAGTTCCTCGACGACAGCCGGGTGAGCGAAGCCGGCGGGCGTTTGGAGGATGCGGCCCGAAGTGCGCAGTTCCCCGAACAGCGTTGCCGCTTCCTCAGCACGCAGCAGACAGCGGCATTGCAGCTCAGCGGGCGTGAGAGGCGTAGCACTTTCGCGAACCATCAACTCGGCCCAACGCGCCGGATCGTCCAACGCATCGCGCCGGGCCGTGAGGTTGCTGATCGTCCACGCCTTCTGCCGGCGGAGCCGCATGTTGCTCGTGCCGAGGACACGCCCGCCGCCGATGGTCGTCAGTTCGCTGTGGCCCTCGGCACAGACGTTTGCGCGCAGAACGAAGCGCTCGCCCGGGACAAGCGCGAGCGGATCGAGCGGGCGCAGTTGAATCATCTGCTTCTCGCCCGCTGCCATGTGCCGGCCTTCCAGCATCGCCAGTCGCGCCAGCACGGAAGCCGTGCCGACGTGCAGGTGGACTTCCGTCCCGTCTTTGATTGGCGCAGCCAGGGCGTCGAGCATGCGTAACTCCGCCTCGAACATCGTCACCGGTTCGACCACGTCCGACTCGCACAACACCATACCGCGGCGGACGGTTTCGTGGTCGAACTCTGGCACGTTCAGCGCCACGCACTCGCCGGCGCGGCCCTCGGTGGCGTCCTCGCCATAGACCTGCATCTTGCGCACGCGTCCGGCTTGCCCCGGCGGCAACAGGTTCACAAAACCTCCCGCGCGCACCACGCCGCTGGTGGGAATGCCGGTGATCACCGTGCCCGACCCGCGAATCGTGAAGACGTCTTCCACCCAAACCCGGAACAGACCGTGGCACGAGCGCCCTTCGCAGGCTGCCACAGTGTCGTTGAGTGTGTCGAAGAACCCATCGAAGCCTTCGCCGGTGATGTTCGAGATCGGGCAGATCGGCGCGTCGGCGAGGAACGTGCCGGCCAGCAGGCGGCGCAAATCCTGAATGACGAAGGCACGGCGGCTTTCGTCCACGAGGTCCACCTTCGTCAGCGCGACCAAGCCATGCTTCAGCCCCATCAGCGTGAGGATGTGCAGGTGCTCGTGGGTTTGCGGCATGATGCCGTCATCGGCGGCGACGACGAAGATCACCACGTCAATGCCGTGCGCGCCGGCGACCATGTTGCGGATGAAATCCACGTGGCCCGGCACGTCCACGACGCCCACGACGCGCTTGTCCGAAAGGCGGCAGGGCGCGAATCCGATGTCAATCGTGAGCCCGCGCTGCTTTTCCTCGGCGAGCGTGTCGGTCTCGCAACCGGTGAGCAGTCTGACCAAAGCAGTTTTGCCGTGGTCCACGTGCCCGGCGGTCCCGAGCATGATGTTCTTGCGTGTGTCAGCCATGCAGCGTCAGTCCAGCTTGGGAGTTGCGAATCGCGCCCGGGCCAGCCGGACGGTCTGGTGCAGCTTCCGTTCGAGTTCCCGTTTCGGGAACAGTCTGGTGAGATAGCTGGCGACGTGGATGCCGTTCTTTTCCACTTCGAGCAGTTCGACGTGTTGCTGTCGCTTGCCGGCGCAGAGGATGATCCCGAGCGGTTCCGCTTCGTCTGCGCCCTGTTCGTGCCGCTTAAGCCAGTTCAAATAAAGCTCCATCTGGCCTTTGTCGGCAGCCTCGAACGCGCCGAGCTTCAGGTCCATCGCGACCAGGCGGCGGAGCTTGCGGTGGTAGAACAGCAGGTCGAGATAGTAATCCTGGTCGTCAATCTGCATCCGCTT
>CAYJNU010000178.1:9388-12600 GCA_964371005.1 uncultured Verrucomicrobiota bacterium | reverse complement strand
CGCGACGAAGCAGAAGCCCACGCCCAGTTCCAGGATGAACGCCTCCATTTCGCGCAAGACGGCGGCCTCGACATCCTTCTCGCTGTGAGCGTCCTTCAGCCCGAGGAAGTCCAGGATGTACGGATCACGAAAGACGAGGTCGGGCGTGACCTTGTCCTCTTTGCGTAGCTGCTCGAGTTCCATTTCGACGAGCTTGGCCGGCTTCTTGGACAACGCGGTTCGCTCGAACAGCATCGAGCCGATCTTTTTCTCCAGCGTGCGCGTGGTCCACTGTTCGAGGCGGCACATCTCGGCGTAGAAGTCCCGTTTGAGCGGGTCGTCGAGGTAGATGATCTGGCAGAAGTGCGACCAGGACAATTTTGCAGACAATGTCTGCAAAATCTTGGCGTCGGGAAAAACCTCGGCGAATCGCACCATGTTCGCCAGGTTCCGCTCAGAGAAACCTCGACCGAATTCATTCGTCAGTTTTCCACTCAGCGCGTGGAAAATCCGTTTGCCGTACTGCGCCCGTCTCTCCTTCAAGATCGCCCGGCTGATACGCCGGCCAATCTGCCAGTGCAGCATCACGAGTGTCATGTTGACTCCGCGCGCCACCGTCTGCCGGTCGCCCAGGATCAACTCCCGCAAATCGGTCAAGAGAGCCTTGGGCTGCGCTCCGCTTTTCGCCAAGGCGGTGCTGGGCGTCTGTTTTCGCTTCATGATCGTCAGCCCTGTTGAGTGTTCCGCTTTAACGCGTCGGCCACCGCCGATACTTGCCCATCGGCGACTGTTCGCATGTCGAGCCGCAGCCGGTCGGCTTCAATGCGTCCAAACACCTGCGCCTCGTCCGTGCGGAGCCGGCGCGCCAGCTCGTCGGCGCTGATGCCGCTGACGGAAACCGTCACCCTCACGCTCGGAATTGCCTCCGCCGGCAGCGAACCGCTCCCCAGATACGCCACGCTGTCGCTGACCGTTGCGTGAACCTTCGCCGCCGTCTTCGCCAGCGCCTCCACGAGAGCTTCTGCCCGCGCGCGAAGCACCTCGATTGGCGTTGAAACCATGCGATACGTCGGATGCTCGCGCCGCAGCCGCTCTGGATCGCGGAACAAATGCAGCGTTCGCTCCAGCACCATCAGGCAAGTCTTGTCCACGCGCACCGCGCGCATCAGCGGATGCTTGCGGATACGCTGTATCAATTCCTTCCGACCGAGGATGATGCCCGCCTGACTCGCGCCGATGAGCTTATCGCCGCTGAACAGAACGATGTCCGCCCCCGCCTCGATGGACTCGCGCGCTGTGGGCTCATGCGGCAACCCGAATTGCTCCAACGGCAGCAGCGCCCCGGCGCCCAAGTCGTCAATCAGTATCAATCCCCTGCCCTTTGCCAGTTCAGCTAACTCCCGCGTCCCGACTTCGTGGGTGAAGCCGACGATGCGGAAGTTGCTGGGATGCACGCGCATCAAAGCTGCCGTTTCCGGCGTAATGGCATTGCGATAGTCCTTGAGATGCGTCCGGTTTGTGGCCCCAACCTCAACGAGCCGGGCGCCACTTTGAGCCATGACCTCCGGCAACCGGAACGAGCCACCGATCTCGATCAGTTGTCCGCGGGAAACGATCACTTCCCGATCCGCCGTCAGCGCCTTCAGCACCAGTAGTGTGGCCGCCGCGTTGTTGTTGACGACTGTGGCGGCTTCCGCACCGGTGAGTTCGCACAGGATGGGTTCGACGAGTTCATCGCGCTCGATGCGCTCGCCGGTAGCCGGATCAGTCGCCAGCGTGCAGTAGCCTTTCAGCGCGGACTGGATGGAATCCACCACGGCTTCAGAAAATACCGCGCGGCCCAGGCCGGTGTGGAGGATGATGCCAGTGGCGTTGATCGCCTGACGCACGCGAGGGGTCGTGGCTTGCTGCAGCCGGACCTTGGCCAACGCCAGGATTGCTTCGATTTGCACGGGCGGCGGTTGGTCTGTCGCCAACGCTTCCTGCCGTGCTTGCGCCACACCCTGGCGCAAACACTCTGTCACAAGCGCCACCGGGAACGACGCCTGCCAACGCCGCACTTCGGGACGATTCAGCAACTCGGTCATCGAGGGAAGCCGTTGCAGCATCGCCTGTTTGTCAATCGCCGCCATGGTTCTTGCCTTTCGCGCATGTCCGTCGCCACCAGACGGAACGCGCGCGAGCATGGCGGACTCGCCGGGGCGGGTCAACTGTGCCTTGCACGAATGCCTTGCACGAACACACCGGGCGAACCGGCAATTCCATCGTCGCACGTCCCGCTGCGGATCGTCTTGAATTCCATTGAAGCCCTTACGGCCCGGCGCTAATCTCGCCGCCAAGATGCAGTCCACAACCGAGTCAATTCACTCAAGAAATGCAAAGAATGGACACGATCCCTCAATCGGCTGCGCGTGTTGTCCCATGAACCGCCGCCGCTTCCTTGCCCGTAGCGGCGCCGCAGCGGCGACAGCGCTCGGCATGTTCAGCGCCTCGGACTGGCTCGAAGCCGCCCCGGTCAAAGCCAAACCCCGCATCCGAATCATCTATTCACTTCACGGAGAGAAACAGACGGGCCCGGACTGGCCCAACAAGGGCTTTGATTTCGGCCCGCACATGCAGCGCATCAACCGGGAACTGACGAAACGTTGTCGGGGATTTGAGTTCGTCACCTCTCTGGCCAACGGCGAGGAGCAGGCGAAAGCCATCTTGGCGACCGACACCGCTGCCAGCAACATTGATGGCTATCTGGTTTACCAGATGAACTGCTGGAACCGCGTGGTCCAGACGATTGCGACCTCCGGCAAGCCCGTGCTCTATGCCGATTTTCAGTTTGGCGGCAGCGGAGGCTTTCTCGTTTACACGGCGGCGTTCCTGCGCGCCAAGACGGCCAACGTCGGGTTTGTGGCGTCGTCGGATCTCGATGACCTGGTGGCGGCGGTCAAGTGCGTCGAGGTGGTGAATCGCGGCGGTTCGCCGGCGGACTTCGTGGCGGCGACAGACCGGGTGCGCGTGAAAGAAACGCCGAAAGCTGGCTGGCTGGCGTGCTCGCGAGATGAAGTGAAATGCCTTTCCGCCAACGACTGTCTGCGCCGCTTCAAGGAATCGAAGATTCTTGCCGTGCGCGGGCAGGAACCCGTGCCAGCCAGCGAGAGCATGGGCATCCAGGTCCAGTACATTCCGTTCTCGGAGGTGACCGATGCCTGGAAGAACGCCGACCGGGACAAGAGCCGCGC
>CAYJNU010000178.1:0-9378 GCA_964371005.1 uncultured Verrucomicrobiota bacterium | reverse complement strand
GGCGAAAACGGCGAAGAGAGTGGAAGGCGTTTCCCGCGAGACGCTCGAGACTTCCGCCGCCATGTATCTGGCCGAGAAGGCGGTGATGAAGAAGCACGGCGCGAGCGGCATCACGATCAACTGCCTGGGCGGATTCTACGGCAACCACATCCACGCGTACCCCTGTCTGGGGTTCCATCAGTTGAACAACGAGGCGCTCGTGGGTGGCTGCGAGTGCGACGTGCGCTCGGCGGTGACCATGCTGGCGGGCACGATCCTCACGCAAGGCCGGCCCGGCTACATCTCCGATCCGGTCATCGACACGTCAAAACGCCAGATTATTTACGCCCACTGTGTTGCCGCCAACAAGGCATTCGGCCCGCAAGGTCCGACCAACCCGTTCGAGATTCTGACGCATTCGGAGGATCGGCAGGGGGCCTCGGTTCGTTCGCTGCTGCCGGTGGGCTACATGACCACGACTGTTGAGTTCGAGCAGAGCCGCAAGGAAATCCTCTTCCATCGCGCCAAGTCAGTGGCCAACGACCCGGACGACCGGGCCTGCCGAACCAAGCTCTGCGCCGAACCCGTGGGCGACATTGAGAAACTGTTCTCTCAATGGGACCAATGGGGTTGGCACCGCGTCACCTTCTACGGCGACCTGAAGGAGCCCATCTACGCGCTCGCTGACGCGCTCGGCTGGAAGGTGTTGGAAGAAGCGTAATCCGAGTCGCGAGTTCCAAGGACGATGGCGGATGCTGCCTTGAGCGGCATCCGCCGATTCATCTTCGGGAGGGCCGTCCAAACAAACAACGTCCGTCTCGGCGGTCGTATCGTTCGCCGCTTTACAGACCCCGATTCGCCCGCCAGAGCAAGACTGCACCGATGATTTGGAAGAGGAAGTTCGGCAACCACACGATCAAGTGCGGCACGAACTCCGGTCGTGTTGCCAAGCCCTGCCCCAGCATCAAGAAGCTATAGTAAAGCATCACCAGCACCAGGGCGATGGCCATGCCGATGTTGGTCTCGCGTCGGTGGACCCGGATGCCCAGCGTGATACCCACCAGGGTGAAACCGAAGCAGGCGAATGAGAAAGCCACCCGCGCGTGCATCTGCACGAGGACCGGCGTTGGATCAATCCGCTGCTGTTCCAAAGACCGGCGCTCCGCGTCCATCTCAGGGAAGGTCAAATCGCTAATCTTGACCTTGCGAGTGCGCTCCGGTTTCAAATCCAGTGGCTGAGTCCAGTCGCCGGAAAAGGCCGGCACCCAGTCGTTGTTCACCAGGGCGGCGGCACGCGTGTCGAACAATTCGATCGTGATACTTTGTTGCATTTCATCTACCGAGAACCTTCCGCGCGGGGCGCGGACACGAAGCTCCGCGCGATCATCTTTGTCCAGTCGGTAAACGATCACGTCGCGCAACTCATTGCCACGTTTGTGCCCCACATAGAAGACGTAACCCTTGAAATCCTTCACGGAACGTCCCTCTGGGAACAACAGCTCGCTGGCCACATTCACGCCGACTCGAAACGTCAGTTCCTTGAAGGCCGTGCGGCTGCGCGGCGCGAGGTACAGATTCGTATAGGCGCTCACGCCACAGAGCACCAGGCTCAGGAGGAGGATGGGCGTGACGAGCGACACGAGACTGATGCCGCTGGCGCGGGCGGCGGTCAACTCCTGGTCGGCGCTGAAGCGGCCAAACACAAGCAGGGTCGCCGTGAGCATGCCCATTGGCAGGGCAAAGCTCAGCACATAGGGAATCAGCAATCCGATGGCCTCCAGCACCGTGGCCAGGCCCGCCTGTCGGTTCACCAGCATGCCGAGGACGTCTTTGATCACGTTACCGAGCAAGAGCACGAAGGCACACACCGCCACGGTCATCAGCAACGAGGCAAGGACCTGGCGCAAAAGATATCGGTGCAGCGTTTTCAACGTGATTCAGCCGCGGGGGTTTTAGCGGTAATCTGACAGCCACACAAGCATGCGCTGCATGGCGGAGTACGGCGGGAAGGGTTCCGGTCCTTCACGCGCTCACTGACAACATGCGCCGGGTTGATCGCCCGAGAGGTCCGGGCTGAGAAACGGGATGCCCAGCGCCAAGCCGCGCAGGATCAGCAACACCGCCACCACCGCCAGACAAACCGGGATCAGCCGCTGCAGACGCAACCGCCAGCCCACCGGCAACATCTGTCCCGCCAGACTCAGCGCCAGCATCATCGGCACGGTGCCCAAGCCGAACACCAGCATGTACTGCACGGCTGAGAAGAACCCGCCGGTTGCCGCCGCACCCACACACGCAATGTAAACCAGGCCGCACGGCAGCAACCCGTTCAACACTCCAAACGAGTATTGGGAAGCAAGCGTCTGCCGCTGTAAGAGCCGCCCCAGCGCGGCCTTGAGCCACGACACCGGGACCGCCAGGCGCAGGGTTAGCGCCCGCACCCGCGCGATAAACAACCCGCTCAAGATCGCCACCCCCAGCCCCAGCGAAACCCAGCGTTGCACGCCGGCCAGCGCGAGACTCCGGCCAACCAAACCAAAAACCACGCCCAGCAGGCAATACGTCGTCACCCGGCCCGCGTTGTAGGCAACCCGGTTCGGGAGCAGCGCGAGGCCACGCCGACCACCCGTGGGCAGCGCCAGCGCCAGCGGTCCGCACATGCCGGCGCAATGGGCGCTGCCCGCCAACCCCAACATGAATGCCAGCCACAGTTCCATAGGTACGCTCAGGTGGATTTGGTCATCGCGATGACGACCTTGTCGTCAAACGTGAAAGCTACGTTCCCAACCCGCCAGGTGACACGCACACGCCACAAACCATCGTTGAGCAACCTGGCATCCAGAATCTGCCGTCCGTGCGCGTCGAGTTGAAGCGCAACATGGCGATCCAAAGCCGCCGCCGAGGGTCGGTAAAGATGAATGTCACCCTCGGCGTGACCCGCCGCGTGCGCCGCAGGCAGAGAAAGCGTGATCTGGCGTCGGCCAGCATCGTAGGCTATGTGAACCTGACTTTCCAGGGCTTGCGTCCGCGCACGGCGGTCAATGTCGTCCTGATACCGCAACTCCCGTTCGTAGTAATCCGGGGCGACCAGGTCCGTTTGGGTCCTCGCACTTAGAACGACCAGGGCAACCGTCCCGGTGATGAACACCCCGAACGCGGTGACCAGCCCGATGGGCCAGAGGTTGCGGGTCTTGGAGGAAGCGTGCGCACTCATGTCAGGGAGAAGCGACGTCGTTCCGCGGTCCAATGAATGCCGTCTTCAGCCGGCTGACCCGTTGTCCCTGTTCGTAAACACCGACCACCACCTCGGTCGTCGAGGCCTTGAGTTGGGCCGGTGCAAGTTCGATCAGGACCGAGGTTTGCAGGAGTTGCTGTGCGGCAACCCGAGAGTCGCCAAACACTGTCAGTTTGCCTTCGGGACTTTCCAGGCGCATTTCCACCGACAAATCGCGCGACGTCTTGTTGATGAGCTTGAGCTGATAGAGGTTGCTGATCTTGCCATCCGCGGCCTGCTGGAAGAGCGCGCCCGGCGAACGCAACAACGTGGCATCCACATCCGACCGCGTGAGCAACAACGCCAGGAGGCCGCCGCCCAGCGCCAGCAGAACCGCGCAATAGCCGAGGAGCCGCAGCGTCACCCGGAGCCGCTCGCCCCGCTCGATGCCGTTGAGCGATGCGTAACGGATGAGGCCGCGCGGGCGTTTCACCTTGTCCATCACGCTGTCGCACGCGTCAATGCACGCCGTGCAATGCACGCACTCCATTTGCGTGCCGTTGCGGATGTCAATTCCGGTGGGGCAGACGGAGACACACTGGTGGCAATCAATGCAATCCCCCTGCCCGGCGGCCTGGCGTTGGGCAGGCAATTCACCGCGCTTCAGTCTGCCACGTTGCTCGCCCCGCCGGTAATCGTACGCTACGACGATGGAATTCTCATCCAACAGGACGGACTGAAAACGGCCATACGGACAAATGAACGTGCAGGCCTGTTCGCGGAAGCGCGCGAAGATGGCGTAGAATACCAGCGTGAACAGCACCATGGCCGCCAGCCCGTGCAAGTGTTGCCGCGGGTCGTCGGTGATGATGCGCAGCAACTGCTCGTTGCCGATGATGTAGGCCAGCAGCGTGTTGCCGATGATGAACGAGAGCGCGAGGAAGATGCCATGCTTCAGCAACCGCTTCGCGATCTTCGCCGCCGTCCAAGGGGCCCGGGCCAGCGCGCGTTGGGCATGTGCATCGCCTTCGATGGCGTACTCGATGGGCCGGAAGACCATCTCCATCATCACCGTCTGCGGACAGGTCCAGCCACACCAGAGGCGGCCAAATGCCGCAGTGAAGACCGCGATGCCGGTGAGGAAGAGCAGCAGCCCGAAGGCGAGAATCGCCCCGTCCTGCGGCCAGAACATTTGTCCGAGGATCGAGAACTTCCGCTCGACGACGTTCATCAGCAGCAGGGGGTTGCCGTTGATGCGGATGAACGGACCGAGAAACATCACCCCGATCAGGAGATAACTAAGCCAGCGGCGTGCGTTCGTGAAGCGACCCTTCGGCTGCTTGGGATAAAGCCACATTCGCCGGCCATCCTGGTCCGCCGTGGACAGGTGGTCGCGAAAATCCTGCCAGTCAATGTCCTTCACGGCACTGCTGGTCGAGCGCTTGAGTTTCTCGGGCTCTACAGCCATAGCGGGGAGTCTAGCCGAGGAATCCTGCGGGGCAATGCCAGAGCGCCCGATCGAACACTGCGGAAACGATGACCGGCATTCGGCACCGTTCGCGGCATCCGCGGCATCCAACGTTGCCCACTTGGAGTTTGACTCTGCGAACGAGGACGGCAGATTCTGGCCGCACTTTGCTGTAACCACCATGGCCACCACGACCCGCACGGGGAACGAGGAACCGGACGCCAGCCCGGCGGGCCATCCATCGGCGGCGTTCAACGAACCGACGCCGGAGAGCCTCAGCGTCATTGAGAGCCGCCAGTCCCCCGGGCAGGCGGGGCAGACCCGGAACGATTGCTCGGTCTTCTTCCTGGTGATCGCCGGCCACGCCCGCTGGGAGTGCGGTAGACGGCAATACCTGCTCGGGCCCGATACGGTTTGCCACCTTCCCGCGGGGCAGGTTTATGCGCAGGATACGCCGGGCCATACGCCGGTGGTGACGTATGCGTTGCACTATCGGCCGGAGTTGCTCGCGGCGTCGGTGCGGGGGCAGTTGGACGCGCTGGGCCTGGTCGCGTTTGACTTGAGCAACACGACGGTCAATCAGGGGCAGATGATCCGCTCCGTTTTCCAGGAGATGCTCTTCGAGCAGGACGCGCGGCAGGAGGGCTGGGAGGTGATCCTGCAATCCCGGCTGCAGGATTTGGGCGTCCGCGTGTTGCGGTTGGCGCGGCGGCGGAGTCGCGCGGACGTGCCGCTGTTCGAGCCGGGGCGTGACAGCGCGGACCGCGTGGCGCGATACGCGCTGCGGCTGCGTTCGCAGTTTACGCGGCAGGAGACTCTGCCGGAAGCGGCGCGGTCGGTCGGCTTGAGTCGGCGCCAGTTCACGGATCTGTTCCGCAAGGTTACGGGCCAGAGCTGGGGACGCTACCTCCTCACCCTTCGTCTCCAGCACGCCGCGAGTCTGCTGACGGAAACGGGTCGCGCCGTGAGTGTTGTCGCCTTCGAGTCCGGGTTTCAGGATTTGTCGCACTTCCACCACAGTTTCAAGACGGCCTACGGTTGTTCGCCATTGAACTATCGTGAGCAACGCCAGGTGCGCCTCTCGGCCGCGGCCGGCCTGGATGCCGGCGAAGGACGAAATGGGGCGGCCTCGGCCAACTTCAAGTTCCGCGGGATGAAAGGCTGGTTCTGGTCGCCTGAGCAGTACCTGGAGGAGATTCCCGTGCTGGCCGGACTAAAGCTGAACTTCCTGATGAACTGTTACGGTTCCATGATCGTGAACCGGCCCGGTGAAGCGTGGTGCAACGAGTGGTGGAAACCCATGTCCAGCGACCGGCGGGATGCCTACACGCGCATCATTCGCAGTTGCGAGGAACACGGCCTCACCTTCTGTTTCGCCATGCATCCTCAACTGGCGTCTCCCCGGCCCCTTCGGTTGCGCGACGTGGACGATCTGGCGGGGCTGTCTCAGCATTACACCTGGGCGCAGGCGCAAGGATTACGTTGGTTCAGCCTGTGCTTGGACGGGACGATTTGGGGCCCGGGCGGGCCGGCCGAGTGTGGCAGCCACCATGCGGAACTGGCGAATGCGCTCCTGGCGCGACTTCAGGCTCAAGACGCCCATGCAGAACTGATCTTCTGTCCCGCAATTTGCTGGGGCGATGCCACGAATCCGGAACACCATGCCTACCTCGATGCCCTCGCGCGCCAGATGCATCCCGGTGTGCGAGTGTTTTGGAACGGCGATGCCATCGTGACGCCGCGAGTGACGCGAGTGGCGGCGGAAAGCTACCGGCGCGTTGTCAAGCATCGGCTCTTTCTCTGGGACAACTATCCGGTGAACGACGGCAGCCCGACCCTGCATCTCGGCCCGGTCAACGGACGCGCGGCGGACCTGTGCGAAGTCGTGGACGGGTACCTTTGCAATTCCATGTGCAGCCAGAACCAGATCAGCCGTCTGCCGGTGGCAACCTGTGCGGATTACGCCCACGATCCGGGCAATTACAGTCCGGCGCGTTCCATCGGCCAGGCCATCCAGCGGTTGGGCCGGACGCGGGCGCAGCAGGAAGTGTTGAAGCAACTGGTGGAGGCGTATCCGGGTTTTATCGTCGAGGGCGGTGGGACGGGAACGAACCCGGTGCGGGCGCGGTTTGGCAGTTTGCTGGCGGGCGGCAACTCACGCGCTGCAGCGCAAAGCCACATCGCGCACCTGGAAGATATCCTCGCGCGGTTGACCAAGCTGTTCCCCACCCGGTTCCAAGCAACGCGCCGCACGATTCTCACCGACATCGAGTGGATGAAACAGCAGTCGGGAGCGTAGCGGGGCCCAACCTCGTCCTCGTTCTCGTCCTTCGCCCCCGATGCCACGTCTGGTTGCGGATACCGTGTCTCCCAATTCCCCACCTTTTTTCGCCCGGAACGCCAAGTCATCCGTCGGCCTTGAGCGGTATAACCAATCCAGCATGAAACCGGGCAAGAGCCCACATTCAAACGCAGAACACCACAACACGAAACAACCCTCAACCGGCAGAGCCACACTATGAAACGAGTTATCACCCGCGCGGCCATACCCATCGTCTTGGGACTGGTCCTGACCTTCTCCGCCTCCGCCCAGATCACCGGCGTGACGGCGACCGAATCGCCCGCCTCTGTCGGCGGCTGGGCTTCGGGCAACCTGACCGACGGCGTCTTCGGGTCGGACAACTGGCTCGGCAGCGGCCAGTATCGGGCTTGGAATGACACCTATGGCCCCAGCGATTCCGGCGTGGCGCAGCCGCGGCTGACGTTCGACTTGGGAGGCTCATACAATCTCGCCGCCGTAACTGTTCACTACATGGTGGATTACTGGCCAGGCACTCTTCAAAACTTCCACGCGCCGGATTCGGTGACTGCCGCGTTCAGCACGACCGGCATCGGGGGTCCTTTTGGCGGCAGCCTGCTCCTCACCGGTTTCGACAACAGTGAGTTCAACGGCGCGGGCACCGGCGTGGGCGAGGCGCGTTTTGCCACCTTCGATCTGGGAGGCGTCACCGCGAGCGCTGTGCAACTGGACTTCCTCACGGACGCCGAATGGATAGGGCTGAGTGAAATCACTTTCACAGCGGTGCCCGAGCCCAGCACGTCCGCTTTGCTGGGGAGCGGGATTCTGGCCATGCTGGCCCTCCGGCGCCGCCGCATCCGCTAGCAGCTCGTTGGACGGGCGCGGCTTTTCTTGCGCCGTTGTTGGACTGGAACGGGGGCAGTCTCGGAGAATGATGCGCCGCGGCTGCTCCCGTTCGATTTGTACGACGGACTGGGTTTTTCAAACAGGCTTCGAGACGGAAGAACGATTGTGACAAGGTGACGGCGATCACGAGGAGGAGCCTGGCAGTGCCTGGCGCCACGCGCCGAGTCCGCCGAACATTACGTTTCCCAATTGCCCACGCGATTCCGCCCGAAACCCCAAGACAACGCGGCGGCGATTGCGTATGCAGTGTCCCTGACATGATGAAACCAAACATCCTTCTGCTCCTTGGCGGGCTGGGCCTGGTCTGGCCGATTCAGACGGGCGCCCAGCCCTCCGCCGCCCTCGTGCAATTCACGGGCGCGGACTTCCGCGGCGGCGCGAAAGACGTCTACGGCACGGACGTGGAAGGAGAGCAGGTTAACTGCGCCTATGCCCAGGCCACGGGCAAATCCGCGACCATGCAGGTCGCGTTCAAGATCGCGCCCGTTCCGGCCTCGCCGCTCTATTTGCATCTGAAAGGGCGCGATGACGACAGCCCGCGCCGGTGTCAAATCGCCATTGAGTTGAATGGCCAGACGCTGTTCACGGGCGAGAACGGGTTTTCCCAGGACAGGTTCGACGTGCGCAAGTTCGGCCTCCCGCCAGGGTTACTGAAGGCGGGCGAGAATACACTGACCGTTTCCTGTCGCGAGAAGGAAGGTGCGTTGGGAATGCCGCCTTGGTTTCAAGTGGCCGCCGCCGCCATTGCGCCGGAGGCGTTCCAATTTCATCATGACCTGCACAAAAACTTCTACGTCACGCTGCCGGCCGAGCGGAAGCCGTTTCCCGAGCCGCTGCCCGCTGGCGCGCAACCCGGCTTCAAGTTCCGCGGCACGAAAGGCTGGGCGTGGACCCCGGAACAGTATCTCGCTGAGATTCCGCACCTCGCGCGGTTCAAACTGACGTTCCTGATGAACTGCTACATTTCCATGTACGATATGGAACGCGAGCCGTGGAACAGCGGGCGAGCGAATCGGTGGTGGGAGGATTTTCCTTCAGCGAAGAAGGCGGCCTATGAGCGAGTCGTGCGCGCCTGCCAGCAGCACGGCATCGAGTTCTGTTTCAGCATGAACCCGAACCTGCTCAGCCAGCGGGTGGTGAACGACGACAACCCGGAAAGCGTGAACCAGCTCTACCAGCATTATGCCTGGATGCAGGGCCTCGGCGTGAGGTGGTTCAACATCTCGCTTGATGACAGCCATCAGGGCATCAACCCAACGACTCAGGCGAAGGTGGTCAACGAGATTCTCCGCCGGTTGCGCGCCAAAGATACCGGGGCACAGATGATCTTCTGCCCGACGTTCTACTGGGGCGACGGCACAGCCACGAACCAGATGAACTGGGGCCACGATCAGCAGCCCTATCTGGAAACGCTGGGGCGCGAGTTGCACCAGGACGATTACTTGTTTTGGACCGGCGAGGAAGTCGTGGGCCGGATTACGCGCGCTGCCGCAGAGAAGTTCCGCCGAATAT
>CAYJNU010000177.1:0-15026 GCA_964371005.1 uncultured Verrucomicrobiota bacterium | reverse complement strand
GTATGAACCGGTGGGCTTGACTCCCACCACGGTGCGAATGTTCCCCCCAGACAAGGCGTCACGTTCGGTTTGGCTGGACGGCGAGAGCCAGGTTGAGACAGGGAAGTTGGAGGAACTGGGGCTTTCCCCTTCCCACCAAATCCAGGCATCTGCGGCCTGGAGGGTGTTTGCAGTCAGGACCCGAGCACAGCAAAGGATGAGGAGCAGCGTTCTCATTCGGAACAAGCTGCAGAAGTTGGGGCTGGCGGAAGCACGGTTCTGGAAACCCTCCGCGGTGTGCTCGCGCTTTTCGCTATTGACCCTGGCCTCCAGCCACTCGCCACGCAATTTCGCCTCAAAGAAACCCAGCATCTGCGCCGTTGGATGAGTCATCGTGTCGCGAATCGTATACTTTGTGCTCTTCCTCCTCCATTTCTTTCTTCAGCCGTGCCGGGCTTCTCACTCCGTTTCCAGAGGTGCCGGTTTTTATTCCACGAGCGCCTGTTCTTGGCCCTCGTCGGCGCTTGGGCTAAGGAAGCGCAGATCGCTGGTGAGGCGTTGCAGCCATTCGCCCGGCGTGCCGTCGGCGTAGCGTTGGCTATTGAGGATGGCGAGCAGCGCGCCGAGGATTTTGAACAAGGTCTTGATCCGTTTCATACGCCGCGGAACGAGGATAGGCCGTCCGTGGGCGGCAGAAAAGCCGCAATGAACACCATCGACCGCCGGGACCGCTGCCGGGACTTTGGGTTGGCCGACGCCGGGTTGGGCTCGCGTCGTTGACGGGCCCAGCCTGAGAATATCGCCGGACACTCTGTCGCGATGTCGGTATTCCCTTTCCCCAGCCGAACTGGCAAACTCCCGCCATGCAAATGCGATGGGTGCTCGCCCTGGCTTTGGTCGCTTGGTGCGCCCGAGCCGAGGTCCCGCCGCTCCACAAGCTGCGCCCGCCAGATCAGGGGCAGCGGATTGCTGGAGATCAGAAGGCCACGCTGGTTTATCGGCAGGGCCTCCAAACCGTGACGCGATTTGTCGGGCAACAGACGAACTTGTTCCCGGTCGCCAAACCCGCCGAGCCACGCCTCCCGTGGCGTGAGGAGAAGGAAGTCCTTTGGCAGACCTGGAAAAGCGCCCTGGACTACCTCCTCGCCCTGGACGCGCTGGATCGCTACCACCGCGATTTCTACCGGCTCTCCGGCGAACCGCGAGCGCGGTCGTTCGCCGCCGGTCAGGCCGCGTTCCTCGCCGCATACCGGTTCAATCTGGAGTTCATCGAGGCAGCGGAGAAGAACCCGCTCCTCGACACGATCCTCAACGAACCCGTGCCGGAATTGGGCCTGCCGGCCGGCACGTACGCAAAGCTGAAGTTCCGCTACCTGAACGCGGCCATCGCCACGGAGTTTGCGGCGCGCCTCGCGCTCGACCACACGATGCGGGATGCGGCGTCGCCAGCCCTGCGCGACGCGATCGAGCAGAACACAGCGGCGATTTTGAAGCTGGGCCGGGGCACCGGGGAATTGCTCACCGCGAAGAACGCCCTGAGAGTCTTGCAGAAGAGCGGCGGCAAGGCGTGGTTCCCCGTCCAAGCCGGCGTGGCGGAGTGGATGGGCGACGTGAAGGTCCATCGCGCCGGACGCTCGTTGATCTCGCCGGAGCAAATCCGCTTACTGCTCCCGAAACTCCAGCCCGGCGACGTGCTGCTGACGCGCCGCGAGTGGTATCTGTCGAACATCGGCCTGCCGGGCTTTTGGCCGCACGCTGCGCTTTACATCGGGACGCCGGACGAGCGGAGACGGTTCTTTGGGGACGCTGATTTGGAGGCGCGGCTACAGGAGCGCAGCCCCGAGGCCTACGCCCGGAGCCTCAAGTCCCAGGAACAGGGCCACGTTGTGCGCGTGCTGGAAGCAATGAGCGAAGGGGTGTCGTTCACCACGCTGGAGCATTGCGCCGATGCCGATGCCGTGGTTGCGTTGCGGCCGTTGCTGCCGAAGCCGGAGAAGGCCACCGCGCTGACCCGTGCCTTTCATTACGCCGGCCGGCCCTACGATTTCAATTTCGACTTCGCGACTGACGCGGAGCTGGTTTGCACGGAACTGGTGTTCAAGGCCTACGAACCCGCCGAGGGAATGCTCGGGTTGCGCCTGCCGCTGGTGGAGATGCTCGGGCGCAAGGTCCTGCCGGCAAACGAAATTGCCCGCCAGTTCGACGAACAACTCGCCAGCGGGCCAGCGCAGTATGAGTTCATCGCCTTCCTCGACGGCTACGAACGCCAGGGCAAGGCCGTGGAAGCGGGTCTCGCCGAATTCCGCCAGAGCTGGCGCCGGCCCAAGTGGCATGTGCTGACGCAGGCCACAGCGAAGTGAGCTTCTTCCGATAGCGGCCGGTCCGAAACGCACCACCCTCCGCGGGAACCGCAGGCAGCGGCGTGCCACCGAGACGCAGTGTCGCCACTTGTTGGTTCAGAGTCTCTTCACGTGAATACCGCCGCCACTGGAGCGCAGATGAACCAGCGTCTCGCCGTCGTTGACCGCGCCTTTCATGCGGCCATGCTCCTTCTTGCCTTCAATGTTGATCGGCAGATCGCAGCTTACACTGCCGCCTGAAGTCTCCGCGTCGAGCAGGAAGCCTGCGGTTTCGGGAACGCGCACCGTCACCCCCCCGCCCGAAGTTGAGAGCCTTACCGGGCCCGGCACCGGCGCGGACAACGTGACGTTGATCGGACCACCCGACGTGTTGCCGTCCACTTTGCCCGCCACGTTGATGATGGTGATGCCGCCTCCGCTGGTGCCGACCTGCGCCGGGCCGGCGAAGTTCTTCACGCTGACCCCGCCGCCGGAGGTGTCACCTTCGAGCGATCCGCCACCGCCGCTCACACTGATGCCGCCCCCGCTGGTGTCGATCTTGATCTTCCCTTCGCAATCGGTGACCTCAATGCCCCCGCCGGAGGTATCGCCGGTCAACGGTCCCCGAATGCGGGCAAAGCGCAATCCGCCACCGCTCGTTCCGGCGAACACTTCGCCGGCCAGATCCTTCACCGAGATGCCGCCGCCCGCCGTGTCCAGATGCGCGGTGAATTGCGCGGGCACCGTCAGCGTGTATTTGCCCTCGGTCCGGTTGTTGAAGCCCCAAGTCCATCGGGTCTTGGTCTTGCGATGCGAACGAATGGTCACCGAGTTGCCTTCCTGGGTGAACGTGACCGGACAATCCTTGAGGAATGCCTCCTCGTCCTCCTGCTTGCTCCGCGTGACCTTGCGCCAGACGTCCACGTTTACCTCGTTGGCGGCGGCGGTCTTCACGTCAATCTCGCCGAAATCCACATCCACGATCACCTTGCCGCCCGGTTGGACGGCAAAGGTCTTGTTGAGTTGTTCTTCAGTCGCGGCAAACGCCGCCACCGACGTAGCGAGCCATAGCAATGTGGTCAGTTTCATGTTGGGCAACGGTCTATTTTCTCGAATCAACGCACCAAAGGCTGGCAGCCGCCATCCGGCGGTTGCTGGCAAGAACAATACACGAGTGCCGGACGGATTGTTTCAAGTATTTCTTCCACGCACACGCCTGCAAACCGACCCCCGGAGAACGTTCGCAGTATTGCCTCCGCGGAGGTTCGCCACACGCCAGGAGAGTGCCGGCGCAACGCC
Source organism: uncultured Verrucomicrobiota bacterium (assembly GCA_964371005.1). GTDB lineage: Bacteria > Verrucomicrobiota > Verrucomicrobiia > Limisphaerales > MWDV01 > MWDV01. The sequence continues at coordinate 11,409 of CAYJNU010000177.1, read as the reverse complement.
CGAATCCGTCGCCAAATGCGCTCCTGCGGATTGAGTTCAGGATGATAGGGCGGATGGTAATGCAGATGAAACCACCGTTGGTGGGGCGCAAGGAATTCACGCACCCGCGGGCCTTTGTGCCAGGAGGCATTGTCCACCCACAGAGTCACGGTTTTACCCCGAACGCGCTCTCCCAACTGCTGCAACTGCGCCAAGAAAGCGGCGGGGTTGCCCTGCTGGGCCTTCAGCACGCCGTGCTCGCCGGTCAGCGCTTTGCCCCTTGGCTGTCCGCCGAGGAGAGGCGGGCGGTGAGGGATGGACTGCTCCCAGACCGAGTGGGTCTTCGTCTCCCTCAAAGACGGACGTCCGTGCGCCATTCCCGAAACCGTCCGAGCTTGTTTTGCGCTCCCGCCGCAGCGCCATCTTGAACGCTCCAGCCAGCGAAGTGCCGTAGTTGCATCCGCCTCCAATCTGACGGATGATTGCTGCCGCATTATGCGCCAATTCTGAATCCAGCCCATGAACGCGAGCCCCAACGAAAACCGCATCGATTACATCGAGTTTCCGGCGCCCTCTGTCGCCGCGCTCCAGGCCACCCAGCAGTTCTACACCGAGGTCTTTGGCTGGTCGTTCCAAAACTGGGGCGATAACTACGTCGATACCAAAAGCAGCGGCATCGCCTCCGGCATCAATGCCGATCCAGCTCATCGTCCGCCGACCCCGCTCGTGGTCCTGTTCACCTCCAACCTCGAAGCCACACGAGCGCGCGTTATCAAAGCCGGGGGCAAGATCGTGAAGGACATCTTCCCCTTTCCCGGGGGACGTCGCTTCGAGTACGTCGATCCCGCCGGCAACCAACTCGCCGTCTGGTCGCCCAAGTAGCCGGGACGGTTTCCTCACAGACCTGGCAGTCGCCCGCCCCTGGGTTGCTTCAGCCCTCCGGGGCAACGCACCGGGGGGAGCGTTCGTCTCAGGCAACCACCCTCGCTGGTCGCCCAGCCGCATCCCATCGCCTCAAAGTCCCGTCAACCTTCGCGGGCAAGGTTTGGGCGCTGCAGGATGCCCAGGCACACCCGCGCCTCAACTCCATCGCATCTAGTCGTATCTATTCCGCTCCTTCTGTGCTACGCTGCTTGGAAATTCCTATGAACACGCACCCAAACACCATGACGCCCCACACGACCGCTCTGCCGCCGCCACCCGTCTTGCTCTTGCTCCCACCTGACCACGCGCTTGACCCTCAAGCCACCCCCACAGATGACCTCCACCTCGACAACCTAACCCTCCGCGCCACCGCTCAGACCGCTCTCTTCAAAGCCATGTTCGCCCAAACCGGTTACCGGCACGACGGTATCAATGAGTAAGCCGTCGCCGTAACCCGGCCCCAGAGTCTCCCCCGGCTCACGAGCACAGGCGGTTTCCGCTCCGGCCACGCTGCTCCTGCGTCCGAGGCTGGGCGCGCGGCCTTGCTTCCCGGGCCGAACACAACACGCATTCGTGCGGACATAAATCAGGCCGCACCGCGCAGGCACCTCCTTTCCAGGGACCTCCTGCATTAAATATATGCCCTGCACAATGCGCCGTTGTGCTCAGCTCCGGCGGCCCCGCCGGTCACGGCACGCGGGGGCTGATCATCTACGACAAGGCCGGGATCGACTTTGACTCCTGGACACGGTGCCGGCGGGAATGTGCCGTGATGGGCTCGCGGAAGCCGTGGCTGTGCTCCGCCTCAAGCACCTATACGCCACTCCATGACAATCCCGGTTGCACACCCTTCCCTCCCGTGTCGAGTCCTGGATCGTCCGGCTTGGGCCACCCCCACTGCACACCGGAGAGTCCCCATCCGTACTCGTCGTAGTTGTGCAAATAGTGGAGCTTCTCCACGTCGCCACGGCATCCAAAGTGGCCACGCGCGCGACCCCGTCAGCGGCGACCGCTATTGGCTCTTCACCCAGAGATAGTCCAAACCCACCCAGCCGGGTTCAACGCATTCCAATACCAACTCCCGCGTTCCCGCTTTCAAATCCACGGGTTTGAAGTTCACGTTGAGCACGCGAGGGGCGTGGGCGGAATGTAGGGCTATGCTCTCCTTGCCGTCGCCGAGCGGGAGGGCCTTGCCATCCACCAGCGCACGCACCATGGCTCCGTCCGGGCGATGAACGGCAACCAAGTGGATTGCGAAGCGACCGTCCTTCTCGACGGGCAGGGCAAGCTTGAGCCTGCCGCCTTGCGCCGCGCGCCACTGCACGACCTGCAGTTGCGTGGCCAACGGGAATGGAACGGCTTCAACGCTCCCCGCAGTGGCCTCCGGGCTGAGTTGCTCGGCAAGGTAAATCTTGGCGCCGGCCGCGCCCCCTGCCGCCTCCGGTTCGCGTTTGGGCAGGACTGGAATCTTGAGGTCCGACGGCATGAGCCCGCGATGATCGTCCACCATTCCAGGGCGCGCATAAACATAAGCGATTCGCGCGTAGCTCAACCCTGGCGTCCGGCGGTGCGCCCAGAGTTCCATGAGCGCGGCCAGAGAGCGCTCAAAGGGAATCGCGTCCATGACCTGGAAGCGGTGATTCGAGACGTAACCGGCCGTGTCCGGGCCTGAATCGAGCGGCTGTCCGCAATACGGGCGGTCGAAGAGATCGCAACGACTCCAGGAATAATTGAAGTAGTCCTCCGAGCCGGTCCCGAAGGTCGAAGGCATCTGCTCGCCGTCCACAAGGAACTTCTCGTCGCCTTCGCCCCACCAGTTGCCGCCGGCAGTCGGCACGCCGGAGGGATTCATGATCATGGCGGCACAACCAGCAAACACGCCCTTCCCGATGGCGACAAGGTAAGGCAGATCAATCGCACCCGCCCCAGCCAGCAGATCATGGTCGGCGCGCCATTTCGCATGAAAGTAAAGCGACCGGCCGTCCCATTGCCAGGGCGCGAGATGGATTGAGCCTTCCACGCGCACTGGGGCTTTCGTGAAGTTCACGAGCTCCAGCTTCACCGCCTTCTCGAAAGGCATGACAAAGCGACAGGTCATGGCGCCATCGGGCTCAACATCGAACGGCAGACTGGAATACGGATTCACCCCCGGCCCCGAGGCGAAGAAGTCCCCGACCGGCGCTTCGACCTGTGGCCGCTGCGAGCCATCAAACGAAATCCGCAGCAGACATCCGCGCAGGGCCTCATCCAGCGCGTCGGCGTGAAGGCGGAGTTTCAACTCGCGCACGGCGCCCGAGCCTTTGTCCTCGGACGTCCAAGCCCAACTGGCACCTGCTATAACGTCGGCCGCCAGCTTCGCGGGTTCGCCGTTCTGTCCGCTGGTTGGGTGGGTGAGGCCGGCAACGGCGGCGCGGATTTGCGCTGCGAAAGCCACGACATCTTTCTTGGCATCGAACGTCCGCACACTCGTTTCCTTTGGATAAAGCCGAACCTGGAGGTGGTAGAAGTGCAACTCGTCGAGCTTGCCCTCCCAGGTCACCCGCAGTCCGCGCGCGAATGGGATGGGCAAGTAATCGGCGTCCTGTTGCACGAAGGCATCGCCCGCGTCGAGTTCCAGGCCGGCGGACTTGAAGTAGTGCGCCGAGCGGCGGGCGAGGAAATCGTAGGCTGCGCCCTCCCAAACCGGTGTGGTCTTGTCCGCAGCAGAGGCGTCTTCCGGTGGATCGAGGTAAACCCGCAGCACGCCGCCCATGCCCGCTGACCAACCGCGAACGATGGCGCCCGGGCCATTCGCCTCCGCGACCAGGTAAAGCCCAGGCTGGCCGTCGCGCGGTTCGCGCAGGATTTTCAGGAAACCAGGAATTGGCTCGCGTCCGAAACCATCGGCATTCGAGAACCAGCCGGGTGCTTCGCTGGTGGTCGAACGGCGGTCGTAGCTGGAGAACTGGATCGTGCGGTAGGCCGGTTCGGGCCATCGTGCCAGCCGCCCGAGATCGGCCATCTCTTCGAGCAACGTGCCCGTGGTCACTGGCAGGCCACTGGCCCCGGGGGCAAGGGTTGAAGCGACAAGGAAGCCAAGGAACGGGAGGGTCGCGATGCGTTTCATGGCGTTTCCAATAGCGCAAAGCGTTGGACGATGCCAGACCAAAGCAGGCGCAGATCGCTGGAAACGCGGGGGATGATTCTGGGCTCGCCAGCGCAACGGGACTGTGGTGGACTTTCCGGCATGAAAGGAATCTCATTGATCGCGGCTGCCGGAATGGCGGCGACGCTGGCTCTCACCTCCTGCCGCGGCCCGGAGCCATCTCCCGGCGCCGCAGCCCTGGAGTTGTTCAACGGCAAGAATCTCAAGGGCTGGACGCATGTCCTGGCCGATTCAGCGGTGCCACGCGACGCGGTGTGGTCGATCCAGGATGGCATTCTGCGCTGTAAAGGCACGCCGCTGGGGGTGCTGCATACCAAGCGCGCTTTCACCAGCTTCCGGCTCGTGGTGGAGTATCGTTGGGCGCCCGGCACCACTCCAGGGAACAGCGGCATTCTCACGCGAATCAACGGCGAATCGCGGGCACTGCCCCGGTGCGCGGAAGTTCAACTTCAACATGGCAACGCTGGCGATGTGCTGGGCTTGCAGGGCATGGCGGTGGCCGCCGATCAACCGCGTTCCTTCGAGGTCCTGGCCCATAAAGTGGCGGGCGACATCCATGGTGTGAAGAAACTCGCGGACGCCGAGAAACCCGGCGGCGAGTGGAATCGCGTGGAAGTTCTCGCGCAGGGCGGCACGTACACGGTGTGGATGAACGGCCAGCAAATCAATCAGGTCACCGGTGTGGAAATCCTCGCCGGCCCAATTGGGCTGCAATCTGAGGGCGGCGAGATTCAGTTCCGCCGCGCGACACTGACGCCGCTGTCTGATTGATTCGCGTCTCGCCGGCAAGGCTCCGTTGATTAACTGGACGTCACCGAGACGATGGCCAGCGCTCCGTCCCCCCCCGTCCGTCGGAATTGACCTGAGGACTTGCTGCCAGAGACCACCAGCCGACTACTGGAGGATTTGAAATAGGCTGGCGAAGTCGTCCGTCCACAGCGGGACGGCGACGGTGTTCGTGCTCGCGGCGTTGGCAGCCGACCGGATCGCCGGGGATTCAAGGATGGCGTCGTCGCGCGTCAGCAACACCCAAGTGGAGGCGTAATACCACCATGCCGAGCCTTCGTCCTCCTCGTCGTCCGGCATGGCCTCGTCTTCGTCGAAGTTGATGATCGCAAGCTGATACTTGAACTGGCGGGCCAGGTTTTGTACGACGGGTTCGAGGTTCAGATAGCGATTCGAGATATGCACGGCGATGATGCCGTCCGGTTTCAGGTGGCGGTTGTAGAGCTCGAAGGCTTCCTTCGTCAGGAGATGCACCGGGATGGCGTCGCTGCTGAAGGCATCCAACGCGAGGAGATCGAATTGCTGGGGTAGCTCACGTTCCAGCGAGAGCCGGGCGTCGCCCATCACCACCTTGACCTTCGCCTGGCAGTTGCTCAGGTACGTGAAGCGGCTGGTGGCCAATCGCTGGACTTCGGGATTGATTTCGTAAAGCCGGACGGTGTCGCCCGGTCGGCCAAACGCCGCCATCGTGCCCGTGCCAAGGCCGACCACGCCGATGTGCCGGCTCCCCTTCGGTAGTGCATTCACGGCCAGCGAGACTCCGCTGCTCTCCCCGTAATACGAAACAGGCCAGGTGGCGCGCTCCGGGTCCGTGAACTGGAGCCCGTGCGTGATGCGACCGTGTTGCAACAAGTAGTAATGGGTTGTCGGGTCGGTCTTCCGATATTCACACACTGCCAGGGTGCCGTAGAAATTGCGCGAGCGATACACGGTTTCCTCGTTCGAGTGGCGGGCCTGCTTTTGCAGCGCAATGGCGAGCGCCACCCAGCCGCAGCCGATGCAAACGCAAGCCAGCCAGCGCCAGTAACGGAAATCCTGAAACCGCCTCCGCGCCAGCGCGAACGCCACGATACCCAGGAGCAATCCCCAGAGGCCGACGCGTGACAACGTGACCCAGGTTCCCGAAAACGCCGAATCCTGTTTGCCCAGCCACACGAGCCATTGATCCAACCCGGCGAACGCTGCCAGCGCAAGCGCCGCGCCCAGCCAGCGCCACGGACGGACGTCTTCTCCCGTCCGCTCACGCAGGCAGATCACGAGAAACAACAGCCCACAGAGCAGCAGTCCCCAGTGCAGCTCGTAGAAATCCTGGAACAGCAGCGGCGCCGCGACAGCCACGAACAGGCCGCCCAGCGCACCGCCCGCCGAGATCATCAGATAATACCCGGTGAGCTGGCTCGGTTCGGGCCTGAGCCGGTAAAGCTCGCCATGGCACACCATGCAGCAGACGAACAACCCCGCCGAATAGATGATCACTTGCGCTCGGAGCGAGGCATCCGTCCCCTGGAACAGCGCCCAGCACATCGCGACAAGCGCGGCGATCAGAGCGAGTGCGAACGGCGTGCGCCGATACCAGCGCGGGTTGTCGAAGCAGATGATGAAACTCAAGAGGTAGAGCGCCAAGGGTAACACCCAGAGAAACGGAATCACCGCCACGTCCTGACACATCTTGTTCGTGGTGGCCAGCAACAACAAAGTGGCACAGGCGGGAAGCAGCAGCCAGAGCAGTCTCACAGAGGCTGGCGTTTGAAGGTTGAAGGTTGAAGGGCTGCTGGCGTCGTGGCACTGGGAATTGCACGGCGGATTCTGCCTCCACAGCCTCACCGCGCAAAACCCGCAGCACATGGCATAGACTCCGAAACCTGCCGCCCAGCACACCACCTGGGCCTTCCGTGTGAGGTGCGCCTCAAAGAGGAACGGATAACTGACCAGCGCGAGCAGCGAGCCGGCATTCGAGAGCGCGTAAAGCCGGTAGGGTGACGCACCCGGCTTTGCCGCACTGAACCACTTCTGCAGCAGTGGTCCAGTGGACGAGAGCACGAAATATGGCAAACCCAGGCAAACCGTCAGCAGGGCGAGAATCTCAACTGTCGGGTTTCCGTCGCCATGAGGCTTCCAAGCATCACCGGGCGTGATGTGGGCCAGGGCGAGCGCGCCGAGCAGCAGGGTAAGGTGGAGCACAGCCTGCGAGCGCGGCCGGAGATAGCGGGATGTCAAATGCGCGTAGGCATAGCCGCCGAGCAACACGACCTGAAAGAACACCATGCAGGTCGTCCACACGCCCGGCCCGCCACCAAACCACGGCAGGATGTATTTGCCGATGAGGGGTTGGACTTGAAAAAGAAGGAACGCACCAATGAAAATCGTCAGCGCGTAGGCAAGCATGCGGCGGATATTGCCGGCGGGGCTGATCGAACGCCAGCATTGAGTGGGTAGCGGCGTTCAGCGCAGGGCCGCAGGCTAGACCCCGGCCTCTCGGCGGAATTGCGCCGGCGTTTTGCCAGTGCGAGCTCGGAAGACCGCGCCGAGATATTCCTGGTGTTTGAATCCCGACTGTTCGGCCACGTCAATCAACGGCAGTTCCGTCTCCGTCAACAACTCGCCTGCCCGCTTCAACCGGATGTCGAGGATCGCCTCATGAACCGTCTTACCCAGCATTTCCCGGAAACGCCGCTGCAGGACGCTGCGTGAAAGACCGGCGGCCTCAGCCACCTCGTCCACGTTGAGGCCACCACACGCCCGCCCGCGGATAAACTGCAGCGCGCGGGCCACATTTCGATCTTCGACGGCCAGAACTTCGCTGGATTGCCGCGTTTTCACCCCGACTGGTGCGATGAGCGTGGGCGCGGCGGGCGCGGGTTCGCCAGCCATAAGCCGATCCAGCAGGGCGGCGGCTTCATAGCCCACCTGGTTGTGCGCGGGCCAGACGCTCGAAAGCGGTGGATTGGCGATTCCGCAAAGCGCCTCATCATTGTCCACGCCCACCACGGCCACTTCGTCCGGCACGGCCACGCCGGCACGTCGGCAGGCCTCAAGGAAGTTCAACCCGCGTTGGTCGCTGCAAACCAGGACTCCCACCGGCTTGGGAAGCTGGAGAACCCACTGGGCCAGTTCGTTCTCGCGATCATCCCAAGAGGCCTCGGAGCGCTCGTGTCGCGGTTGCTCGAAAACCGTCAGATTCCGCCCGGAGTCGCCGAGGCAATCGCGGAAGCAGTCCCGACGTCGTGCGGACCAATTCTCCTCAAATAAGCCGTAGAATCCGAAGTGCCGGAAACCGCGTTCGCGCAAGTGCTCGGCAGCGAGGCTCGCGATTTCTCGGTCGTCCACGTGAACGAGGGGGATGCCGGCTTCCGGCACGAGCCCGAGCACATCGACTACGGGCAGACCGGTTTGTTTGACGAGGTTGGCGATTTGGTGGTTTTGGACACGGGCGATGATGCCGTCGCCTCGCCAAGTGGCCAGCCAGCGGGGACCGGATTCCTCCAAGCTGCGGGGCTCATGGAACAAGGCCCAGGCGCGGCGCTCCCGCACATATCGCCCGATACCCCGCAGGATATCACGTCCCGAGGCGAGGGAGGTTTCCACCAGCAACGCGACATGACGGCAAACCACGGAATCACGCTGGGAAAGCGTTTCCGCCCGACTTCTTGGAGCTGCTGTAGCCATTCAATGCCGCGTGTCAACCGGACGATTGCGCCGGCAAAAGGCCGCGTCGGAACCGGTTGAAGAACCGAAACAGGAATAGCGCCAGCACGGTTGGGTTGTCGAGCTTGTTAGTGACCGGATACCTCCAGAGAAAGACTGGCTGCCTCCTTACGGGGAGAGGCTCTTTCCGCTAAAGTCCGCCCTGCGATCCGGGGCCACTGGTTTCCCGGACCACGACGGCTGGGTTTAGGCGGCAAAGTATATGAGCACAGACATCACCGATTTTTGCTGGCGTTGGCGCGGGAATATCGGTAATAAAGACTTTCACAAGGAGGTTTGTTTGAGGACTAACTGGTTCGGCGGGGCCGCTCAATTTCGGGCGGCCTCGCCTGTTTCCCAAGACGCCTCGGGAGGCTCCCAGGTTTCAAAAGCTTGACGTCGCCGGCTCATTCGCAGACAACATCCACCAGACTCGTAAAAACGAACACCTATGCAAGTCACCCTCACCTGGCTCGATTACTTCATCCTGCTCGCTTACACGGGCTTCGTCATCGGCATCGGCTTCGCCCTGCGGAAATACATGAAGAGCTCGTCGGACTTTCTCACGTCCGGCCGCTCGATTCCGACCTGGGTCACCGGCCTGGCATTCATCTCGGCGAACTTGGGCGCGCTCGAACTCGTCGGCATGGCAGCCAGCGGCGCGAAATACGGCATCGCCACCGCCCACTTCTATTGGGTGGGCGCGATCCCGGCCATGATCTTCCTCGCGGTCTTCATGATGCCGTTCTACTACGGCTCGAAGGCGCGCTCCGTCCCGGAATACCTCAAGATGCGGTTTGACGAGCGGGTGCGGGCGCTGAACTCGGTCGCGTTCGCCGTCATGACGGTTTTCGCGTCGGGCATTTCGATGAACGCGCTGGCCAAGTTGCTCAATCAGCTCCTCGGCTGGAATTACCACATCGCGCTGTGGATCTGCTCGGGCGTGGTGCTGATGTACGTGCTCAAAGGCGGGCTGACCTCCGCAATCTACACCGAGGTGCTCCAGTTCTTCATGATCGTGCTTGGGTTTGCTCCGGTGGTTTATCTCGGGCTCAAGGATGTCGGCGGCTGGGGTTCGATGAACAAGGCGCTGGAAAGCGTGGCGGCGAATCCCGCGGCATTGTACTTGAAGGATGCTGGCACTACCTACGCGCCGGATGCTTGGTCCAGCGCTTGGAAACCGCTGCTCGCCGGCCCAGCCAACAACCCGATGGGCGTGGACTGGTTCGCGATGGTGTTCGGCCTCGGCTTTGTCCTCTCCTTCGGCTACTGGTGTACGAATTTCCTCGTGGTGCAACGCGCGATGGCGGCTAGGAACATGACCGCCGCCCGCAACACGCCCCTTGTGGCTGCCGTGCCGAAGATGATCTTCCCGCTGCTGGTCATCGTGCCCGGCATGATCGCCATCGCGCTGACTTCAATCCCCAGCAAGAACTACCGCATTCCGCCGCCGATCATCGCGGAGGAAGCCTACGCCAAGGCCGTGGCCGCCGTGAAGACCGGCAGTCCGGCGGAAGCACCAGCCACCGTTGCAGCCGTGGGTGAGGCGCTGGGCAAGAAAATAGACGCGACGAAAGTGACCGCGCTCGTTGCGGCCAATGCGGCCAAGGCGCTGCCGGATGCAGAAATCAAACAGGGCCTTTACAACGCGGTCGCCGAATACGACTACGACGGCGTGATCCTCTCGCTGGTGAAGAAGTACTGCCCGCCCGGCCTGCTGGGCCTGGCGCTCACGGCGCTGCTCGCCTCGTTCATGTCCGGCATGGCCGGCAACGTGACCGCGTTCAACACGGTTTGGACCTACGACCTCTACCAGGCCTATCTCGCGCCGAAGAAGAGCGACCAGCATTACTTCTGGATGGGACAGGCGGCCACGGTAGTGGGCATCTTGGTCAGCATCGGCGCGGCGTATTTCGCGTCGCTCTACAACAACGCGATGGACATCATCCAACTGGTGTTCGGCTTCGTGAACGCGCCGTTGTTTGCAACCTTCATCCTGGCCATGTTCTGGGCGCGGACCACGGGCACGGGCGCATTCCTCGGCCTGTTCGGTGGCATCGGTGGCTCGGCCACATTCCACGCACTGACGATCGCGGCGGGCAACGCCCCGGGCGTCAAAGGCGGTTACCTTGGCGTGATGAAGACCTTCCCGAGCGAGATGGCCCAGAACTTCTGGCTGGCGGGCTTCGCCTTCATCGTTTGCTTCGTGCTGACCTTCGTCATCTCGCTGGCGACGAAGCGCACCAAGACCGACGAGGAACTGAAGGGCTTGGTCTATTCGCTCACGCCAAAAATCAAGGACGAAGGCACGGCGTGGTATCTGCGTCCGGCCGTGGTGGGCATCGTCCTGCTGATCTGCTGCGTCATTCTCAACATCATCTTCTGGTAAACGAAAGGAACACGTTATGGGTCTCGATATTCGTTGGCCGATCGGCCTCATGTTCTCGCTCGTCGGGTTGCTGATGACCATCTTTGGCTTTGCCACCAAGGGCGACGCCGAGATGTATCACCGCTCGCTTGACATCAACATCAACCTGATCTGGGGCATCATCCTGCTGCTCTTCGGCGGCTTCATGCTCGCCATGGCCATGTTCAACAAGGACGACGCCGGCAAGCCCGGGCAGAAATAACCTGCGGTTTCCATGAACGATTGCCCCGTAGCGGCGTCTCGGCAGAGCGCCGCCATCTTGCGGTGTTCAGGTTTGCGCCGCTATACCGAGGGGCGCTGCCTCCGAGAGCACGTCTGATCTGTGCGTATGTGGCCGAACGCGCCCTTCCCTATGATCGTGCCCTCCAAAGCGACGCTGAAGACGCGCGCACTCCAAACGCTTCGCGAAGCACCGGGCCGCTTGGAACCTCGCGCTAGCGTTTGGAGTGCGTGGGTCTTAAGC
>CAYJNU010000176.1:0-15046 GCA_964371005.1 uncultured Verrucomicrobiota bacterium | reverse complement strand
TCTACGACCTGATCCGCGACAAATAGGCCCAGCCTGCCAGAGTCCGGGCAAGGTGAGACGCGGTCTGCCGTGCCCTCACGATGTCCGGGGGTAACGCCCGTGCCATCGTCACCCCCTCTTCAACGAAGATGACGCCCTCCGCGCGCTCGGTTCTTTCAATCGTCTGGGCGGTCAGGCCACCTGTCTGTTCCTCAGGGCTTCTGACTCCACTCCGCCAAAACCGGCCTGACCTCCTCGATCGTGAGGTCCTTGCGATTGGCGATTCGACTGTCCTGTCCGGTATAGCCAACGTGCAGCTTGCCGGGCGCGACTCCCGACATGCCAATCCCTACTGCGTCATAGGTGATGGTAATGAACTCGTGTGCGGTGTGGCCGCTTTGGATGAAGGTCCTCGGGCCGGGGTGAACTTCCTGCTCGAGAATCCACTGGTAGCCAGCCGCCGTTTTGCGGAACTCGATGATGCGCTCAAAGCGTCCGTGGGCTGCCGGCGTGTACATGTGGAGCATCGCGTCGTGGCCAGCACGCGGACGACTATGCAAGTGAACCACCGCATTCGTGGGGATGGGGGTGAAGCCGAGCGCTGCTCTGTCAACCGCTGCAATCGCCTGGAGCATCGGGGTGAGCCGCGGGTCAGAAAGTGAAACCTTACCCGTCACGAAATCGCACCCAGACTGAAAGACGACGGTCATCGCAAGAAGAAGAAGCTGAATGATAGTTGACCAGATGCGCGGCTGTGGCCGCATAATTCCATCGGAAGGAGAGAATCCCCTGTGGCCGGAGTCTCGAACTGCAACCAGGCATTCTGCTTCGTGCCTTCTCACGGCCGGAATCGTATAGGCCGCGCCCGTACCCCGGTCAACCGAAATGACGCCGGAAACCGCGGTTGCACAGCCACGCGAAGACGCGAACGGGAAAATGTTTGGTCGCGGCTGCTTCGCGCCCTCGCATCTTCGCTGTTCATCCTGGCGCCAGCCAGCGAGTAACCCAAGGGCCAAGCTGGAATGATTCGGCGACAAGGCCATGTCCTTTCTCCCCATGAACCTCCCGGAGAGCGCCCGTCCTCGGGCGCAGCAACCCGGATGGCACGCCAGGACGTTGCTGCGCCCGAGGACGGGCGCTCTCCGGTTCGGGGGGACAATGCGCGACTTGATTCAGGCGATTCTCACCCCGGCCCTCTCCCCAAGGAGAGGGAGAAGGCATCGCCACGTCTTGTGACAAATCACGCCAGCGTCGCGCAGCACCGGGCAAGCCCGATGGTACGCACTCAACCGTTTCGCCGCTGACGTTGTGCAGACAGAGGACACGATCTTCACCATCCGCTGTTTCGCGCAGCACGGCGAAGACCCGCGGGTCAACCTCCAGTATCCGCTGCGTGGAGGCTGGGGCAAACGCAGCGTGTTCACCGCGGACGTGCAGCAGTTCGCGGTAACCACCGAAGACACGGGCACGCAGCGAGGAAGCGTCCGCCAACTCGGCTTCCAGACGGGCGCGCTCCGGTTTCTCGCGGTTGATGCGGCGCGGGATGCCGCTGGTTTCCGCCGCCGCCCGGTCGCCGCGCGAGCCGAACAGTGAGTGGAAATATATCCCCGGCATGCCTTGCAGGCTCAGCATGATGGCTTGCGCGGTGAGGAACTTCCGCGCGGCCAGCTCGACGGGCTCGTTCGCCGCCGGATTCGAGAGTGCGTCAAGGTAGTTGATGTTCATCTCGTAGGGCAGGCGCGAGCCGTCGGGCAGGTTCTTGTACGAGATGAATCCGCCGTGTTCGAGCGTCCGCGCCACGAGCGCGTCAATCTCCGTGTCGCTCAGGATACCGCGCGCGGGGTTCAGCCCGATGCCGTCGTGCGAGGCGAGGAAGTTGAAGAACGTTACCTGGTCGGACGGCAGCGTGAGCGACTGCGCCCAACGGGTGAGTTTCTCCGCGTTGCCGGTTTGCAGCGAATGCAGCGTGAGCGGCGGCAGGGCGAAGTTATACACGAGCTGGGCCTCGTTCGTGCCGTCGCCGAAATAACTGAGGTTGTCGGCGTGCGGGACGTTCGTCTCGGTGATGAGCCGCGCGCCGGGCGCAGCCTCTTCCAGCACGGCGCGCATCAACTGGATGACGCGATGCGTCTGCGGCAGGTGCAGGCAGGGCGTGCCGATTTCTTTCCAGAGAAACGCGATGGCGTCGAGCCGGATGAACCGCGCCCCGTGCCGCACATAGAGCAGGAGCGCCTCCAGCGTGGCGAGCAGCACGGCGGGGTTCTTGAAGTTCAAGTCCACCTGGTCGGCGCTGAATGTGGTCCAGACCTTCTTTGGGCCGGCGGCGGTTTGGAATTCCGTGAGCAAGGGCAAGGCGCGCGGGCGGATGACCAGCGAAAGATCGGGATCGCCTTCGACCGTGACGAAGAAATCGCGGAAGGCCGGCTCATCGCGGAGGAAGCATTGAAACCAGTCGCCCTGGGCCGACATGTGGTTGAACACGGCATCGAACATCAGGGCGAAGTCTCCACCCAGCCGGGCAATGTCCTCCCAGGTGCCGTAGCTGGGCTCGACCGCAAAGTAATTCTTCACGGAGAAGCCATCGTCCGAGGACCACGGATAGAATGGGAGGAGGTGAATCCCGCTGACCACGCCGCGCAGGTGTTTCGCAGCGAAGCAGGCGAGCGTTTGCAGCGGTGCTTCGCCTGGCGCACGCACGTGGTCCGCGTAGGTGATGAGCAGGGCATCGCGTTGGGAGAGAGCTTTGCCGCCGGACGGCTGCATCGTCGCGGTCCGGTGCTTGGCGATGAGTTGCTCAATCTGGTTGGCGACCGGTGCGCCGATCGTGGTCCCATAGAGGAATTCCACCAGTGCGGCAATCTTCGCGCGCGACGGCGGGCCATCTTCAGCGTGGACAGGCTTCACTGCTTCCCGGTCTTCCCTTCGTAGAGGGAATCAATGTAGTTGAGCCAGCGCATCCCGACGAGCGCGCGGGAGCGAAGCTGAAAGCGATTGATTGGACGCACGAGGTAATCATCGACGCCCACGGTGAGAGCTGCCTTGATTTGCCTGAGGTTGTTCATCGTGCTCAGGACGACGACATACACATACGGCATCAGGTACTGCTTGCCAATATTCTGCGCGAGGTCCAAACCAGGGAGGCCCTCGGCGAAGCGGCGTTCGGTGATGACGATGCGAGCAGGCGTCTGTGGGAAAGCCGTCCAAAGCTCCTGGGCGGTCCCGAAGCTCCGCACGTTGAAGCCGTCCAACACGAGCGTGTCCTCCATGCTGGAACGCTCGGTGCGGGATTTGCCCGCAAGGTATAGATGCAAGTTTTCTGCGTTGACCATGATCGTTCTCCGGTTGGCGTGTTCCGGCCGCGTCTTTCTGCGTGGATGTTACGCACTGGTGCGGATTCGTAAAGACCCGCTTGCGGGAAGACGCGTGGCTGGGCGCATCTTCATGCTGCGTCCTGGCAAGGCAGGGAACTTCCGAGGTTGGCGCGCGGCTGTTCCAGCCGCGGCAGCGTCCACTGCCGCACGAGGGTTGAAAGCTCCTGACACCAGCCAGGCTCCCGCAACGCCTCAGCGAAGCCCGGGTCGGTGTGGAGCGCCGAACTCCAGTTCGGCGCGTTGCGCGGGATTTGGCGGCGTCGAACTGGAGTTTGGCGCGCCACACTGTGCGCTGGCCGGGGTTCACCGAGGCATTACAGGCTCCCGTGGCTTTCTGTTGACCATTTGCTGCCGGGTGAGGTATCGCTGTGTAAGGACCACGCACAGCAAGCCGTGGATTTTGGGTGTAACCCTGCTGCTGGTGGGATGGGTCTTGGCCGCCGCCGTCATGGCTTGGGGCAGATAACGGAAAACAACGAACACTCTGATCATTGAAGCAAGGACTCAGAATCCGACGGACATGAACGAATGAAGGGCTGGGAATGCGCGAACGTGTTGGATGGGTTGCCGGCTTGGTTCACCCTGCCGCAAAGATGGGTGAAACGCTACGGCCAGACCGCTGCCGGCAAGCGCCGTGCCCTTCACGCCATGACCCGATGGGTTGGACCGCCCGTGCCCTGGATGCTGGCCCTGCTCGCGCTGGCACTGGTCGGAGCGGAACTCCATGCCTCGCCGAGTCGCCGGGTCCAGACGGTTGAGCAATTGCATGCCGCCCTGCAGGACACCCATTTGGCGCCGCGCGTTCTCGTCAAGGGCGACCAGGTGCGGCTCTACTTCACAAACTTCGGTCCGCCCGTGATGTTCAAAGCGGATTGGAACCGTTCGCGCATCCGGACAGAGGGATTCAGCTCCCACATCGCGACCCTCAAGTTTGACGCGTCGCCTCCCCCTCTGCCCGGGCCGCAGGACAAATGGCGCGACGTGAAGGTGCTGGCTTTCGATGAATGGAAGCGATTTGCCCGGGCCGCCATCGAGCCTTTGGTTCCGGCGGAACCCGGGCACGGCATCTACCTGCAATTCGCACTGGCCGACGCGGTCCTGTTTCGCGACGCCCGCGGTGACGTTAAGGCAGTTCCCTTCGCGGCGGCCCCACCTGGTATGGTCAGCGACCGCCGTCTGAACCGGATCGAGGCGACGGCCACCTTGGCCAGCGCCGTGGAAGCAAATCTCCGCGTCGCTCACCCACGCGCCACCGCGTTTGCACTGGTGCCGCCACTGGACAACAAGCGTTTGCGCCTGGTGCTGTTCGACCTGACCCAACGCCGGGTCGTCGAACTGTACGCACCCCGCGCCGGGGAAGATCCCCGCGGCGGCTTTGGCATGGGTGCAGACCTCGCCGGGTTGGTGTCGTTCGCCTTGTTCGATCACGGCTTGGCCATCCTGAAAAACCCGGTCTCTTCAGTGGGACGGCTGCTCAACCAGGTCACCCAGTGGCCGGTCAGTCTGCTCCACCCGCGCTTGCGCACCCGGGCGACGGTGATTCCGGCGGTGACGAACGCACCCGGGATGGAGCTGGCTGCCTGGGAACACTGGTTGGACAGCCACACCCGCCACGCGCGGGAGCGTGGCTCGGTGCGGTTGCTCATCAACGGTGAAAAGTTCTTTCCGGTGTTCGAAGACCGGCTGGCGAAGGCGACCCGCAACATTGACATCCAGATTTGTATCTTTGACCGGGACGACGTCGCCGTGGAGGTCGCCGACCTGCTGAAGCAGCGATCCACAAACCTGGCCGTGCGCGTGCTGTTCGACCACACCAGTACGCGCGCCTCCGGCAACGCGCCGCCCGCCACGCCCCTGGCGGCGGGTTTCGTGCCGCCGGGCTCCATCAGCCGCTATCTGCGATCTGGTTCGCACGTGCAGGTGCGGCCGATCCTCAATCCGTTTCTGAAGTTCGACCACTCGAAGGTGCTGCTGATTGACGGGCGTTTCGCCTACCTCGGCGGGATGAACTTCGGACGCGAGTACCGCTACGAATGGCACGACCTGATGGCGGAGATCGAGGGGCCGGTGGTGGCTTCGTGGCAGCGCGAATTTGACAAGAATTGGGCCCATGCCGGCGCGCTGGGCGATCTCGCTTACGTCAACAATGTCGCTTTTGGAAAACGGCCGGAAGTCGGGGTGACCAATCGGAGCGATTTCATTGACCTGCGGCGTATCTACACAAGCACCGGGCAGCGCCAGATTCGCACGGCAAAACTGGAGTGCATCCGTCGCGCCCGAAATCATGTCTTTGTCGAGAATCCTTACCTTTACAACAACGCGGTGATCGTGGCGCTCGTCGAGGCGCGGTTGCGCGGCGTGGACGTGCGCGTGATCCTGCCGGCCGAAAACGACATCAACGGGGGCCAGAGCAGCAATCTGGTGACTGCGAACTATCTCTTGAAACACGGCGTGCGCGTCTATTTCTATCCGGGCATGACGCACGTGAAGGCGATGCTGGCGGACGGCTGGGTCTGCTTCGGTTCGGCGAACTTCAATACGCTCAGTCTGCGTCTGAATCAGGAGGCCGATCTCGCCACGTCGGATGCCGCCTTTGCCGCCCGGTTCCGACAGGAGCTCTTCGAAACGGATTTCGACAAATCATACGAATTGAAAGCGCCGGTGTCGGTCGATTGGACCGATCATCTGGCGGACAGCATCCTCGACCAGTTCTAGCCAGGAATTCAGCGGCTTGGCCGCATCAATGTGGTTGGAAGGCACGTTCGCCCCAAGAACCGTCCCGGAGTGCGCCCGTCCTCGGGCGCAGAAACCTGGGACTCGTGAGGATGCTTGAACAATATGATCGCGTTCTTCCTTCAGGACGTTGCTGCGCCCGAGGACGGGCGCACTCCGGTTCAGGGGGACAATGCATGATTTGATTTGGGCGATTCCGAATTCCGATTGCATGATTCTACGGCTTAACTCTCTCCTACTGCGTTTGACACTGGCCGACGCCGACAACCCAAAATCTGCCCCGCATCACCGCGCCCGCGTCGCGAGTTGCGGTCGGCAGCAGCGGCTTGTTCTGCCTGCCTGTTGAATGATCCGGTCAGCCAATCGACGCGGAATCCGGGTTGGCGAGTTGGTGGGTTGAAGCAAGGTTTCACACCCCCAACCACCGCAATCCCACCGTCGCGAGTCCGAGAAAGAAGAAGAAGCCCGCCACGTCGGTCACGGTCGTCATGAAGATGCTCGAAGCCAGGGCAGGATCGAGGCGGAGGGCTTTCATTCCGAGCGGAATCATCACTCCCGACGCCGCGGCGGCCAGTTGGTTCAGCAGCATCGCCGCTCCGACCACCAGGCCAAGGGTCAGACTCCCTTTCCACCACCAGCCGATCAGGCCCACCACGAGACCGATGGCCAGGCCGTTGAGCAAGCCAAGGATGATTTCCTTGACGAGCGCGCGACGGCCATCGCCGGGAGCAAGCTCCCCCAGCGCCAGATCACGAATGATGACGGTGAGCGTTTGCATTCCCGCGTTACCGCCTTGGCCCGCCACAATGGGCAGGAAGATCGCCAGCGCGGTCCACTTGGCGATGGTGTCTTCAAACAGCCCGACGACAAACGCCGCCAAAAACGCCGTTGCGAGATTGATGTAAAGCCAGGGGAGGCGGCTGCGAATCGAGTGCTGCCAGGGAGTCAACGCGCGTTCTTCGCCGGACAAACCGACCATCAACTGCATGTCCTCCGTGGCCTCCTTGCTGGCGACTGCCAGGGCGTCACTCGATTTCACGACGCCGACGAGCCGGCCTTCGGCGTCAAGCACCGGCAGGCCGAGATAGTGATAATGCTCGAATTGCTGTGCCAGCTCCTCCTGATCCGCGTCGGCCCGGACGAACTTCACGTCCCGGTTCATGATCTCGCTCATGCGGCGCTCGGCCCGCCGAAAGACCAAATCGCGCAACCCCACAATGCCCACCAGTCGCCGTTGAACGTCGGTGACGTAGAGATAGGCGATGTCCTCGGCCCGCTCCTCTTGTGCCCGCGAGCGCAACAACTCGCGCGCCTGTTCCACGGTCATGGCTTCATCCAGCGCGATGAAGCGGTTGGACATGATGCCGCCGGCGCTGTCTTCGGGATAGCGGAGCAAGGCGCGCACACTCTCGGCGGCGTCAGCCGGCAGCTTGGCCAGCGTCTCACGGCGCACCCCGGGCGAAAGCTGTTGGAGCAAATCCACGGCATCGGGGGGAGCAACGCACTGAAGCACTTCCGCAAGTTGAGTTGCGTCGAACGCGGCCAGCAGGTCCGGCAGCCGCTCCTCCTCCATCTCGGCGAGGGCTGCGGCGGCCTTCTCCGCTGGCAATTCCCGGAGCAAGGCGCGGGCTTCATCCGTCTCGAGACGTTGCAAGCGATCCGCCAGATCGGCAGCGTGCAACTTCAGAAACTCGTCGAGATAAACGGGGGTGTGCGGAGACATGGGGATCGGTTGGTTGGCAGGTGTGAAAGTCCGGCGGATCAACCTGGCTGCAGACCCACCTCGCTGCGGTTGCCGGGCGGCGTCTCGAGGACCAATTTGCCGGAACGTAGATGCAGGTCGCGTTGCGGGAACGGGACTTCAATGTTGTTCTCCCGCAGCTTGCGTTCGATGGCGAAATATAGGTCACTGCGGAACCGCGTCGGTCGGTGCGCCATATCAATGGTCCAAACCGCGAGCTCAAAATCCAGCGAGCTGTCACCAAAGCCGAGGAAGCGCACCATGGGGGCGGGTTCCTTGAGCACGGTCGGAATCTCCGCCGCAACTTCAAGGAGCACCCTCTTCAGCTTCTCGACGTCGCTGCCGTAGGCGACGCCCACGGGCAGGCGCATCCGCACCTTGGGATCACCGTAACTCCAGTTCGTCACCGCGCTGGTGATGAAGTTGGAGTTCGGCACGATGATGGTGATGTTGTCGTTCGTTACCACGGTCGTGCTGCGCATCTTGATCTGCGTAACCTGTCCGGCCACGCCGCTGACCTCGACGCGGTGGCCAATGGCGATGGGCCGTTCCGCGAGGATGATGAGGCCGCTGATAAAATTGCTGACGATGTTTTGCAGACCGAAGCCGATGCCCACTCCCAACCCGCCGACAATGACCGCCAGCGCGCTCAAATCCAGGTGAATCACCTTGAAGGCGAAGAAGAACCCCACGGCGATGAAGCAGTAACCCACGAAGCGACTGACGGCATACTGCAGATCAGGTTCGAGTTTGGTGCGCGCCAACACCCGGCGCCGCAGGATGCGCCGCAGATAGCGCTCAGCCACGAAGACCAAGGCCACTACCAGCAGCAGCTTGAGGAGGCTGTTCAAGGTCAGGTTTGTGTCGCCCAGCTCGATCAGCGGGTAGTTGATGACCTTGCCAATTACCGTCCACCACTGGCTCATTGTCTCGCTCATAGTCGTTTCGTTGCCTGGAATTGTCGCGCGGACCAAGCTTTCAAGGGTTGAGGACTTGTCTCAAACCTTCGTTGGGTGCATCAGTCGGATTTGCGAAAGGATAGCTCAACCGCCGGTGTCAGGAAAGCCGCGCCTCTCAGTAGTTGTCAGAGCCACCAACCGTCCGCCCGAGAGAATATCGCGCGTTGCGATGATCAACCCATGGCGCCGCGGTCGCAGGTAAGCGCATTCAGATTGAAGGCTTCTGTTGCTGTATCCACTGCGGGCGGAATGGCCGCTTCCCAAAGCGTCGCGCGAAGTGTTGCTGGAGGAAGTTAGCAGTGAGGATTGCCGCCGTTGCATTATAGTGCTTACGCCGATACCGCCGAAGTGGCACGTTGTTGAGTGCCACCTGCGCAAAAGCAAGACCGTTCGATTGCACAGGCATGGCCGCAGTCATGGAAACCAAGCAACTGAAGAAACGCAGACGGGTTCGAGGCCTTTTGTGGCTGACGGTCGGCGGTATCTTCATGCTCGTGCTCCTGCCGGTATGGTTTCCGTGGCTGTTGACGCCGGTTGCCAGTCGTTATGGCCTGAAGTTCGCAGATTACGATCGAATGGGCTGGACGCGAATGGCGCTCACCGGAGTCCGCGGCGACTGGGGCGGAGCGCGGTTGGAAGTCGAACGCGTCGAGGCCGTGCTGCCGACGACGTGGCTTTGGCGACGGTTCAATGCCCACACCAACAGTCCGCCGCTGCTCACGTTAAGCAACGGCCATCTGCTGATTGCCGGCTCAACGACAAACGCCGTCACCACGGCGAGTCCGCAACCGCAGGGATCTGCGGGCAGGACGTTGAGCCATATCTCGCGGATCGGGCTGATACTCCAACGTTGGTTGCCGGTGGCCGACTTGACGAATTGCACCATCCAAGTCGCTGCCAGCCGCGTGTCCATTCCGCACGCAGATTGGCGGGCGGGTCGGTTGGATGGAGTAGTTCGTATTCCATCGTCGCGTGGGGAAGTTGCGCTGGTCGTCCAAATGGATGGAGACTCGGCATTAAGGCTGGTTGCCAATTGGGATGCCTATGACGCAGCGCTTCGTGGAGGATTTTCACGCGCCACCGAAGGCTGGCACTGGACTGGCGAACTGGGATGGCTTACCAACCGCGCTGATTTCACGGCACAATTTACGACCAACGGCTGGTGGCCGGCGCTGGCGCAGGTGGACTGCCAGAGCTGGCAGATTCCGGCGGGATTCCTCAAGGTTCAAGGTTACGAAAACTTGGTTGCCAGCGTGACGGCCAACCTCGCATCAAACCGCTTCGAGCTGCAGGCGACCGGTTTTGCTCAACCGTCTGACGCGTCAGCGCGGGGCGGATGGCCCGCGGTGAATTTTTCGCTGGGTGCGGATGGTGATCCCACCGGAGTGAAACTTCACGCGCTTAAGATCCAATCGCCGTGGTGCCATGCCGACCTGACGAATACCGTGGGCATCACCCGGACCGGCGAACTTCTGGCGGAACCGGCGCAACTTCACGTCTCGGTGGACCTCGGTAGATTGCCCGGGGCCAGGCTTACCGGAAAGGCGGAAGGCGACGTGAGGATCGAACCGCAGATCGGACGGTCACCGGTCGTGCAATTTCAATTCTCGGCCGCCCAGGTGCGCGCGGGACAAGTGGACCCAAAAACAGTTCTCGTCCGCGGCGAATTCGCGGCTCCCATTCTTAAATTCGACGAGATTCGCGCGGAGTTCGCCGATGGCTCGGTGCTGGTTGCCAACGGTTCATTTGATGGGCGGGCGCGGCGTATCTTGGACGGAGGATGGCAATTGTCCGGCGGCTTCCTGCGCACCTTCCTGCCGGGCTTGAGCTACTCGGAATTCGCCGCCTCGGGAGAGCTGAATGGACCGCTGACCAATCTCGCGCACAGGGGTGAAGCTGCGTTGACCAAGTTCCGAGCCTCTGGGCTGAAGCCGTTTAACGCCCGGGCCAAATGGAGCGGCCAGAATCAACATCTCGCATCGGCGGAGGTCGAACTGAGGGCGGGCGAATCACTCTTGTCCATCGGCGCTGTGGCGGACTGTGATCTATCGAAGCGTGAAGTTGCGGCGGCGCTGAACCAGCTTTCGTTGCGTCGGGGGAAGGAGGAGCTTTATGCGCTGCAACAACCGTGTGCGATCAGGTTCCGCGCCGGAAGTACCAACGCGCCGGGAGAACTTTGGACACTCACCGTGGATACGTTCAACTGGCGAAGCGATCGCCACGCGATGTCCGGCACCGCCGACCTCGCCTGGCCCGCTCGTGGGCAAGCCTCGCTGACCATGACCAACGTCGCCTTCGCGGACTTTTCGGATTTTCTCGAAGCAGGCAACGCGAACGTTTCGGTCGCCGAGTTGGCCACGACTGCGCATTGGTCCAACGGGCCGGTGCGTTCGGTGATTTCCGTCGCCGGCTCGCTGACCAACGGCACGGGCCAGGTATTCGGCCTGCGCGGCACCGCAAAGACGGGCGAGCGCCTCTCCATTGACCTGTTGGCGCTTGCGAGCGGTTACACGCCGATGCTGTCGGTGACCGGCACGGTTCCCGTCAAAGTCATCCCGGCTCGCGGCGAAGGGATGCTCGTTTGGGATCAGTCGCAGAACATCACCTTGACGGGGGACTGGAAGGACGATCAGGCGGAGGGATTCTCGATACCGCTGGGAACGCTGGGCCAACTGGAGGTTTCACGGCCTGCATTGCAGTTCCGGGTTTCGGGCACACCTGATGAGCCATCCGTCGAGCTGACGGCGGCTGCGGCGAAGCTGGCCTGGCAGTCGAAGACAAACGATGCGCCGCGTCCCAAGCTGGAAGATCTGCAACTCGCGGTGGAGATTCGTCCGGACGTGATCCGGTTGAAAACCTGCGCAGCGAAGCTGGACGGTCAGCCTATCATGGCGACCGGAGAATGGCCGCTGCTCAAGGAAGGCTGGCGGGAGCTGTGGTCCGCCCGAAAGCTGCCGGATTGGAGTCAAGCGCAAGGGCATCTGGAAATGGCAGGGGCGCAGGTGGCCGCGCTCTCGGCGTTTCTGCCGGAGGTCCTAACGCCGGAAGGCCGGCTGAACGCGACCTTGGACCTCAAGACCGGCAAGCGTTTGGAAGGCGTTCTATCGCTGACGAACGCCGCCACGCGGCCGATGGGACCGATCACGCCGTTGCGGGACATTGCGGCGTTGGTGCGCTTTGACGGTCATCGCGCCGTGCTGCAGGATTTTCACGCCCAGCTCGGCGGACAACCGATCCGCGCCGATGGGTTCGTGACGATTCCCGAACTGGACAGCAATGGGTTGGATTACCACGTCAACCTCCGCGGTACGAATGTTCCGCTGGCGCGCAGTCCAGAGCTTTTGCTGCGCGGGGATTTTGAAGTGTCACTGCGCGGCGGCAGTAATCAGCCAACGTTGCTGTCCGGTGCGGTCACGTTGCGTGACGGATTGTACGTGCAACACGCCTCGGCGCTGGTTTGGAGCGCGCCCAAGCGGCCCGAGTGGCGCCCGCCGTACTTTAGCGTGACCAACGAGCCATTCGCGAAATGGAAGCTGGAACTGGCCGTCCGCGGCGACCGCTTTTTGCGCCTGCGCTCACCCGTGTTCAGTGGCATTGCTTCCGCGGATTTCCAGTTGAAAGGCTCCCTCCTCGCGCCGGTCCTGACCGGCGATGCCCGCGTCAACTCAGGCCGCCTGGTTTTTCCGTTCGGAACACTTACGATGGATCAAGGTCTGGCAAGCTTCAGCGGGAACGACCTCAAGGGGCCGGAGCTGCAGCTCAACGCGTCCGGGCGCAATTACCGTTACGATTTGCGGCTCGAAGTGAAAGGCCCGGCCGACGGCGCCAACGTGATCTTCTCCTCCACCCCGCCGCTCGCCTCTGAGCAAATCCTCCTCATGTTGACGGCGGGCGAGGTGCCACAATCCGATTATGCCTTTACGAGCGGCGCGCGGGCAGGTCGCCTGGCGACATTCCTGGGAAAGGATTTGCTCAGCCGCTATTTCGGCAGCGACCCGGCCAAGGAACGGTTGATCATCCAGACGGGCGAGAGCATTTCCGAAGCCGGACGGTTGACGTATTCGGTCGAGTACCGGCTAACCGACCGCTGGTCTATCATCGGTGAATACGACGAGTTCAACGCCTTCAACACGGATTTGAAATGGAAGGTTTTCACACGTTGACCAATGCACGAGGCAATCCGGGCGTTGTGACGCTTCGGCGCGTTCTTTCCGGAAGCGTTGCCGCAATGTCGATGGCAACGCGGCGAGGCTGCAAGACGCTCATGGCCCTCGGCCTGGCTTTCGCGCTCTGGCCGGCGGGGGCGACGGAGACGCCGACCAGCGAACCGGCGCGGGTGAAAATCTCAGGATTCGGCTTTCTGGGAAACCGTGAAGTGGTCCGCTTGCTCCGCAATTTCCAGCCCGACGGCAAGTTGCCGGCCGTCATTGATCGGACGTTCGTGGAGGACGCCGCCCTCGTGTTGCTTGCGCGGGCGCACGACGAGGGATATTTGCGCGCAATCCTGAGCGGCGATTTCACGATGGCGGACGGCTCCCGCCAACACCTCGCCTGGACCAACGCCATGGAAGCCATGCTGCCGCGCGATTTTGCCGCGCGCGAGGCACATCTCCGTCTCCAGGGCGGCGTCCGTTTCTATTATCACTCCCTTGAGTTCGCCGGCGTCAAGTTCTTCTCCAGACGCGAAGCGAGCAGTTACTTCGTCAGCGGAGACATGCTGCTGCAGTTGCACGGCAATCGCGTCTTCAGCCCGGCAGCGTTGAGGAGTTCGCTCGCCGCTTTGAAGGAAGCATACGCGCGCGCCGGCTACCAGGAGGCCGTGGTTAGCACCAATCAAGTGACCTGGAACGAGTCAACGGGCGCGGTCACGGT
Organism: uncultured Verrucomicrobiota bacterium; assembly: GCA_964371005.1. GTDB lineage: Bacteria > Verrucomicrobiota > Verrucomicrobiia > Limisphaerales > MWDV01 > MWDV01. The sequence goes on along the minus strand of CAYJNU010000176.1, from coordinate 1,391 downwards.
CGAAGTCGCCGTGGAGGAAGGGCTGCAAACAATCGTGCATTCGGTGATGGTCCAGGTGCCTGACGGCGACGAAGCACGGGGATCTCAACGCACATTGAAACCCGGTAAACCTTATTCGAGATTGTGGCAACAAGGGCTCGCCCAGAAACTCCAGGCCGAACAGAACGTCAAAGGCTTTCCGGATGCAACCGTGGCATTTGCCCCGCTGCGACGCGAAACCAATGCCACCAGCATCCAACTGGACTTGTCGGCCAAGGTGACCAAGGGTCCGTTTGTCCGGGTGGGCAAGTTGATGGCGAAGGGAAATCGTCGCACCAAGACCTCGGTGCTGAACAGTCGGATCCAACTCGAAGCAGGCGAGCCTTTGAACCGCATCAAGGCGGAAGAATCGCGCCAAAGCCTCGCGCGCCTGGGCGTGTTCGACTCGGTCCGCCTGCGCTTTGAAGCGGTGGATGACAGTACACGCGACGTGGTTTACGAGGTGGAAGAAGGGAAACCGATTTCGCTGAGCATGCTGGCCGGGTGGGGGAGTTATGAACTGCTGCGGGGCGGGCTGGAATTCGAAAATCGGAACCTGTTTGGTCGAGCACACGATCTCCGGTTGCGAGCAGTGCAATCCTTCAAAGCCAGCAAGGGCGATTTGTTTTACACCGTGCCGGAAATGGAAGTGTTCGGGCAGAATGTTAATCTTTTCCTGCAAGGCTCGGGTTTGCGGCGCGAGGAGGTTTCCTTCACGCGCGAGGAATTCGGCAGCTCAATCGGAATCCAGAAGCGGCTGGTTCCGATCAAGACCGACTTCACATTCCGGTACAACTACGAGTTCCTGAATGCTCTGGATCTCGGCTCGACCAGCACAAGCCAGACGGGTGTGCCGGAAGCGCAGGCCGCCTCGTTCGTCCTCGAACTTCACCGCGATCGGCGCGACAATCTCCTGCTGCCGCGGCGCGGGTTGAAACTGTTCAGCAAGCTGGAAATCGCCAGCGCGAGCCTGGGCGGGAACGTGGATTACCAGCGGCTGCTGCTTGGTGCGTCGTATCACCTGGACTTGAGCGGCGGACGACTGCTTCACCTCGGGGTGACCCACGGAGTCTCATTCACCCTGGGAAGCACCGACGATCAACTGCCATTCAATAAACGGTTCTTTCCCGGCGGCGAAAACTCGGTGCGCGGTTACCAAGAGGGCGAAGCGTCGCCACTGGATGCAAACGGCCGGCAGTTGGGGGCGGAAACCTACACGCAGGCCAATCTCGAGTTTGAGCAACTCATCACCAGAAACTGGTCGGTGGTGACGTTCTTCGATGCCGTGGGCTTCGCGCAGCATCGGGCCGATTATCCGTGGGACACCGGCCTCTATTCGGCGGGCGGCGGATTGTGCTGGCGTAGCCTCATTG
>CAYJNU010000175.1:0-15103 GCA_964371005.1 uncultured Verrucomicrobiota bacterium | reverse complement strand
GGCCCAAGTACGTAAAGAGTTGTTTTTTCTCATAAAAATGACCGCCGGAGGGTGCCCAGTGCCGGCCCGGTTGCCAACACATTTTTTGGTCGGGACCAACCCGATCTTGCCAACGCCAGACTGGCCGGCCGACCTCTCTCAGTCGGGAATCTTCCAATCGAGCGAAATCATGACCAGAATTTGCGCTTGCGCCCCGGCGGGTCGGGATGCTGACATCTGCCGACATGATTGCCGTCGGCAACACCATCGAATCAGCAACCACTCATGGGAAACCAGATGAAACAGATTGAACAGGCCTATCGCCTCGCAAAGGAACGTTACGCCACCCTCGGCATTAACACGGACAAGGTCCTCACCCAACTCGCCAAAGTCCCGGTCTCCCTCCACTGCTGGCAGGGCGATGATGTGGGCGGCTTCGAGAGTTTCGGCAGCGCGCTCACCGGCGGCATCGTCGCCACCGGCAATTACCCCGGCAAGGCCCGCACGCCCGACGAACTGCGGGCTGACGCGGCCAAAGCCCTCTCGCTCATCCCCGGCACGCATCGTTTCAACCTCCATGCCTTTTACGGCGAGTTCGGGGGCAAGAAGGTGGACCGGAACGAGATCGAACCAAAGCACTTCAAGAATTGGATCGCGTGGGCCAAGGAACTCGGCATCGGGCTGGATTTCAACCCGACCTGCTTCTCGCATCCGAAATCGGCGAGCGGCTTCACGCTGTCGCACGCGGACAACGCTATTCGCCAGTTCTGGGTCCAACATTGTCAACTGAGTCGTGAGATCGGCGCGGCGATGGGCAAGGCGCTCGGCTCACCGACGGTCACGAACGTCTGGATTCCCGACGGCATGAAGGATTCCCCCGCCGACCGCCGCGGCCCGCGTGAACGCCTGGCCGAGGCGCTGGACGCCGTCTTCGCGAAGAAGCTCAATCCGAAACACAATCTCGACGCCGTCGAGGGCAAGCTCTTCGGCATCGGCGCAGAGAGTTACACCGTCGGGATGCATGAGTTTTATCTCGGCTACGCGGTGAAGCACCAGACGCTTGTCACCCTTGACGCCGGCCACTATCACCCGACCGAGAACATGGCGGACAAGATTTCGTCGGTGCTGTGCTTCGTGCCGGAGATTCTGCTGCACGTCAGCCGCGGTGTGCGCTGGGATAGCGACCACGTGGTGACGCTTACGGACGAACTGAACGCCATCGCCCAAGAACTCGTGCGCGGCGGCTACTTGGATCGCACGCACATCGGCCTGGACTTCTTCGATGCCAGCATCAACCGCGTCGCGGCTTGGACCATCGGCGCGCGAAACATGCTGCGGGCGCTTTGCCTGGCGATGCTCGAACCGAACGCCCAGTACAAGAAACTCGAACTTGCCGGCGATTACACGTCGCGCCTCGCGCTGATGGAGGAAGCCAAGAGCCTGCCCTTCGGCGCGGTGTGGGATTTCTACTGCGCCAGGAAAGGTGTGCCGGTCGGCGAGGCGTGGCTGACGGAGGTGAAGAATTACGAACGCACGGTCCTGAGCACACGCAAGTAACCCTCCGAAGCAAACCCAAGCAATCCAACCATGAATCCCTTCCTCGGCGTATTTTTCCACTGGCTCGGCGGCCTGGCCTCCGGGAGTTTCTATGTTCCCTACAAGGGCGTGAAGAAATGGTCTTGGGAAACCTACTGGCTCGTCGGCGGTTTTTTCTCTTGGATCATCTGCCCGTGGTTTCTGGCCTCGCTCATGACCAACGACGTGGCGGGCGTGCTCAAGCAGCAAACCGGCAGCACGCTCTGGTGGACGTATTTCTTCGGCGCGATGTGGGGCTTCGGTGGGCTGACATTCGGCCTGACGATGCGTTACTTGGGCATGTCGCTGGGTATGGGTGTGGCGTTGGGCTATTGCGCGGCGTTCGGGACACTGCTCCCGCCGATCTTCAAGATGTTCATCCCCACGATCCCGGTGGACGAAACCATCGCCCAGATCGCATCCACCCTGCCGGGCAAGATCACGCTCTTGGGTGTGTTCGTCTGCTTGGCTGGCATCGCCGTGGCAGCCTACGCCGGTCTAACCAAGGAACGCGAGATGCCCGAGGCCGACAAGAAGAAGGCCATCGCGGAGTTCAGTTTCGCGAAGGGGATTCTGGTGGCGACGTTCTCCGGCATCATGAGCGCGTGCTTCTCGTTCGCGCTGACCGCGGGCAAGCCTATCGGCGAAGCCTCGGCGTTGGCGGGCACCTCAACGCTTTGGACTGGCCTGCCCAAGCTCGTGGTCGTGCTGCTCGGTGGGTTCACCACCAACTTCATCTGGTGCACCCTGCTGAACATCAAGAATCGCTCGGGCTACCAATATCTCGCCTCGCACGTGCGCCCGGAACACGCAGGCCTGAAGGCTTCCGGCGGCGAACCTGGTGGCGCAGCGAGTGGGCCGAGTTCAGCGGAATTGAAAGTGCCGATGCTCGGCAACTACTTCTTCTCCGCGCTCGCCGGCACGACGTGGTACTTCCAGTTCTTCTTCTACACAATGGGCGAGACCCAGATGGGCAAGTTCGGCTTCGCAAGCTGGACGCTCCACATGGCGAGCATCATCATCTTCAGCACCATGTGGGGCTGGATCTTCCACGAATGGAAAGGATCGAGCAAGAAGGCCCACGGGCTCATCGCCGGCGGCATCGCCATGCTCATCCTGTCCACCATCATCATCGGCTACGGCACGTATCTCAAAGGCCAGGCGGGCGGGCAGTGAGCCGACAAACCAACCGCTTCCGGCAGCGACTTTTGCCGGAGCGACGTGAGCTTGCTGTCCTGCCTTAACGAAACGGAGCAACCTTCGAGGCGCCCCCGCGATGTCGCGCCAGCGTCTTGGACTGCGGCAGCCCTCTGCCGTTTTTATATCGCTAGCCTAGGGTCAAATGGGGGGGAGGGCCACCGCAGTCCAAGACGCTTCGCGGAGCTGTGCCTCGGCAAACTGTGGATCGCCCACCCGGTTGCGCTTCTTGTCCCCGGGCGGCTCTTGCGGGCTGGAATTATCCACGCCTTGCCGCTAGGCTCGCGCTCCAAGAAACCGAAACAGTAGCGAAAGAACCGCCCATGTCTGACGCGAAGCCTACCGTGCCACAGCATCACGCCGGCAACGAATTCGAGCGCGAGCCCGTGCCAGAGAAAGCCCGGAAAGGCGCATCCGCCTTCTGGGGCATGTATGCCGGCGAACACACTGCGGGCACGGAGTTCATGATCGGGCCGCTGTTCGTCGCCTGGGGCGTCGGCGCGCTGGACCTGATCTTCGGCCTGCTGCTCGGCAACCTGCTGGCCGTCCTGAGCTGGCGCTTCATCACCGCGCCCATCGCCACGAAGCACCGCCTCACGCTGTATTACCAACTCGAGAAGATCTGCGGACGCAAGCTGGTGGTGATCTACAACCTGGCCAATGGCATCCTGTTCTGCTTCCTCGCCGGCGCGATGGTCACGGTTTCCGCTACGGCGGTAGGGGTGCCCTTCCCGGGCATTCAGATGCCAACCTTCGCGGACATGCTGCCCACCAACGCGGCCTGGTGCGTTACGGTGTTGATCCTCGGTTCGGCGATGACCTTTGTCGCGATCAAGGGCTACGGCTTCGTCGCGCGCGTCGGACACCTTGCAGCGCCGTGGATGTTCCTGGTGTTCCTCGCTTGCGGCTTGGTGATGCTGGGCAAGCTGGACAGCGTTAACCTGGTGGAGTTGCTCACACCAGCCCCGGGCACGGAATCGAAAATCGGGTTCTGGGGCGTCGTGTGCTTCTCCTGGTTCTGCAACGCTGCCGTGCATCTGGGCATGTCAGACCTCTCGATTCTACGTTTCGCGCGCAAGCCGTCGTATGGCTGGGCCTCCGCCGCGGGCATGTATCTCGGGCATTACGTCGCCTGGATCTGCGCCGCGCTGCTGCTGGTTTTCTGGGTGCGGCATCACGGCGTGGACCCCACCAAAGGGATGCCGCCCGGGCCGATGGTCTATGACGCCGTCGGCTGGGCCGGCCTCATCTGCGTGATCATTGCCGGCTGGACCACGGCCAACCCGACGATTTACCGCGCCGGGCTGGCGTTCCAATCACTGTTCCCGAAGATGTCGCGCACGCGGGGCACGTTGATCGCTGGCACGGTTTGCACGCTCGCCGGCATGTTCCCCGCCGTGGCAATGAAGCTCCTGGATTTTGTCGGGCTCTACGGCACGACGCTCGCCCCGGTTGGCGCGATCATCCTCGTAGAAGTGTATCTGGCCGACAAATGCGGCCTCACGCGTGATTGGGCCGAGCGGACCGGCAACAGCTTCAACGTCGCAGTGCTGCTGGCCTGGGCCATTCCGCTCGCGCTGTTCTACGCCGCCTATCTTAAGCTGGGTATATTCCCCTCCTATCTCACGCTGCCGGTGTACGTGCTGACCGGTGTGCTCTACATCCTCTTCGCCAAGATGTTGAACCGCGCCCCCGCCCAAGCCTGACCAGCAACTTCTACCACAAATGAAAACCGCAATGAAACTCCTCGGGCTGGCTGCCCTCGCGCTGACCATCGTTCCGCCGTTTCTGTTCATGACCAAGAGCCTCGCCGAGGCCGCGATGAAAGGCATCATGCTCGCCGGTGTGGTCTTGTGGTTCGTCGCCGCCCCGTTCGGCATGAAAGGCGGCGCGGAGTGAAGCTGACTTCGCACTTCGTAGCAGCGGGCTTAGCGAAGCGAAGCCGCGTCCGAGTCAGAGCGCGACCGGTCCCCGGTCGCAGTGGTCTGGCCAGCGCAAAGCCGCACTCAAATTCGACGCCACACACTTCACCCAAATGCTGCGGGCGGGGGGCCGCCTGTGGCCCTGTAGTCTTTTCGCGTGGTTCGTTTGTTTAGCGGTTAGACCACATGTGCGTCCCATGAGAAACCATGCCTCATCTCTGCTACGAGTCGTGTTGGGAGCTTTCTTTGGCGCTCTGCTAACCACAGCAGTTTTGTTTGTGTTGATGTTTATCGCGGGAGGAGTTAGCGCAGGCACGTTTACGGTTTTGATTGATGGGGTTTTCGGTTATCTCCTCGGAGAGCATTGGACGGTGATCTTGTTTTCGCTCGGCGCCGTCGTTGGCGCGATTATTGGAATGAGCCGATCACGGAAGAGAGAGTGAGATGAACTGGTTCAACCCACGATGCACGGACCTATCGCCACTGCGCCGCCTGCCGAAAGCGGTGCTCAAGCACACGCACTCCAAACGCTGGCGCGAACCACCAACGCCCTTTCCAGACGCAGCATCTTACCCGTTTGGCAAAGTGTTGCTCCACTACTGACCACTGACTACTGACAACCAACTCTTCACCTGTGAAAACCCAAGTCTATCTCGCCATTGATCTCGGTGCCGAAAGCGGCCGCGTCATCGCCGGCCTCTGGAACGGCAAGACCCTCGAGCTCGAAGAAATCCATCGCTTCCCGAACGGCCCGGTGCTCCTCGCCGACAGCCTGCGCTGGGACGTGTTGCGCCTCTGGAACGAAATCCAGACCGGCCTCACGCTCGCTGGCAAGAAGTTCGGCAAACGCATCGTCTCCGTCGGCGCGGACACGTGGGGCGTGGATTACGTGCTGCTCAACAAACGAGGCGAGATGCTGGGCCAACCGTTCGCTTACCGTGATGCCCGCACCAACGGCGTCATGGAAAAGGCGTTCAAGAAAGTCCCGCGCCCCCAACTTTACGCCCAGACCGGCCTGCAATTCATGCAGTTCAACACGCTCTTCCAATTGCTCGCGCACAAGCAGGCGCATCCGGACATGCTCGCCGCCGCCGCCACGCTGCTCTTCATGCCCGACTTCCTGCACTGGGCGCTGTGCGGCGCGCGCGTGGCCGAGTTCACCATCGCCAGCACCTCGCAATGCCTGCACCCGCTCCAGCGCGATTGGGCGGGCGGCTTGCTCCGGAAGTTCGACCTGCCGCGGCGCATCTTCCCGGAGATCGTCCCGCCCGGCACGAAGCTCGGCGCGTTGCGCGCGTCCGTGGCCGAGCGCACCGGTCTGGCGGGCGTGAACGTCGTCGCGCCGCCCGCGCATGACACCGCCTCCGCCGTCGCGGGCGTGCCCACGGCGAACACCGGCAAGGCCAACTGGGCTTACATCAGCTCCGGCACGTGGTCGCTCATGGGCGTGGAAGTGAAGCAAGCCGCGTTGTCCGCGCGCGCGCAGGAGATCAACGTCACCAACGAAGGCGGCGTGGACGGCACGTATCGCCTGTTGAAAAACATCATGGGCCTCTGGCTCGTACAGCAGTGCAAGCGCTCCTTTGACGCCGCGGGCCGCAAGTTCGAATACGCCGAGCTGGCGCGGTTCGCCGCCGAGGCCAAACCGCTTCGCTCCATCGTGGACCCGGACGACAGCCGTTTCCTCAACCCGCCCGACATGCCGAAGGCGATCCAGAGCTTCTGCCGCGAGACCGGCCAGCCCGTGCCGAAGACCGCGGGTGAACTCGTCCGCTGCGCCTACGAAAGTCTCGCGTTGAAATACCGCGAAGTGCTCGGCTGGTTGGAGGAACTCACCGGCGAGCGCATCGAAGTCATCCACATCGTGGGCGGCGGTTCGCAAAGCCAGGTGCTGAACCAGTTCGCGGCGGACGCCTGCCAGCGGCCCGTCGTCACCGGTCCGGTGGAAGCGACGGCGATGGGCAACCTGCTCACGCAAGTGCGCGCCAGCGGCGAACTCGCCTCGCTCGCCGACATGCGCGCCGTCATCCGCAAATCCAGCGACGTGGGCCGCTGCGAGCCGAAGCAATCAGCGGCGTGGACGGAAGGAGTGGAACGGTTTATCAAGCTCCGTAGCCGCGTCTCGTAAGAGCGCGGTTGGACAAACCTTGGAACAAACGAAGACCCAATCCGTGAGCACGCTGATCTACATCGAGACGACGATCCCGAGTTTCTATTGCGAAACCCGGCCGGAGGCGGACGTACGTGTGCGCCGCAAGTGGACTCGCGAATGGTGGCACCTCCCGCACGTGGATCAGCGGCGGGTGACCTCGGCGGTTGTTGTCGAGGAACTGGAGCGCATCCCGGATTCCGCCCGCCGTGAGGCTGCGCTCGCGTTGATTCGCCCGCTGGAGCAACTGGACTACACCGAAGCCGTGGCCGAGGTCGTGGCCGTTTACCTCCAGCACAAGCTCATGCCGCGCGAGGCCATCGGGGACGCCGACCATTTGGCGCTCGCCTCGCTTTACGGGTGCGATATGTTGGTGACGTGGAATTGCCGGCATCTGGCCAACGCGAACAAGGCCGCGCACATCCGGCGCGTGAATGCCCTGCTCGGCCTGCGCACGCCACTGCTGGTGACGCCACTGGAACTGCTGGACAAAGACGATGAAGACAAAGCCTGACCGACCTCTGGAAGAAATCTGGGCGATCCGCCGCCAGATCGCGAAAGAGTTTGGCTGTGATCCCAGAAAGCAAGCCGCCCACTACCAGCAGAAACAGCGGCAGTCCGGCGCGCGAATCTACAGGTCGGCGGAGGCACTCGACGCCGCCACCGAGGAGATGGCGCTGCGGGAAACGCCGCCCAAGAAACCATGACCGGCCCGGTGGAAGCGACGGCGATGGGCAACCTGCTCACGCAAGTCCGCGCCAACGGCGAACTCGCCTCGCTCGCCGACATGCGCGCCGTCATCCGCAAATCCAGCGACGTGGGGCGCTTCGAGCCGAAGCAATCGGCAGCGTGGCGAGAAGGGATGGAGAGGTTTGGGGAATTGCCTGGCCGCTGCTCAAAGTGAAAGGCACGATACTAGTGACCCACTTATTATGTCCGGTGTAGATGCGAAAAAGAATGAGGAACTGCTGAACGGCCTCTTCGAGCGGCTCAACGAGCGGCCGGAGGACTGGGGAGATACAGCAGAAAACCTCAAGGCCGGTGCGGAGGTCCTGTTCAACGCATGGCGCGAGTCAACCGACGAGAACGGGGAGCCAATCAACTTGAATCACCTGCACCTTGCCGTTCCAGCGTGTCTGCTTTACAGCTGCTATCTCGAAAACTTGATAAAGGGCTGCTTGATTGCGCAGCACGGCAGTTTCCAAGCGGCAAAGTCTGCATGCGAAACCCCTTGGGCCAAGCACGACCTTCGCGACCTTGCGGCTGGTACAGGAATCAAGCTCACCAATAACCAGAAGATGGTGCTGGGGACTGCGTCAGCGTGGGTGCGGTGGGCTGGGCGCTACCCAATTCCATTGCGGCGTGAGGAGTTTACAATCCCGAACCAACTGGGAGCAGGCAAACACACGCCTCCCACCTACCTCCAGATCACCGAACGTGACGAGCTGGAGCCATTGTGCAACGAACTTAAATCGCGGATTTGGGAGAACCATATGGCGCGCCTGGACAAGGGCCCTGCGAAATCATCAACGTAGTGACGGTTTCATCTTCAGCAACTTCCATTCGCAACCGTCGGGAGGTTCAACGCTGATCCGATATGAACGATGCTCCCGCGCAAGTGCGCGCGCCCCGACGAACTCGCCTCGCTCGTTGACATGCTCGCCGCAATCCGCAAGTCTGGCGATGAGGGCCGGGTCGAACCGAAGTCATCGGCGGCATGCCGGGAAGGACTAGAGCGATTTGGTGGGTTGCGACACCGCGGTTCAAAGTGAAAGGCACTAGACTTTTGACGGGCCACTTCATGAAAAGCCCATACCATTCAATCATCAAGTACGGGGCGGAGCCGATCGACAGCAGCACCCGGAAGGTCATAGGCCAGCGGGTCTGGAACACCACAGCATCCTCGGACTACGTGCCCATCCGCGAAATCGAGAAGGAGTTCGGGAAAATCGAGCCATTCCGGCGACATATCTGTCCTTACTGTGGGAAGGCCAAGATGGGGATGGCCGACCACATAAAGAGCAAACACCCCGGCAAGGCCGTCGTTCTTGGAAAGCCAGAGCCTCTGTCAGACCCTGGAGAATCCTCGAGAACCACTGGTGGCGATAGTGGATTCACGAAACCATCTTCTAGCGTTGCGACCGCGGTGGGCACCGGCAATTTCGCATGTTTCCGGGAAACTGGGAGTGTTTGTGCGCTCTGTGGCAAGGCAGTTCGGCGACTCGCCGCCCATCTTCGCATCTCCCACAAAACAAGACTGTTTGAATGCCCGTGCTGCTTTGAGCTACTTGCTTCCACGAAATCGCGTGTGCGATGTCCATCATGCGGAAAGGCCTTTAAGCTGAGCGCGTCGGGAAAGCCCGTTGGATTTCGCGTGGAGTGTCCTTTCTGTTTTAATGACTCGTATCTCGAGAGAATTGGTACAGTCACATGCACGTTCTGCAAGCATCGGCTTGTGGTGACCAAGTCGCGAAACATCAGCAAACTGTTCCTGAGGAGGGAGCGACTGCTCCACCTTGAACCAACAACGTCCGCGCCCTGAGCAAGAGTCATCTGCAGCCTTCGCACTGCCTGAATCCCTTACAACGCAAACCACCAGTAACCACAGATGCTATGTCCGACCGAAAACCGAAAGCGCTCAAGGAAGTTTACGCTCAGTTTCTTGAGGGGCCGTCACGTGAGAGGCTGCGAGATCTCCTACAAAACCATTTGGGCGAGCAGAAGTACTGCGACTTCAAGAAGGCCTGGCCCCAGCTTTCGGGCCTCGCGAGGCACATTCTTGGGATGGCGAATTCCGGCGGGGGATGCATTCACGTTGGGGTTGAAGAGAAGCAAGACGGCACATTTGACCCGGTCGGACTCCCGAAATTATTGGACAAAGCCGAATTCGAGAATGGCGTTCGCAGCTACATGCCAGATCCGCTGTCTCAGGAAGTCGAAGTGCAGGACTTCGCTTTCGAGGAGACCGAATACGCGAAGCTTAAGGGCAAGAGATTCCAAGTGGTTTTCGTTGGCAGCGACGTGGCACGTCTTCCCTACGTATCCATGCGCGAAGGGAAAGATATTCGTGCCGCTGCAGTCTATGTGCGACACCAAGCAGCGAGTGTCGAGGCGAGCTACCCGGAACTGCAGGACTTGATCAACCAGCGGCTGGCGACCGGGTACTCATCCGCACGGGAAATCACCATCAAACATCACCTTGATGAACTGAAGATGCTCTACGGTGAACTGCAACGGCTCGCCGTCCAGCCGAGGGCCGAGTCAGAAACGACGCAGTCGCCAACCCGTACTGTCATTCTCGCCGTCCACCCATCCGAGTCGTATTACCAGTTTGTTGCACGGCTGCTTCGCATGAAGAAGAAGCGGATTCTTCTGGCTTTGGAATTACTTCATCCGTATGCGTATGAACCGGGACCGCTCGGTGAGTAAGACCGAGCCCGAAAGGCGTCAATTTACCACGTGATGAACCGCGGCGACCGCCTCGAGGAGATATTCCGGGACGACGAGGATCGCCAGCGGTTTGTCACCACGCTGGGCGAGGCTTGCGCCAAGACCGGTTGGCAAGTTCACGCCCTTTGCCTGTTGCCGAATCACTTTCGTCTGGTGGTGGAGACGCCGCCCGGTTTCAAGATTATGAACCCTTGGGAACAAGTTCGATCTGCGGGCAAGATGCCCCGCAGCACGTTTAAGCGATCCACCTCGGCAGTCGAGAAAGACTCGTCCTCGCCGTCGTCCTTCGTTCTCGTCCTCGGGCGCGCTTCGCAAATCGAGGACGAGGGACTAGAACGAGGACGAGGACGAATGCAGGATGGTGTATTCACGCCGGACATTGCCGCAAGTGTTCGAGGAGTTGGCCGAAGTCGCACGTGGCCACGGCGCAATACTTGTCCGCCGCGCCGTAATAGACGAACAGCGTGCCGCCGATGACGACCGTGCCGCACGGGAAACAGCAGCCGCGATAGAACCCCTCGATCTCGTAGTCCGCCTCCGGTTGCATCAGCCAGTCGGGCGTGCGATGCCGCACGATGCCCGGATCATCGAGGTCCAGCAGCAGCGCACCGAGGCGATAGTGTCCGTCCGCGCCGACCGCGTGGTAGAGCGTGAACCAGCCGTGCGGCGTCTTGATGGGCGGCGTGTTGACGCCGAGCTTGAAGACCTCCCACGGGTAACGCTGTTTGATCAGCAGCCGGCTCGGCGCGGCGGGCAGGCCCAGCAGATCGTCCGCGCACTTGATCCAGGCGCAGGCCTGTTCCGTGCCGTAGCGCAGGCCGACCCATTCCAGCGGGCGATGCATCAGCCAGAATTTCCCGCCGATCTTCTCCGGGAACAGGATCGCGTCGCGGTCGTCCAGCAGCGGATCGGTGATCCAGCCGGCGCGAATCCACGACTTGAAATCGCGCGTCATGGCCAGCGCGGTGAGCGTGGCGTTGGTCTGGAGGTAATGCGGGAACTCGGGCGGGCACTCCGGCTTCACGAACCGCTGGCGCACCTCGGGAATCCAGAATTGCCCGAACGGAAAATGCCGGCAGGCGTAGGTGACGTAAAACCATTCGCCCATCTTCGTGATGCGCGGGTCCTGGATCGTCGCGCCGTCGTAGCCCTCGACGCTCGGGCTGAGCGCGGGCTGATCGCTCACGCGCTCGAAGTGGAAGCCGTCCCGGCTCTTCGCGAGACCAAACCAGCATTTGTATTCCGGGCCGGACTCGGCGGTGCGATAGAGCAACAGCACCTCCTTCGCGGCCTCGTCATACCACGCAGCCGGATTGAACACCGCGAGGTCTTCCCACGGATGTTCGGGATGCGCCGAGAGGATGGGATTGCCGGCAAAACGGTTTAGTTTCATGTCAGGGTCAACGGGCGGCGCGTCACGACTCTGCCGAGGGCTTCGTAGTCGCAGCGGGACGGGCGCGCACGGGGATTGTTATGGTTCAGCCTGCTCTGGAGGTCAAGGCGGGCTTCCGAGAACGAATCGTTGACAGGAAAATTTCGGACAAGAAGATTCAGCCCGGCGCCGCGTCACAGTGCGCGTTCCCGATCTTCCTGTCCTTCATTTTCCTGTCATGAATTGACTGAAAGGTGCTGCATGGTCCGAGCGTGGTTTGCCGCCCGCCCGAATGTTCCGCTTGCCGGCCACCTGCTAGAGTGCTACAAAGGCCCACGTCTGGAACAACTTGGGAAAGGAAACCATGAACGCACTCCACCGCGAAGTAACCGCAGGGCTGCTTGCCTCATTTGCCCTCACCGCATCCGCCGTGACCCACTATGTGGACCTGAACAGCGCCAACCCGACGCCGCCCTACACCAACTGGGCCACCGCTGCGAGCGTCATTCAAGATGCCGTGGATGCCGCGGTCATGGGGGATGAAATCTTGGTAACCAACGGCATTTATGCCACCGGTGGCCGAGCTGTGTCTGGCGCGATGACCAATCGCGTGGCGCTAACGAAGCTGGTCAAAGTCCGGAGTGTCAACGGACCAGCCTGCACCGAGATTCGCGGCTATCAGATTCCCGGCGATAGGACGGGTGATGGCGCTATCCGCTGCGCTTACCTCAGCAGCGGGGCGAGTCTGACCGGTTTCAAGCTTACTGGAGGAGCGACCCGACGAGCCGGCACGGACATCCAGGAAAGAAGCGGCGGTGGGGTTTGGTCTGATTCCAGTGGCACCGTTTCCAACTGCGTGATCGTCGGCAACTGGGCGGCGTACCGCGGTGGGGGCGCTTATTACGGAGCATTGAAGAATTGCACTATCCTAGCCAACTCAGCCGGAGAGGGCGGCGGAGTGTACAACGGGGCATTGACGGGGTGCGTGTTAAGCGGTAATTCGGCCACGAATACGGGTGGAGGTACCCAGACGGGCACCGCCTACCAGTGCATCATTACGGGAAACGGGGCAAATGCAGAAGGCGGAGGAGCGTACTCCGGCTCGCTGCACGACTGCATTGTGTACTACAACTCAGCTCGAACGAATGCCAACTCCTCTCGCGCCAGTTTGTACCGGTGCTGCACTCTACCCTCACCCGGCGGTTACAGCATCGAGTCGGACCCACAATTGGCCAGCCTCTCGCATCTGAGCTCCGATTCCCCATGCCGCGGAGCCGGAAGCGCCAGCTATGCCTCTGGGGTGGACATTGACGGCGAATCCTGGGCCAATCCTCCATCCATCGGTTGTGATGAATTCATCCCCGGAGCTGTTACCGGTGCGCTGTCGCCGGCTATCCAAGTCAGCCATCCGACCATCACTCCCGGCCTCGCCGTAGGGCTGACGGCAATGATCGAAGGGCGTCTTACTGCAAGCCGGTGGGAATTCGAGGATGGCACGGTTTTGAGTAACAAGCCGTATGCATCGTGCAGTTGGGCCACGACCGGAGAACACCTGGTGTTATTGCGTGCTTACAACGAGAGCAACCCATCTGGAATAGCTGCCACGGCGTTGGTGCAGGTCGTTGAGCAACCCGTCCACTATGTGGCGCGCGACAACGTAACTCCGGAACTGCCGTACTCAACGTGGCAAACGGCCGCGACGAACATCCAGGACGCCGTGGATGCGGCCAGTGTCCCAGGAGCGCTGGTCTTGGTGGCTGATGGTGTCTATGACACGGGTGCAAGTTCGGTGTATGGCAGCAATCGTGTGGCAGTGATGAAGCCCTTAATGCTACGAAGTCTTAATGGTCCGAATGCCACAACCATCCGGGGTGGAAGTGGCGTGCCCTGTGTTTACCTGACCAACGGAGCGGCTATGACCGGCTTTACACTGACGAGTGGTTCAGCGGGCACAGGGACGCCCGGGGATGTCTGGTTCAGAAGCGGCGGGGGGATTCTGTGCGAGTCCACGAATGCTAGCGTCAGTGACTGTCTGCTTGTGAGCAACACCGCGGCAGGGTTTGCGGGAGGCGCCATGTCTGGCACGCTCAGCAATTGCGAGTTCATAGGGAACTTGGCCCCCGCCGCCGGCGGCGCCTGTCTTGCCGTGCTGCGGAACTGCACGCTTGCCACGAATTCAGCTTTCAGCAGTCATGGGGGGGGAGCGTATCAGTGCTGGTTGGACAACTGCGTCTTGTACCGGAATTCAGGAAACAACGGCGGCGGGGCTTACAGGAGCAAACTCACGGGTTGCACTGTAGTGCAGAACTCCGCTTGGGGAGATGGCGGGGGAGGTTCAGCATCCACGTTCACCAACTGCATTGTGTACGACAACACTTCCCCGCTGGGAGATAACTATGATCGTGTTCCGATGTTCATGTACTCATGCACGTTCCCCCTCCCAACGTCGGGAATGGGCAACATCAGCTCTGCGCCCGCCATGGTTGACGCTGCCAATGGCAATCTGCGGCTTCAGTCCACCTCTCCTTGCATCAATGCCGGCAACAACGCCTACGTTACCAGTGGAACGGATTTGGACGACAACCCGCGCATCGTCGGTGGCACGGTGGACATCGGCGCCTACGAGTATCAGTCACCTGCCAGCGCGCTGTCCTACGCCTGGCTTCAGCAATACGGCCTGCCCGCCGACGGCTCGGCGGATTTCGCGGACACCGATTTGGATGGCCACAACAACTGGCAGGAATGGCGCACGGACACGGTGCCCACCAACGCCATGTCGCGGCTGACTCTGCCCACGCCCACGAACGGCCCGACTGGCGTGGCCGTCACCTGGCAGAGCGTGCCCACGCGGAGCTATTTCCTGGAGCGCGGCACGAACCTGGCCGGCGTTCCCGTGTTGCTACCCCTGGCCGCGAACCTCCCCGGTCAGCCGGGCACGACGACCTTCACTGACACCACCGCCACCAACGCCGGCCCGTTCTTCTACCGCGTGGGGGTGCAGTAAATGTGGTGGTTCGTTTGACAACGGAGCTGTTCCCGCAGAAGTTTGCCGGCATGAAAACCATGGCCCTGCTGGCCTCGCTATTCGTTATGACACAGATCGCTGCCCACGCGGAATCCATCTATGACGTCAAGCTCAAGGACATTGACGGCAAAGATGCGTCGCTGAAGCCTTACCAGGGCAAGGTGATGTTGATCGTCAACGTCGCTTCGAAGTGCGGCTACACCAAACAATACGCGGGCCTCGAAGCCGCCTACGAGAAATACAAGGGCAAGGGTCTCGTCGTCCTGGGGTTTCCCTGCAACCAGTTTGGCGGGCAGGAACCCGGCTCGAACGAAGAAATCAAGGCGTTCTGCTCGGCCACGTTCAACGTTAAGTTCCCGCTGTTCGACAAGCTCGAGGTCAACGGCGCGAATCGGCATCCGCTTTACGCGGCGCTGGCGGGCAAGGACTCGCCG
>CAYJNU010000174.1:0-15108 GCA_964371005.1 uncultured Verrucomicrobiota bacterium | reverse complement strand
TGGCAATGGTTGCCAGGACGTCGTGGTCCAAAATGTGAAGCCACGTGTTGCCGGACTTCTGCGTGTTGACGACGCGCCAAAGTTGGCCGCTGCCGGCCAACTCGCCGGTGTCGCCGACTTGGCCGCCCATCTCTGCGTAGCAGGGACTGCTGTCGAGGATGACGGCGGTCTTGCCCTTCAGTGCGACGACTTCCAGGACTTTGGCTTCAACCGCCAGGTCGTCGAAGCCGACGAACTTCGTGGGCGTGGTGGTCTCGATCTGCGAGAGCGAAATGACTTCCTTCTTCTGCGCGGCACGGGCGCGGGCGCGCTGCTCTTCCATCAGCTTGTTAAAGCCCTCGAGGTCCACGGTCAGGCCGCGTTCGCGCGCCATCAACTCGGTGAGGTCGAGTGGGAAACCGTAGGTGTCAAACAACTCAAATGCATTCGTTCCGAAAACGGTTCGGAGCTTCTCAATTTCTTCCGCCGGCACGGCCTTTCCTGGCTTGAGCTTTGCCCAGACGGATTGCGATAGATCAATTCTCGGCCTCAGAGCCTCCCACAGCTTTTCGGTAGAATTGGTTTCTGGAGCCAAGACGCTGAAGACCGACTGGGCGGCACCGCCTTCCTCCCGGAACTCTGACATGCCTGTCTCGCTGCCTGAATACTCTCCACCAAGCCTTACGAAAAGTCGGGCGGCCTTGCCTGATATGATTTCATTGAACAGGCTTATCCCCCGATCCAACGTCTTGTTAAACGCCTCTTCCTCGACGCGGATGACGTCTTGGACGTGCTTCTTCTTGGCGCGGATTTCGGGGAAGATATCGCCCATCGTGTCGGCGAGCACGTCCACGAGTTTGTAGAAGAACGGTTCGTGGAAGCCGAGCGAGCGGCCGTAGCGCACGGCGCGGCGCAGGATGCGGCGCAGGACGTAGTTGCGGTCGGTGTTGCCGGGCTGGATGCCGTCGGCAATCGCGAAGCTCAGCGTGCGGATATGGTCGGCGATGACGCGGAAGGCGATGTCCGTGGCGATTTGCTCCGGCGTAGGACAGGCTTCCAGCCTGTCTCCATCTTTCTTCCCCAGATCTGTTTCTGAAGTTTGAGACAGGCTGGAAGCCTGTCCTACGGGAGTGGGCAGCGTGCTCCCGTATTTCTTGCCGCTGAGTTTTTCGATGGCGTCAAAGATCGGGCGGAAGATGTCGGTCTCGTAGTTGGAAATCTTGGCGTTGGCGAAATCGGTCAGGCCCTTCGTGCCCTGGATGATGCTGGTCACGCGCTCGAAGCCCATGCCCGTGTCCACGTGCTTGGCGGGGAGCGGCGAGAAGGTGCCGTCCGGGTTCGCGTTGAACTGGATGAAGACGAGATTCCAAATCTCGATGCACCGGGCGTCGCCCTTGTTGACGAGCGCGCCCTTGGTGTCGCCGGCAGGGGTGAGGTCCACGTGCAGTTCGGAGCACGGGCCGCACTGACCGGTCTCGCCCATCATCCAGAAGTTGTCTTTCTTGTTGCCGTTGACGATGTGGACGGCGGGGTCGAGACCGACGCTGCGAAATTTCTCGGCCCAGAAGTCCCAAGCGTCCTGATCGAATTCGCTGGGGTCGTTCTTGGATTTGTCCGGGCAGTAAACGGTGGCGTAGAGGCGGTACGGTGGGAATTTCCAGGTGCCGACGACGAGTTCCCACGCCCAGGCGATGGCTTCCTGCTTGAAGTAATCGCCGATGGACCAGTTGCCGAGCATCTCGAAGAACGTGTGGTGGTAGGTGTCGAGACCGACGTCGTCGAGGTCGTTGTGCTTGCCGCCGGCGCGGATGCACTTCTGGGTGTCGGCGGCGCGGCCCGGCGTGTAGGGGCAGCGGGTCTGGCCGAGGAAGATGGGCACGAACTGGTTCATGCCGGCGTTGGTGAACAACAGGTTCGGGCTGTCCGGCATCAGCGAGGAAGACGGGACGATGGTGTGCTGCTTCGACTTGAAGAAGTCGAGGAACGACTGGCGGATTTGGGTGCTCGTCATCATGTTAAAATCGTTCGCGGTAGGGACAGGTTCCGCCCCGTCCCAAACCGCTCCGGGGAGGAGAAAAGCCAGGAGCGCGGTGGAACGCGTCCCTACCGAAATCTGGCAGAGGTTAGGAGAAACCCACTGGGTAAAGCGAGTTGGAAGTTACGCATCGTGCGGTGAACGAAGGCGAACGTCAGAAATGTTTCTTGGTGAATCCCGAGATGTGGCGCATTATAGGAAGCGCCCGCACAGGTCCGTTGACCGGTGCGACCGCCAACGACTCATGCAGCCCCCTCCTGCCATTCGCAAGGTCGCCTTTTTGGGCGATTATCTGCCGCGCAAATGCGGCATCGCCACCTTTACCACCGACCTGCGCTGCTCGGTGGCGGCGGAGTTTCCGGCCCTGCAATGTCTCGTCGTGCCGGTCAATGATCTCGCGGGCGGCTACAACTACCCGGCCGAGGTGCGCTTCGAAATCGCGGAGCAGGACCTGCCGTCGTACCTGCGCGCGGCGGATTTCCTAAACATCACCGACGTGGACGTGGTCTGCCTGGAGCATGAATTCGGCATTTTCGGCGGACCGGCGGGCAGTCATGTGCTGGCTCTGTTGCGGGAACTGCGGATGCCCATCGTCACCACGTTGCACACGGTGTTGCGCGAGCCCAACGCGGAGCAACGCCGCGTGATGCGGGACTTGATCCGCCTCACCACCCGATTGGTGGTGATGAGCGAAAGAGGGAGGGAGTTCCTGCTGGACGTTTATCAAGCGCCGGAGGCCAAGATAGACCTCATTCCGCATGGCATCCCGAACATGCCGTTCGCGGATCCGAACTACTTCAAGGACGAGTTCGGCGTGGCGGGCAAACAGGTGTTGCTCACGTTCGGCCTGCTATCGCCCAACAAGGGGATCGAGTACGCACTTCGCGCCTTGCCAGACATCATCCGGGAATTCCCCAAGGTCGTTTACATCGTACTGGGCCAGACGCATCCGAATTTGCTGCGCGAGGAGGGTGAGGCCTACCGCCTGAGCCTGGAACGCCTGGCCAAGGATCTCGGCGTGCAGAAAAACGTTGTGTTTTTCAATCGGTTCGTCGAGCTGGAAGAATTGATGCGGTTCATTGGCGCGGCGGACATCTATCTCACGCCGTATCTGACCGAGGCGCAGATCACTTCCGGTACGCTGGCCTACGCGTTCGGTGCGGGCAACGCCGTGGTGTCCACGCCCTACTGGCACGCGGTGGAATTGCTGACCGCTGACCGGGGCAAGCTCGTGCCCTTCCGCGACGCGAAGGCCATTGCCACCGCCGTGGTGGAGTTGCTGCAGAACGAACCGCTGCGCCACACCATGCGAAAGAACGCCTACAAGCTGGGGCGCGACATGGTGTGGAGCCGGGTGGCACAACTCTACGCCAAATCCTTCCAGCAGGCGCGGCAGGATCACAGTTTCGTCGGGCGAAAATCGTCACCCATCAAGACGCTCGACGAACAGCCCGGCCAGTTGCCGGAGTTGAAGCTGGATCACCTGTTCCGGATGAGCGATTCGACCGGCATCTTCCAACACGCGAGCTTCACGGTGCCGAATTTCGCCGAAGGCTATTGCACGGATGACAATGCCCGCGCCCTGGTGCTGACGCTGATGCTGCAAACGCTGGGCCAAGGTTCGCCCCGCCTCGCGGAGCAGGCGGCCACGTACGCCGCGTTTCTCAACCATGCCTTCGATCGCTCGCACGGGCGCTTCCGCAACTTCATGAGCTTCGACCGTCACTGGCTGGAGGACGTCGGCTCGGAAGATTGCCAAGGTCACGCGTTGTGGGCGCTGGGTCTGTGCGTGGCGCAGGCAGGCCAGGGCAGCTTCCAAAGGCTGGCGGCGGAGCTGTTCGAACTGGCGCTGCCCGTGGCGGCTGAATTCACCTCGCCGCGCGCGTGGGCGTTCACGCTCATCGGCATTGATGAATACCTGCGGCGGTTCAGCGGCGACCGGCGGGCGAACCAAATTCGCGAATCCCTCACCGCCAAACTGCTGCAACGCTACGCAGATGCCGCAACCGACGAATGGCAGTGGTTCGAAGCAGTGGTCTCTTACGCCAACGCCAAACTACCCCACGCGATGATTCTCAGCGGACGCTGCATGAACAACCGCGCCATGGTGGAACTCGGCCTCAAGACCCTACGCTGGCTTATTGCGATCCAGACTTCGGAGGCCGGCTCTTTCCGGCCTATCGGCTCGAATGGTTTTTATCCACGCGGCAGGGAACGCGCGCTCTTTGACCAGCAACCCATCGAGGCTCAAGCCACGGTATCGGCCTGCATCGAGGCGTATCATGCCACGAGCGACCTGTTCTGGGTGGCGGAAGCGCGCCGGGCGTTCGAGTGGTTTCTGGGGCGAAACGACTTGGGCATGGCGCTCTACGATGCCGGCACGGGCGGCTGCCGCGACGGCTTGCACATGGACCGCCTGAGCCAAAACCAGGGCGCCGAGTCCACGCTGGCCTTTCTGCTGGCGCTTGCAGAAAAGCAGGCGCTGCAAAACACCCTCGCCAGCTTCAAAGAACCCTCAGACGAATAGCGGCAGTGGAAGCCAAAGCCCCGCAGAAATAAGACATGACCACCAACACCCGACCTGCTGTCCATGCCAAACGCATCGGACCGACCTTGACCCCGGATCGTTCGCGGGTTTTGATGCGTCCGTTCTATCCCAGCACCGACGACATTGCGCGGAGAATCATCGCCCGCGTCATGGCGCTTTCCGACGAGGACATCACGCGAATGCTGCGCCAGGTGCTGGGCGAATTTGAAGACCGCCACGAGAACGTCACGCAGATCTTCCGCAACCGCTTCCTCCAAGTGGGGCGCCATCTGGGCGATGCGCAAGAGGCTTCGCCAGAACGGCAGGCGCTCATCGGCGCTCACTTCACCCACGAGTATTCCCCGGAGTCGGCGGCTTTGTTCAATCCGTCTATCGTGCCGCATCCCGACCAGACCGGGCTGCCCAAAGGGGCGCTCCGTTTCATCTTGAGCCTGCGGGCCACCGGCGAAGGGCACATTTCCTCCATCGCCTTCCGCATGGGCGTGATCAGTGCGCAACACCGGGTAACGGTCACGCCGCCGGTGCCGTTGGCGACCGAGCCGGAACGCGTGCCCGATGCCGGGTACGAGAAAGCCTTGTTCTGCCGGAAACTCCAGGAGGCCGGCGTGCAGGATGACAGTTGCCGGCGCGTGCTGGATCGCCTCCCGGATACCTTCACGCTGGAGCAACTGCACCGCGTTCTCATGGCTATGCGGCAGCAGGCCGATCCGGCGGAAGCCACTGCCGAGCACGCTGCCCGCGGCATTCTCCTGCTGGCGGAGTCGAATTACGAAGTGAACTTCGCCCCCGGGAGCCGCCCTTCACAGCGCATCCTCTTTCCGTCGTCGCCCAGCCAGAGCAACGGCATTGAAGACGCCCGGTTCGTCCAATTTCGGAACGACGACGGCAGCGTCACCTACTACGCGACCTACACCGCGTACGACGGCAAGATCACCCTGCCGCAATTGCTGGAGACGCCGGACTTTCTTCATTTCAACTTCAGCACCCTTAACGGTCCCGCCGTCCAGAACAAAGGCATGGCGCTGTTCCCGCGCAGGATCAACGGCCAATACGCCATGCTCTCCCGGCAGGACGACGAAAACCTGCTGCTGATGTTCTCAGACAATGTCCGTTTCTGGCAGACACCTAGAATCCTGTTGACGCCCGTGCATCCATGGGAATTCTTCAAGATCGGAAACTGCGGCTCGCCCATTGAGACAGAGGCCGGCTGGCTGGTGTTGAGCCACGGCGTCGGGGCGATGCGAAAGTACTGCATCGGCGCCTTTCTGCTCGACTTGAACGATCCCACGCGCGTTATCGGTCGCCTGCGCGAACCCCTACTCTCCCCAAACGAATCGGAGCGTGAAGGTTACGTCCCGAACGTCGTTTACACCTGCGGCGCGCTGTTGCATGGACGTGAACTGGTGATCCCCTACGCCATGAGTGATTACGCCACCAACTTCGCAAGTGTGTCGCTGGATGAACTCCTGGCGGCAATGGAGTGAGCAGAAACGCCCTTGATGATCGCTGAAGGAAGGGTCGCCGCGCCCCGCAAGTCACGAATAGCCGCTTACGGCCCACCCGGCGTTGCCGCGGCTGCAGGCTTGATGAATTCCACGATGGCCGCATGAACGGGATCGCCGGGTTGGGGAATGTTGCTGGCGATACTCCCGTGATCCCGGTCGGCGATAAGGCGGGCGGTCACTCGGGTGTTACCGGCGGACTTCAGGGCAGCCACGAGCAGTTGATTTTCCTCGATCCGCATGGCCATGTCACGCTCCGCGTAGAGCACCAGCATCGGCGGCGTGTCTTTGCGTGCGTGATAGACCGGTGCGGCATCATCCGCCATCAGAGTGGACTTCTTGCCCCTTTCCTCACGAATGGTGTAGTGCGTCAGGGTCTGGCCGCTCAGCGGAATCAATCCGGCGATGGCCGAGCTGTCGAGCCCATACGGGCGCAGGTAGCGTTCGTCCAGCCCCACCATAAACGTCAGGTAGCCACCGGCGGAATGGCCGCCGATGAACACGCGGTTTGGATTGCCACCATGCGCGGCGATGTTCGTGCGGACCCACGCGAAGGCTGCCGCTGCATCTTCGATATAGGCGGGGTACTTCGCCTTGGGGCTGAGCCGGTAATTCACCGCGGCGACAGCCATGCCGGATTGGACCAGGCTGCGCACGATGTTGGTCGTGAACGAATCGTCTTTCAGGCCGCCCGTCAAACCGCCGCCATGAAACCACACGAGCGTCGGAAAGGCTTTCTTCCCCACCGGCAGATAGAGGTCGAGCTTGCAGCGCTCCTTCTCGTAATCCGTGCGTCCATCGCCCGATTTGTAGGCGAGGTTGGGCAGAAGGTTGACTCCCAGCGCGGCCGGGTCGGAGGCCACCGCGGCTGGTAGCGCCAGACACGCGATGAACGCGAGCATCAGGAAGGCTTGCCCCCGATGGCGCGCGGCCACTGGAGGGCGTGGCTTGAGGTCTGAGAGCGCCTCGAGGCGGTTCGGCCCCGGTTGAAAACGGGCGAGCGAGGACTGGTGGAGCTGATTGCTGGTTGTCATGGCAAAGTCAATCAGGCGGGCCGGGTACCACTCAACGCCACCCACCCCAAGCCACTCCAGGGTGGAGGAGAGTCGGGGCCGCGGTGGAGTGCGGTGGTTGAGCACGTCCCTGCCGGAATGTGGCCAAGGCTAGTGCAGCCGGCTCGGCAAGGCGAGTGGAAGTTTCCTGTTCTGAATCCCCAATCCCCATCATGCTGGGGGTAAAAGAATTGCGGGCTGATGTTCCTGTGGTAGATTGGCGGCAGGTCAGCCAACTCAGTCGGGCTCAAGCTGCATGGCCTCGCATCACAGACGCAACCATCAAGCCGATTCGGGTTTGACGGGAATATCCACCGCAAGCTCGCCGAAATACACAACGGCGTTTCCCATCGCAGAGCCGCACGCTTGCGGCATCTGCTCAGACCAGCATCCAGCCGCCGTTGGCGTGCGTGACCACCGTGCGCCTGAGAGAGACTGCTCGGTGCATGGACGCGAGGCTGCAATGCCCGCCGCGGCTGACTTTGGCCGGCGGATTTTGGGCAAAAGCGCTCAAGTTCCCGGGCCGCCCGCCGATTGGGTGATGAGCCACTCTTGCGCCTTACGGCAAGCTGCCCTCCGGCAGCGCCAGCAAGCGAACAAGCCGCCATCCCCCGGGATGTGACGTGGAAACGCTCTTACGAGCAAAGCAATTGCGAGCATGTCGCCGCCGACTGGACCGCTACGCGCGGCTGGTGATGGTGGGTGTTGCGCTGGGCTTGCTGGGGCCCGGTTGCAGCCAGACCCAAGCGCCGTGCCGGGTTGGCGTGCGGTGCGGTCTGGATGTCTTTGCCTCGACTTTCGAGGGCTGCATGACTCAGTTGACCGAGTTCGGCTGCACGCAAGCTGAACCAATCGTTCGTGCCGTGCCTCGGACAGATTCCCAGCCGGCGGTCGAGCGGGCCATCCTGGAACGGCTCGCGGCCGACCGGGCGGACCTGATTTTCGTGTTGAGTCAAGCGAACCAGGTTGTTCGCTGACCCCACGGTACAAACGGACAAACCATGACACGGCGTAACAAGCATCCAGCAATGCGCGGAAAGCTGGCCACGACCTTGGCGCTGACCTTCTTCGGTCTTTGCGCCACGGCCCTTGTGATCGCGGGCAGCCTGCAACTGGCTTCGAGCGCGCGCACCCATCAGGCAGTCGTCTCCAGCCGGCAACAGCTTGTCGCACGCGGGGCCGCCCGCGCCGTCAGCAGTTTCATCGAAGACAAACTGAGCGTCCTCCAGACCACGATCTGGCTCACGGCCTTGCCGACCTTGTTGCCGGCCGAGCAGGACCGCATCTTGTCGGGCCTGCTGGACAGACAATCGGCCATCCGCTGGATTGCCCTGCTGAACGCCGAAGAGCAGGTTGCCGCGCAGGCGTCGCGTCTCCCGCCACCCGGGTTGGAGACGCTCCTCGATCGTCTTCCGGCCGCGGCGCGGTTGGGAGGTCGGGATCGTGAGCAACGCGTGGGGAACGTTTACTTCGACCCGGTCACGCGCGAACCCCTGGTCATCCTGGCCGTTCCCGTGACGGACCCGCTCGGCGACTGGCGAGGTTCGCTGGTGGCGGAGGTCAATCTCAAGTTCATGTGGACGTTGGTGGAGCAACTCCGGGTCGGTGACAGGGGTTGCGCTTACGTAGTGGACCGCCAGGGACAATTGATTGCGTTCGATGACACGGTGCGCGTATTGCGCGGCGAATCCGTGCGGCAACTGGACAGCGTCCGGGAGTTCCTCACCACCTCCGGCGGGCCGGCCTCTCCACGGGTGCAGGCCTACCGAGGAATACGCGGCGAAGCGGTGCTGGGGACTTACGCGGAAGTGGGTCAGCCGGATTGGGCGGTGGTGACTGAATTGCCGCGGGGCGAAGCGTACCAAGGCGTCCTCGCGGAGGCCGCGGTTTTCCTGGCGATCATCCTGATCACCTCCGCATTGGCAGGCTTGCTGGGGGTATCGTTCGCCCGTCGGGTCGCTGTGCCCCTGGTCCATTTGACGGAGACCGCCAAGCGCATCGCGGCGGGCGAGCGGGAACTGCGTGCCCCGGTGAGTGGTCCCCAGGAGGTGGCAGGCTTGGCGGAGGCATTCAACAGCATGACCGGCCAGGTGCAGCAGAGCGTGACCAACTTGGAGGCCCAGATCACGGAGGTGAAACAGGCGGAAGCGGCACTCCAGGCCAAAACCGAGGAGCTGGACCGTTACTTCACCAACGCGCTGGATCTGCTGTGCGTTGCCGATACGAATGGCCGTTTCCGACGGGTGAATCCGCAGTGGGAAGAGGTGTTGGGATATCCATTGGCGGAACTGGATGGCAGGAGCTTTCTTGACTTCGTGCATCCAGAAGACGTGGCGGCTACGATGGAGGCGATCTCCCACCTGGATGCTCAGCAGCCGGTCCTGAACTTTGTAAATCGCTACCGCGCACGCGATGGTTCGTACCGCTGGATCGAGTGGCGATCGTCGCCGCGGGGTAAGCTGATCTATGCCGCTGCGCGCGACATCACGGATCGCAAGCGCTTGGAGGAAGCCCTCCGACAATCTGAAGAGAAGTTCGCCAAAGCCTTCCGTTCTTCCCCGTATTCCGTCACGCTGACCAGAATCAGCACGGGCGAGATCCTGGATGTCAACGATGGCTTCGAGCACATGTTCGGTTACACCCGCGAAGAGGCGACAGGCAGGACCGCGTTGAGCCTGGGCCTTTACGCTGATCCCGAGGAGCGAAACCGGTTGCTCCGGGAAGTGGAGCACACCGGTCGTGTCCGCGAGATGGAAGTGGAAGGCCGCCGGAAGTCCGGGGAGCGGTTCTCAGCCTTGATCTCGGTGGAAGCCACCGAGTTCGGAGGCGAGGCTTCGATGGTGACAACGGTTCGGGACATCACGGAGCGCAAGCGGGCGGAGGATGCACTGCGGGAAAGCGAACAGCGCTTCCGGGCCATCTTCAATTCCACGTACCAGTTCACCGGTCTGATGACCCCGGAAGGCATGCTCACCGAGATCAACCAAACCGCCCTGGACTTTGCTGGCGTTACGATCGAGGAAGTCATCAACCGACCGTTCTGGGAGACACATTGGTGGCGCGGCGGTGAAGCTCGTGTGCGACAACTCCGTGAGCACATCAGCAGAGCCGCTCAGGGAGAGTTCATTCGGTACGAGGTGATGGTACAGGGGGCGGGCGAATCCAAGGCCATCATCGACTTCTCCATCAAGCCGGTCCTCGACGCGACCCACCGCGTGGTGCTGCTCATTCCCGAAGGGCGTGATATCACTGAAAGCAAACAAGCAGAAGCCGCGGTCCGGGAAAGCCAGGAGCGCTTGGCGCTCGCATTGGAAGGGGCCAATCTCGGGAGTTGGGACGCCGACGTGCGGACTGGCAGAGTGCGCGTGAATGAGCGCTACGCCCAAATGCTGGGCTACACACCCGATGAGATTGAGCCTCATCTCCACAGTTGGGAGACACTCGTGCACCCGGAAGACGTGCCACGCATGCGCGAGGAACTTCGATCTCACTTGGAAGGCCGTACGCCGTTCTATGAAATGGAACACCGCATGCGCCACAAGTCAGGAGCTTGGGTGTGGGTGTTGGACCGAGGCAAGGTCATCGAGCGCGACGTCGCCGACAAGCCCATGCGCGCGGCGGGCACCCACTTGGATATCACTGAGCGCAAGCGGACCGAGGCGGCCTTACTGGAAAGCGAGCAGCGCTTCCGTCGGCTGGCCGAGGCGGCCTTTGAAGGCATCGTCCTGATTCGCGAGGGCATCATTGAGGACTGCAACGATCGCATGGCGGAAATGTTGGGATATCAGCGACCGGAACTGCGAGGCCGGTCGATGCTGGACTGCGTGGCGCCGGAGTACCGCGAGGCGGTCGCCCGTCAGGTGGCTCAAGATCAAATCGAGCCGTATGAACATCACGCACTTCGCAAGGACGGCACGACCTTTCCAGTTGAGGCCCGCGCGCGCACAGCAACGGTTGGCGGTGACAAGTGGCGCATGACCGCAGTGCGCGACCTGACCGAGCGCAAGCGCACCGAACAACTCATCCGCGTGCGGTTGCGGCTGATGGAGTCCGCTGCGACACACTCGCTGGGCGAATTGCTGCAGAAGACCCTGGACGAAGTGGGGGAACTGACCGACAGCCCGGTCGGATTCTTCCATTTCGTCGAGGCCGATCAGAAAACGCTTTCCTTGCAGGCGTGGTCCACGCGGACCCGGGCCGAGTTCTGCCAGGCAGAGGGCCAGGGACTGCATTACTCCATTGACAAGGCCGGCGTCTGGACGGATTGCGTGCGCGAGCGTCGTCCGGTCATTCATAACGATTACGCCTCACTGCCGCATCGCAAGGGGTTGCCGGAGGGACATGCGCCGGTGATTCGCGAACTGGTCGTGCCGATCCTGCGGGACGACCGGATCGTGGCGATCCTGGGAATGGGCAACAAACCTCGGCCCTACACGGAAGCGGACACCAGCGTGGTGCAGTTCGTGGCGGACCTGGCCTGGGAAATCACCGAACGCAAGCGCGTGGAAGAAGCGCTGTTCGCTTCCCGCCAGATGCTCCGTACCGTCCTGGATACGATTCCCACCCGGGTCTTCTGGAAGGACCGGCACAGCGTGTACGTGGGGTGCAACGCGGCCTTCGCCCGGGACCACGGCGTCGCCGATCCCAGCGTGCTCATCGGCAAGACGGACGATGACACCATGACCGCCGCCTTGTCCGATCGCTATCGGGCCGATGACCAGCGGGTGATGGAAACCGGCGAGAGCAAGCTCAGCTTCGAGGAACCTCAAGTCCGCTTGGATGGCAGCCAGGGGTGGTTGCTGACCAACAAAGTGCCGTTGCGCAACGCCCGCGGCGACATCGTCGGCGTGCTGGGCACCTACGAGGACATCACCGAACGCAAACGGGCCGAAGCGGCCCTCCGCGACTCTGAAGCCTTTCTGGATACGATCATCGAACACAATCCCCGCTCCATGTGGGTCTCGGATGACCAAGGCACCCTCATCCGCATGAACCAAGCCTGCCGAGATTTGCTTCAGGTCACGAACGAAGAGTTGGTCGGCAAGTACAACGTGCTTGAAGACAACATCGTGGAGGAACAGGGAGTGATGCCCCTGGTGAAACGGGTTTTTGAGCAGGGCGAGCCGGTTCAGTTCACCTTGCGCTACGACAGTGCCCGGCTTGGGTCTCTGCACCTCGGCGCCGCCACGCAGGCGGTCCTGGACGTGGCCATCTCCCCGGTCTTGGACGCGCAGAACCGGGTGGTGCATGCGATCGTTCAGCACCTGGATATCACCGAGCGCACCCGGGCGGAAAGCGCCTTGCGGGAGAGTGAAGAACGGCTACGCTTGGCCCTGGAAGGCACCAGCCAGGGACTCTACGACCTGAACCTCCAGACCGGGCAGGCCGTCGTCACCGACGAGTACGCGCGGATGCTCGGTTATGAACCAGGGGAAACGGCCTTCAGCGCGGACTGGTGGCGGCAGCAGGTGCATCCCGACGATCTGGAGAGGGCGGCTCGCACCCTCGGAGAGTGCGTGCAGGGCGAACGCACCGAGTACCGCATGGAGTACCGTCTCAAGACCAAGAGCGACGACTGGAAATGGATTCTGTCCTTGGGTCGGGTGGTTCAATCCGATCCGCAGGGACGTCCCGCGCGCATGTTGGGCACGCACTTGGACATCACCGAGCGCAAATGGGCGGAGGAAGCGATTCGAACGAGCGAGGCCAGCCTGGCCCACGCCCAGCGCCTGGCGCACCTGGGCAGTTGGGAGATTGATCTGGTTCACAATTCCCTCCAATGGTCCGAGGAAACGTTCCGCATTATGGGGGTCACGTCGGAAGCGTTCACACCCACGCGGGCGACTTTCCGGGCGCTCGTTCACCCTGAGGACCGGGAGCAGACAAGTCTGGCCGTCACCGCCGCACTGCGCACGCACCAGCCGTACGTGCTGGATCATCGCATCGTCCGGCCGGATGGATCGGTCCGCATCGTCAGCGAACAGGCAGAGGTAGTCCTCGGTCCGGAGGGAGAGCCGATCCGCCTCATTGGCACGGTCCAGGACGTCACCGAGCGCAAGCAGGCTGAGGCGGCACTGGAACGCGAGCGGAGGTTCACCAACGCGGTTTTGGACAGTGTCCCTGGCTTGCTGTATCTCTACGATGACCAGGGGCGACTGGTTCGCTGGAACAAGCAGCACGAGACCCTTACCGGTTACTCCGCAGAGGAACTGGCGCAGATGACGCTGTTGGATTGGTATCGTGGCGAACCCGAGGAGGGCGCCCGCATCGCCGCCGCCGTGCAACGCATTCCCGCGGAAGGACACGCCGAAGTAGAAGCCATCCTCGTCACCAAAAGCGGCCAGCGAATTCCCTTCTATTTCACGGCGGTGGCGCTGCACATTGATCGCCAGGACTATTTCGTGGGCATCGGTATTGACATCACGGAACGCCGGCGCGCGGAGGAAGCCTTGCGCCGGAGCGAGGCAAACCTCCAACTCGCGCTGGAGGCAGGGCGACTGGGCGATTGGAACTGGGACATGGCCACCGGCGAAGTCGCGTGGTCCTCACGGTGCAAGGCGCTATACGGCTTGCCTCCCGAAACGGTCATGACCTACGAGCGGTTTCTCGAACGGGTGCATCCAGAAGACCGCGAACGCGTGGACGCCGCCTTGCGACAGGCGGTGGAGGCGCGATCCGACTACGACGTGGAGAAGCGCGCGGTGTGGCCGGACGGCTCCGTGCATTGGAATGCCACGCGGGGCCGGGTCTTCTGTAACGCCGCCGGGGAGCCCGTGCGCGTAGCGGGGGTCACGCTCGACATCACCGGGCGCAAGCTCGCCGACGAGGCCCTGCGGGAATCCGAGGAACGGTTTCGCCACATCTTTGAACACAGTCGGGCGGTGATGATGCTGATTGATCCCGCCAGCGGCACGATCGCGGAAGCGAATTCGGCCGCCGCGCATTTCTACGGCTACCCGCGCGAAACCCTGCGCGGCATGGCCATTGAGGACATCAACCAACTGCCTCCCGAGCAGGTGAAAGCAGCGCGGGAACGCGTTGAGCGTGAAGAGTGCGATGATCTGATCTTCCCGCACCGGCTCGCCAGCGGCGAGATTCGCACCGTCGAGGTGCGCTCCTCGCCCGTGAATGTGAGCGGGCGGCGGCTCCTGTTTTCCATCGTGCAGGATGTCACGGAGCGCAAGCGGGCGGAAGAAGCGCTGGAGAAACGCATCGTCGCGCTGACTCAGCCGCTGGACGCCCCGGGAGGGATTGCCTTCGAGGACTTGTTCAATCCAGTGGACATTCAACGCCTCCAGGACCTGTTTGCAGGGGCCTGCGGCGTGGCGTCCATTATCACGCACCCCGATGGCACCCCGATCACGCAGCCGAGCAATTTCTGCGCGCTCTGCAGCGACATCATCCGCCGGACCGAGAAGGGTTTGAAAAACTGTTACTGTTCCGACGCGATCCTCGGCCGCCACAATCCAGCCGGCCCCGTGGTTCAACCCTGTTTGAGCGGCGGCTTGTGGGATGCCGGCGCCAGCATCACCGTGGGCGGACGCCATGTGGCCAACTGGCTGATCGGCCAGGTCCGCAACGAGGCCCAAAGCGAAGAACGCATGATGGCCTATGCCCGGGAGATCGGGGCGGACGAGCCGGCATTCCTCGAAGCGTTTCGGAAGGTGCCCAAGATGTCCCGGGAGCAGTTCGGGCAGGTGGCCCAAGCATTATTCGCGTTGGCCAGCCAGCTATCCACCGCCGCCTACCAAAACATCCAGCAAGCGCGGTTCATCGCGGAGCGCAAGCGGGCGGAGGAAACCCTGGCGCGCGAGCGAGAGCTCTTGAGCACGGTTATCAATCTGATGCCAGACAGCATTTACGTGAAAGATCGCGACAGCCGTTTCCTGCTCGCCAATCGGACTCTGGCGGTGCGGATGGGCAAGTCGCGACCCGAGGAAGTTGTTGGCCTGTCGGACCGGGATTTCCTTCCGCCGGAGGTCGCTGCAGACA
>CAYJNU010000173.1:1363-15120 GCA_964371005.1 uncultured Verrucomicrobiota bacterium | reverse complement strand
TCGCTGTTCCGGCGCGGCTGCCAGGTGTACTCAAATCCCTGCGTGACGGCGGCGGCTTTGGCGATGTTGAAGGCGGCGAAGGAATCTTCGTACACCTGGAACACCAAATACAAATTGTCCGGCGGATACTGCTGAAAGAACGGCCACAGCGCGTTTTCGGTGGTGACAGGTGCGCCCAGATTTGGCAACGGCTCGACACGGCGGACGGTCGGAGTCTCTTCCACCCACCGGAGCGAATTGGTGTTTCGTTCCGGATTGTCGTTGCGGAAGATATAGAGCGGATAGAGCCGGCCATGGCGCACGATCAGGTACAGATGGGTTTTGGTCGTTTCATGTTCGCGGGGCAGCCGCAAGCGCTGGACGTGTGGGGCGAGGGCCTGGGCCAGGCGGTTGGAATCCTGCTGCAGCGTGCGCCGCAGTTCGCGCTGCTTCCCCTGCAGACTTGCCTGCAAGATACGCGCTTCGGTTTGGCGTTGTTCGGTGTCGCTCACGCGCTGGAGCATCTGGCGGATTGCCTCTTCCACCTGGCCGGTGTTGGCAATGGGTCCGGCGTCGAACTGGCGCTGGCTGTTGCGCAGGAGTTCCGTCAGGGCGGCGCTGAGCTGGCGCAACTGTTCGCGTTGTTCCACCAACCGGAGCAACCCAGCCTGCGTACTATCTCTCGCTTGCTGCTCCAGATTGGTCTGCCTCGCCCGGGCCTCGCGGAGGTCCTGCTCGACCGAGGCGAGGCGCCGCTGCAGCATCGCTTCGCTTTCCGTCACCGCGCGCGTCTCAGCCTCCTGCACTCTGGTTTCCCGGGCCAGCAAAGCAATGAGCAGCGCGATGAGGATGATCCCGCCGAACGTGTTGCACATGGTGTCGAGCAACATCTCGAGACTGTCCGGCTGTTCGAGGGTTCGACGGTTCATGGGCCGGACGGACTGTTGAACACCAGTTGTCGCTCCTCCTCCACTGCGTCGTAGCCCACCTGGAAACCGGCGCGCTTGGCAAGTTCCTGGCAGCGGAGGAAGAGGTCAATGCCCGACGGCCGGACATAGAACACGAGGTAGTCACGCTCCGGGTCCCACAGGCGGAAGCAGCGACTCAACCCGCCCTCGGCTTCCGCCGCGGGGAATTGCATCCGGTTCGTCGTCTGGTTGAAGCGTTGGCAAGTGAGGTTGGTGCTGGCCACCGTCACCAACACGGGTTCCTTGCCGCCCGGGGTGAGATCCGGGATGAGCCACAGCTTGTGTTCGCGATTCAGCGCCTCGATGCGCGCCTCCAGGTCCTGATGTTCACGCTCCAACGTCTTAATCTCGGCGATGAGCGTTTCGTTGGTTCGCGAATGTTGATCCAGCGCCTCCTGTAGTTGATCCGAACGCTCGCTCAATCCCGCCAGGCCGAGTTGTTCGGCGCGTTTGGTCGCGTCGGCTTCGCGCGCCGTGAGGTTGGCCGCCACCAGTGAGAGTTGGTTGGACTGGGTGGCGAGGTGGCTCTGTAACTCGCGAATATCCGCCAGCAACCGCTCCGGCGACGGCGCGGCGGCGAGGATGTTGAGGTTGGTCTGGTGTTGCTGGTTGGCGGCGCTGACGCGCGTCAACTCCGTCAGCGCCCCGGTCAGGGCCTGTTTGAGCTCGCGCTCCGAATCCGTCACCGGAGGCGTTTCGTTCAAATACAGCGTCAGAATCAACGTAACGAGAACGAGGATGCCCGTCACCGCCGTGATGATGTCCTGAAACGAGAAGAAGCTGATCCTCGTGCCGAAGCCGCTGCGAAGTTTGCTGGCCATGATGGGCGGGTGACTCAGGGCGTGGGCCCGCGTCAGGCGGCCGGAGCCGGGCCGGACGGGGACGAGGCGGGAGGTGTGGCGACCTCCGGTTCTCTGCGCGTACGATCAATCAGCCGCAGCTTCGATATGACGTGCTGGTGGCAGTAGTCATTGCACTCGTCCAGGAAATCCGTCTCCCGCTTGTGGAGCGTGTTGAGGAAAAGCTGGATGACGAGCGCCGCCACGAGCGCCACGAGCGTGGTTTCAAACGCGGTGGACAAGCCACTGGTGACGCCTTGCAGATTGCTCTTGATCGCGTTGAGATCGGCCGTGGAGGCGAGCGTGCGCGTGAAGGTGCTGATCGCCGCGCTCAAACCCTGCACGGTGCCGATGAAGCCCAACACCGGAATCGCCCAGACCATTGTGCTGACGAGTGTGTAGCTGGACGCGATCTGGTTCTCATCGTTCTCAGCCTGGCTCTTGAGAATGGTCGAGACGTCGCTGAGACCGCCGATGTTGTGAAGGTTGGAAAGCGCGCGGTCAATGCGGTTGAGCAGGATGAAATGCCGCGGATGATCCACCAGCCCGTGAATGCGCTCCAAGACGGCTCGGGCCGACGCCTCATTCAGCACGAAATCGGGATGTTGCGGCAGGGCAGCGAGGTCCAGAGCCCGTTGCTGGAAGCGAAGCTTTCGGGCCTTGATCGCCAGCAGCGCGTTGGCCCAAAAGAAGAAGAACATCGCCGGCACGGTGGTCCACAAATTGCCAGGGCGGATGAACACAATGGCGAACGGCTGCAAGTACTGCGTCGCGGAAAACACATAGACCAGCAGCGCGAAAAACGCCGCCGTCAGCACCGTCGCCGCGGCGAAGCCCAGCAGCTTGTTCGGACTGGTGTAGCGCCCGCCTTTAAACAGGCCAAGGCGGTTCTCAATGTCTTCCTCGCTCCAACTAAGCGAGAGCGCGTCCGGGGATGGCGGCACGTCCTGCGCGCGGGCGGTTGACGGTTTGGTTGACTCCGGTGTTCGCATAAGACGGTTCATCGCATCCGAATTCCACGGGCGTCGGTGTGAACAATGATCAGTTCGATCAACGCCCATAACCACGAAATAATCAGACCGAACCCCAGGGCGAGCGTCACGCCGGCGAGCACCAGTTGGGCGACGGCGGTGCCGCGATAGCCGGCGTAGAAATTATGCGCACCCGTAAAGCCGAGCACCGCGCCCAACGCCACGAAGAGCTTGAGACTTTTCGCCGGTGGGCTGGCCACTGGCGGAGGAATATCTTCCACGGGCTGGGCGAGCGGTGCAGCGCCCGGGTTCGGAACCGGGCTCACGCGCACTCGCTGGGGTTTGGCGGCGGTCGGTGGTTGCACCTGCGTCGGGAGCGGCGGGGGCGTTGCCGACGCGCGTTCACAGTCTTGTTGCTCCAGAAAGTCGCCGAGCGTCGTCCACTCATCCGCCTGGCCGAGTTCGTGCCACAATCCGATTTCGTGGTCTTCGAGCTTCTGCAGGATTTCCGCCTGCGAGAACGGCCCGGAAACCTGACCACGCCAGCGGAGATGAAATGGGCCCGAGTTACTCATGCGGAGCGGCAAAGAGAGGGGGCAGCGCGGTGCCGGCTTCGGCGGACTGCGGCCCCAGCGATTGCTTCACTTTCGCGAGCAGCTCCCGGCGATCCGCGCGGAGCACCAGCAACGGGGAAAAGGGCAGGGGAGGGCTGACCACCGTGAAGGCGGCGTTTCCGTCCTGAAGTCGGAACAGCAAAGCCGGGCGGCGTTGGCCCAGCGACCAACCCCAGAGTTGCGACCCCGCCTTGGCCTCGACGGCCAGCGCGGGCTTGCCGGTGCCATCCACATGGCCCGCCAGCGCAAACCCCGCCTCGGTCGCCTGGCGAGCCAGCGAGTGGAACAACCGTGCCTGAGTCAGGTAGGACACCTGACCTGCCGCTCGGAAATGCGCCTGGAGCCGCTCGTACATTTCCTGTTGCCGCGCCGGGATGAGCCAGTCGCCGGAGCGGAGGTTCTCGGCGCCCAGCGCGCGCAAGTGGAGGCGATCCGCGGCGACCGCCGGTGACCAGGGCGCGCCCCAGAGCACGGGTCGCAACTCCAGCATCTCATGCAGCCGCAGCGTAAGCCACGCCCGAAACAGCGGGCTGGAATTCGGTTCCCGGTTGACCTGATCCAGCACCCGGAGCAGCGCGGTGGTGTAATTCGTGTTGCCGCCGTCGAGCAACTGCCTCAACCCCACCGTCTCAAACGCACCGGACTCAGGCGCGGGCCCCAGTTCTTCGAACTCGAGGTAGGAGGAGAAATTCGTGCGCTTGAACCGGAGTCCGGTGGGCGATTCCTTCGGGTCGTAAACGATTCCGCGCTTGAGCGACGACCGCGTGTTTTCCCAGTCGCCGCGCAGATAGAACGTGCGGAGCGCGTCGGGCTCCGGCGTCGCGGGAGGGCGAATCGTTCGGCGAAAGACGCGGAGGTTGTGGATGTTTTCGTCGTCGCGCAACTCACGGAATTTCGCGCGCTCCGATGGCATGACGTCGTCAGGTCGGAGCGGCAACCCGGCCCCGGTCTGGAACTGGGCCCAGGCTTCCGGCTGGCCGGGCAGCAGCAGCGCCATCAACAGTGCCGAGGCAGACACGTTGAGCGCCAACACCTCGCTGGCCTGCCGCGCCTCGGCGGGTGAGGCGAATTCCGACTGCTGGAAGGTCTTGAGCGATTCGAGGTATCGCTCCAGCGAGGTGGGATTGCGCCAGGCGGCCTGAATCTGTTCCCACTTTTCCAATTCCGCCGCGCAGGTTTGCATCCGTTGTTGCAGCGTGCTGAACTCGGCTTGCAGATGGGGCGGCGGCGCCAGTCGCGGCAACGTTGGAGCGATCAGCGGCTGCAATTCACGCAACTGCGAGTCCAGCGCGGCCAGGCCGGCGCGCACCACTTCCGGTCCACGCTCGTAAGCCAAGTCCCGCCCGGCAACCTCCTCCGCCCGTCTAAGCCGCCCCTCGCAGTCAGCCGCGCGCTCGTTCCGCCGCGTATCCAGAAACAGATCCCACTGGTTCAACAGCGTGGTGAGCTTGGCGCGCGGCGCTTCCTGGTAATCCCGCGCGAGGCTTTCCATCGCGCGTTGCGCACCGTCGAAGCGCGCCTGAATCTGTTCGGGGGTGAGGTTGGTGAAACCGTGATCAGCCTGCGTCTGAAGTTGTGCCAGTGCGCGCGCGGAGTCCTGGAGTCGTTGCCGCTCCTGGCTCAGGAATTCGTCCGTGGCGGCCACCGCCGCAACCACCGCCGGGGAAGAGGCCACGTGCGTGGTCTCGGAGCGAATTTGGGCCAACCGCTTCTCGGCAGTGGTCACTTGTCGTTCGTCCCGCATCGTCTTCAGTTCCGCCGCCACATCGTTCGCCAAGCGGTGTTGCCAGAAGAACCAACTGGTCGTCACTGCCGCAATTGTGAACAGCAGGACTCCCGCGAAGACCAGCGTTCGCCGTCGCCGCTCGAGGCGATGCAGCCGGACCTCGAAGAGCCGGATCAGCTTGTTGACGCGCCCGGGCAGGTCCTCGCCCACCGGACGATCGGCCAGCTCGACCTCGCGCCACTTGTGGCGCAACGCGTCCCGTTGCTCGCGCAGTTGAGCGCGGTCGGGGAATTCGCCAGCCATCTGTTGTTCCTCGCCCCGGGCGAGCATCTGTCGCACTTCGACGAGCGCGCGTGCGAAACGGTCTTTCTCCGACTGCTCCTTGTGAGCGGCAGCGACCCAGTCCTCCAATTCGCTCAGCGCCGCCCCGGCGGAGGGGGCGAGTTGCAGGTTGTGTTCCTGGCACAATGCCCGAACCTCTGCAAGATAGTTGGCGGCGACATCCCAGCTTCCCTCCGCACGGCATTGGCCCGCCTGGCTGAGCAAGCGGCGGCAACGCGCTTCCTGTCCGCGCCGCCACACCTCGCCCTCGGGGCGGGCTTGGAAGTCGAGCGTCTCGATGGCCTCGACAAGTTCCGCCGCGCGTTGGTCGTCCCCGGCGCGGAGCGTCTTGTCCAGTTCCTCCAGGCGGAGGCGCAGAATGTTGCGCTCCAACCGATTGAGTTCGCGGGGCGCGTGGGTGTCGGCGGGGTTGCGCCAAACAATGGACCGGAGCGCCTTGACCGCGTCCTCGTCCCGGTGCAGGAGCACGGCCTGGCGATAGGCGCGGTAAAGTTCGTGGCCCGCGGCGATGCCCTTGCCGTAAGCCGTGTTGAGCTGGCGGATGAACCGGCCTTCCAGCGCATCCGGCACGGGCAGATCGTTCTTGCGGCAAAACTCGCGCCAGTCGTTGCCTTCACGGAAAGTCAGACGCGAGGCCAACTCCAGCACCGGCGGTGGTGCTTCGGCCAGTTGCAGTGCCTGGTGCTCGTCGCCCTGATCGAGCATCGCGGCGCACTGTTCGAGGCGATGATTGGCCGTGCGGCAAAGTTCCGCGTAAGCCTGCGCCAGCGGACGCGCCTGTGCTTCCGGGGCGTGGTTCTGCAACACGTCCGTGATCTTGCGAACGAGGCGCTCGGCTTCAATGAGGTTCATGGCGCGGGGTTGGAGGCGGAGTCGGTGAAGCGGATGATTTCATACCGCTGCCGGCTGCTGGTCACCAGAAACAGACTGACGCGCGGCACCGCGGCCAGATCGCGTGGGATGAGATCGAGGGCTCTTTCGCAGTCGCCGATCGTCCGGCGGGTTTTCTCCACGTTGGCCTCCATGAGTTTCAGGTCCGGCATGCGCGCGAGGGCATCCCATCGGTCCATGAAGTACCGGGGCGGCAAACCGCCCAGCCCCTTTTTCAGCCGCGGGTGATGGACGAGGACGCCGCCCAGTTCGCTGAGCTTATCGCGCGCGTCATCGGGCTGGGCGTCCGTCGCAGGCAATCGTTGCGCGAGCCGCGCGTCCAGTGGCGTGAGCATCTCTTTGAGATAAAGCAGGTACGTCTGGCAATCGGGGCTACGCTTCCTGGCTTTGGCGAAGCTGGACAGGCTGGCCAGTTCGTTGGTGTGACCGGCGATCAGGCTGCCCAAGGGACGGTCATTTTCGATTTGCACGCGCAGTTTCTCCGCCTCGGCGCTCGCGTGCTCACTGGTCCGGCGCGCCTGGGTGAGCTTGCTCCCGAGACGTTTGCTCATTGCGGCGAAGTCCAGTTCGCGCCCCGGCTCGGCCGGGAGCACGGCTTCAAGCTGGTCCAGCAGGTCGGCAACGGCGGAATTTGCGGCCGAAGCACGCAGTTGCCATCGCCCTCCGGCACCACCGACTTGAATCTCCTGGATACGCGCCAACAAATCAGGGGACATCGCTTCCAGCCCGCTTTGGTTCGGACGGAGTAGTGACTTGCTCAAGAGCGCGGGCGCGACCTGCGGCAAGGCCTTTCCCGTCAGGACCACCAGACGAAATGGCCGCTCCATCGGGGAACCGGCAACCGGTTGCAGCAACAGGGTGAGAGCGCCGGCGGCGGGCGGGATTGAGGACTTGAGTCTGACGGTCGCGCTGGCGCCGGACGCATCGCGCGCCGCGGCAAACCAGTCATCGCATTCGAGCACGAGACGGGGGACGCCAGCGAGGCGGGCCGTGATCTGCTTCGGGCGGGTCGGGTTTGATTCCAGTTCAACCGTCGCCGCCGGTTCGCCGGACAACTCGATGCGGCCTTCGCTGCCGCGGCCTTGCACGATCTGGGTGAGCGGCTTGTCGTCCATCAGGTGCGATCGCAAGAGAAGATCCAGGTCCGTGCTCTGAGGAACAGGGCAGGACGATTCCCCCTCCAGCACGACAATCCAGGTCTTCGTGTCGTCCAGTTGCCGCTTCAGGTCGGCGAGCACCGCGGGCGGCAGAGAATCCGCGTCGTTGTCGGGCGGAGAAACAAGCTTGTCGCGTGCGCTCATTGCTCGCTGCGGCGCGCCGTCGGGAAGTAACGTGCCTGGCGGTTCGCCAGATGGAGTGGCTTCTGCGAGCTGGATCGCGCCGAGAGGCGGGGCTACGGCCGATTCCGACTTCAGAAAACCAGGCCACACGAACGCGGTCAGCCAAAACGCCACCAACAGCAGGAGAACCAGAGCCGGCACCCAGAACCGTGGAGAGGTGAAGTCGAGAATGATCGCTCGCCTCGAAACGGGACCGGATTTGATGCTGGCCCCTGAAGTCGGGGCCGCTCGGCGGTCACCCGGACGATGCTCCAGCCGTAACGGCCGGGCCGAACTGGCGGGTGGGGACACCGCAGGCGTTTGCGGTGGACTCGCTGGCGGCACCCGCTTGGGCTTGCCCTCGCGTGCCAGGCGGGCGAGATGGCTGCTGGGCGCGGTGATCGTCCGGATCGGCAGTATAGAACCGTCGGAACTGCGCTGAATCATCTGTGCGCCGGGCGTGCCCTCGACGCAACCGCGCCAGAGAAAATCCGCCGGGTTATCCTCCGCCTGGAGGAACGTCGTGAACGGATGTTCCCAGAGCTTGACGGGATGCTGTCCGTCCGGATCCAGCAGTTGCAGCGATTCCGCAAACAGCCCGAGCAGCGCATGCTCCTCGCCCACTGGGCAAAGCAGGTTGCATCCCGCGGCGAGTGGACGCACGACCAGCGCCGCTGCGCTTCCGGCGTCGCCGGTTACGTGCTGCCATCCCGCGGCGGGCAGGGGAACCGCACGTGGCATCGTCCGCAGGTCGCCCCAATCGGCGGCTTCCAGAAAGCGCGGGGATTCCTCCCAACGGCTGCGCCAGCCTTTCCACTGCAACAGGATGACGGCTGGCGGAGGAATCGCCGCCAATTCTGCCGGCTCGAAGACGAGGTGATGCGCCAGATGGTTGGTACGATTGGTGAAATCCAACCCGGCGTCCTGGATGCGTGTGAGGACATGATACCGCGACCCGCGGAAATCCAGCACGCGATAGGCAGAGACGACATAACTGGGCGTGTTCGTCCGCAAAGCCGACCCGGTCAAGTGTTGGTAATAACTGAACTGCTCCAACCGCTGGATCAACGCCTCGCGCAGGTCGGCACTGCGGGCCACGGTGCCGTAACCGGACTGGCCGGGCACCAGCGTTCGCAACGCACTCGTGTAGATCAGTTGCCAGGCCATCACCGAGGCTCGGGAATTCGCAGACGAGCGGGGGTGTCGTTCGCGTTCACGAGATGGACACCAATTCCGGCATGACCCGCGAGAGCAGCCACAGAAGCGGAATCTCGACCAGGATCGGCTTCAGTTGGCGGGGATCAGGCACGTAATCGCCGGCCCCGATTTTCACCGGCGAATGCCCGAACGCGCTGACCGGAAAATAGAGCACCTGCTCGGAGACGCTTTCCGCATTGGCGACGATCGTCGGCGCAATTTCCAACAGTAGCGTGCGCACTTTCTCGGAATTGCGGAGGACGGCTGGGAACTCAAAGCGTTCGCCCACCAATGGGTCCTCGAACGGTGTCGGCCCGAGCCAGCTCATCCACGTATCGCACTTGCCGACGAGCACGGCTAGCGGCGTGGCGAGTTTCGCCTCGGCCGGCAGATTTAACAAGCGCTTCACGCGCGTCTTCAGCTCGGACAGGATGACGTCTTGTTGATCGAGCATCGGACGTTCGAGCTGCGGATCGCATTGTTTCGCCATGCGCCGACGGAACTCCGGGTTGTTGAACGGATCGAACAGGAAGAGAATCCCGGACGAACTGGCGACGTGTTGGGCGCCGGGCGAGTCGGCTGAATCGCGGCCTGGCTGGAAATGCTCGCCCGCGTTGTCGTAGAACACCACCGAACTGCGGCGTGACGCGTCCTGAGCCACGGCGAGGTTGTACACGAACGGCTTGGGCAGCGCCACAATTCGGCCAAAGCGCGGCAGCCGTTCGTACATCGCGCCTTCCAACTGCGTCTTGACCAGCCGCGCCTGCTCGGGCGTCAGCGCGCTGAACAGGGTGCGCTTCATCTCGTTGAGGATCGCGTTACCCGTTGGGTCGGCGTCCTGGAAGACCACGCCGAAGCGCTGATACAGGCTCACGGGCAACTGCTTGATCAGCACGCTCAGGTAGTACGACTTGCCCGCGCTCTGGTCGCCGACGATGGAGAAGATGTGGTGCGGAGAGTCGAGGAATCCCGGCGGCAGAATCCGGCGGCAGTGAGGACAAGCGATGTCCGTGCAAGGCAGGCTGAAGGCGTCGAGTGCCTGGCCGCGATCGTTGAATTGGGTGGCGTGAAACCGCAGCAGCGCGTCCGCACCGAGGATGGGATCGCCCCGCAACGAATCATGCACTGCCACGTGCATCACATCGCCCACTTCGAACTGAAGCCAGCAGACCGGACAAACCAGCGTGCCGCGGCCCACGTTCGGCGTGACCGCCGCTTCCAACGATTCGTCGGCCGACAGATTGACGGGCGGCTGGGTGTCTGCGGTTCCGAGTTGATCGCCCAGTGCGGCGATGACGTGCCGGAGATAAAAACCCATTTGCGCCCCCTTCGGCAACAGCACGGTGTCGGGATGATCGCCTTGTCGCCGCACCTGCCGGCACAGGTCAACCAGCGGCAGCTCACCCTCGTAATCGTTGGTGACGGGATTGAAGGAGAGCCAGAGCGTATGGTCCAAGCCGACCCGCCAAGCCTCCAGGTTCTTGCCGCCGCGCACCAAGAGGAGGTGACCGCCGACTTCCACGGAGTGGTCCCGATCCGGTTCCAACGTCGTCACGTCGGTCGCGGCGCCATTGACGCACACCACGCAGTCAGGGTCGCGCCGCACCAAGCAGACGTCGCGGCCTTTCACGCGGCAGATGGCGCAATGCCGGCCGGCGACGCCGCGGCCGTTCAGGCGCAGGTCCGCGCCCAGCTCGCTGCCGATTTCAAACGGCAGCCGGTCCAGGGCGGTGAACGCGCCCGTCCGGCAGTCAAAGACCGCCCAGCGTGATTTTCCGAAGCCAAGCATGGCCAGTCAGTCACCTACACAGAATTCATGGATGCCGCCGCCAACGTGCCCAAAGCCTGCAACGCGCCACACAGACCGTCAACGGCATTCTCATCGCCTACAGCAGCAAGTGCTCATTCACAATCGACGACAAGCGGTAAGACCGAGCATCCACATTATAGTTCCTCTGGAATTCTCGCTCCGCGTCGTTTGTCATCTCGCGCAGGACTCGTTGCGGTTGAAGTTCGCCCGGGATGGAAAGCTTCGGCTTGCCGACGCGGTGACCTGTGCTGCGTTGCTGGAGGCGAAACGGTTCGAGTGGTTATCTCGAGTCACCGCGCCCGGGGACTCTCCGGGGGGAAGGAAGACCCCGGGGGGGCGCGCGGGTGCGAGGAACTCCACCTCAAGACTCCGAAACGCGTGGGTCGCCAGCGTTTCACCCCGCTGCGGCTTGGTTCCCCGTTCCTTCCGCCGCCGCTATTCGGCATGGCTTGGCGTTCTGTTGCGGATCGTTGTCAAGGTAACGGGGCCGAGCAGACCGGATTCCAGCAGCGGCGTGTCCTTCGTGAAGGGATTCCAAGTTGTCCAAGCCACGCGCTGCTCTGTTGGTAACCCAGCGTCGCCGATGAGGCGATTGGGCCAGAGATTTGCCATTTCGATCTCAAGCTGATTTGCCCCCGGCTTCAGAGCCTTGGTGATCTCGACGCGGAACGGCCATTTCCAGACTGTGCCCACATCCTTCCCATTGAGCCGAACACGCGCCATCACCTCGACCCTACCAAGGTCCAAGAACCACCTCGGACTTCGGACTTCAGATTCCGGACTTGCCACGAGCGTGGTCCGATAGGTCGCCACGCCGCTGAAATGCCGCACACCCGCATCCCCATGCTTGGACCAATCGGTCAGCGTGTCGAAGGTCGTCTGCTCCGGCGCGCCGCGGCCGGGTTGGAACCTCACCTCCCACGGGCCGGTGATTTCCTGGGCAACCGTGAACTCGTCCCAGTTCCGCGCTGACCCCGAACTGCGTGGTGGCTTCGCTGATTTACGGAATATGACAAACAACGAATCGTGCGCGTCGAGCTTCAGCGGCACAAACGTTTGCCTGCCACGCTCCGTCCAATCCGACGCCAGGCGAATTTCGCCGGTGAGCGGATTCCACAACTCAGGCACTTTGCCGGTCACCCGGAATGCAGCGTTTGCCGTAGCCGTCCCCGCGCTGCGATTGGCCACAAAGTAGATGTCGGCGCTGCCGTCCCGGCGATGAGTGTACCGCAACGGTCCGTCCGCCTCGAAATCCGGCGATACGCCATCGGCCCGCAGCACCGCCGCCAACCCGGCGTAATCAGGGTAGATCTCCGGCTCGATCACCTTCTCGCCGGCGCGTCCCCAAGGCGACATGCCCCACGCGCCAAGCTCCTTCGCCGCCTGCCAGCCCTCCGTCACGCTTTCGGACGTCTCCCATTGCCGGTCGGTCTGCAATCGCAATGTCTGTCCGTCGCGGAAACGAACCTCCACGGCGGCGATCAATCCGGCGGGATTTGGTGCGTTGCCGCCGTTGCCAGCGGCGACTGCCAACACGTTCGATCCGGGCTTCAGCAGCGTCGCAATATCAAACTCGTATGCGTTGTGAAAGTTGTCACCGGAGCCAACCACCTGCTCGTTGACCCAAAGTTCGAATTCGTTATCGGCGGTGGCAGTGATCCGCGCGGTCTCAACCGTTCGGTCGTCCGGCAGCGTCAGCACTCGGCGGAAGTGGCCTTTTCCAACCGGCGCTGAGACGGCGGGGTTGCCCTCGCCGAACCAAATCCACTTCGCGCCTTCCAACCCAGGTTTCGTGACGACCGCATCCGAAGCGTGTTTGGTGAGCTCTCCACCCCAGACCACGCGGCCCTTGCCCATACGACGGTGTCGGTTCGTAGTTCCGGCTTCAGCCGGTGCGCTTGGAGTTTTGCCTTCAGGCGATTGGCGTGATGAACCGGCTAAAGCCGGAACTACCAACTCGCCCCAAATCTCGCGGGCCAGGCTTTGCAGTTCGGCATCGCACTGCGGGTAATTGGCCAGACTCGGCGATTTGCGCGGCGGCGCGCCGACGATCGTTGCGCCGGCCTTCGCCAGTTCCTTCACCTTGCGCAATAGCTTCGGCGTCATCGTGTCCACGTTCGGCAACGCGAGCAGCCGGTAACTTGTGCCGCCGGGGAAAGCGATCTGCCCGCGCTTCACCGAGGCGCGGTCGAGCAGCGTTTCGGGCGAACAGGCATCGAAGTTGTATTCGCGATGATCCGGCGGATTGCCGCTCACCGCCGAAGCGGGCGGACGAAAGGCATGCGGTGCTCCTTCAGGCGTGAGGTAGAGAATGTCGGCGACGGCTTCACCCTGTCGGAGCATCACCTGACAGCGAGCGAGGTAACGGTGGAATT
Source organism: uncultured Verrucomicrobiota bacterium (assembly GCA_964371005.1). GTDB lineage: Bacteria > Verrucomicrobiota > Verrucomicrobiia > Limisphaerales > MWDV01 > MWDV01. The sequence continues at coordinate 2,089 of CAYJNU010000173.1, read as the reverse complement.
CGTCCACCATGTCCCACCACGTCTGTGTCCGCTCCCAATGCACCCCATACGGACCCATCGTCATGCCCGGTGCGCGGTTGAGCCACGGTTGATGGGCGTAGCGATGGAACACAATGCGGTTCACGCCGGCGCAGAACGCCCAGTCGCCGAGCGCCTTCAAGTTGCCCGGATGCATCCGCCAGCGTTCCTTGTCGTCGGATGTGAAGGACTCCGCCGCAACAATGCGCTTGCCGCCGGTGTGCGCGATGGACGCCGCCTCGAAGCAACTGTACCAGCTCTCGTAACAGTTCGCCCAGAACTCGCACATCGGCACGTCGGCCACCGCCCCGAGGTTCAGGTCCGCGGTCGGGTTCATGTCATACGGCTCGATGGACAGGCCGAGGCCGCGGGCGTGCGCCAACGCTTTCAAATGTTGTGCGTGGTTTTCGAGGACAAGTTCTTGCGCCGTCTGGCGCAAGTCCCAGAGGAAACGCTCGGTGACTTCGCGGTTGTCCACGACGCGCCCCGTCAGGGCGGGGAGGTAACGCAACGCATCATAGCCCCGGCGCCGGCGAAACTCGTCGCGGAAGGCGGCGGTCCAGTTCTGCGCGCCCATCTCCCAACTGTCAATGTGCAGCGAGGTCCAGCCGCTGGTAGTGGCGCGAGCGTCCTCGCTTGCGGGAGTGCCGGGGGGGCGTGTTTTAGGCCGGGGGCGCCGCCCACCGGGAGGGTTGGGGGGCTGGCCCC
>CAYJNU010000173.1:0-1353 GCA_964371005.1 uncultured Verrucomicrobiota bacterium | reverse complement strand
GGCCCGCCCGCACCCTGCCTGGTTGCCGGGACTGCCGCAACCGGGACGGTTGCGCCACTACCTCGCGCAGAAGGGTGCCCACGAACTGCTCGAAGTGGGCGTCGAGCGCGGCCTTGTCGAACTTGTTGCATTCGAGGCCGAGGCCCGGTGCCGGTGCGGGTCGCGTGTTGGCCCCGGTGCTCGTGCGACCGAAGCGCAGAATCGTCCAGTTGCCGGTTGGCGCTTCCCACGTGAGCTTTCCGTCGGCGCTCAGGCGATCGCTGAGGTCGAGGATACTGTCGGCAGCGATGCCTGCGCCCTCTGGTGTTGCCGGAAAATCCGCTGCGGTGGGGATGAACGGCTTCACGCCGGGCATGGACGAGAACGGATCGCGGATGTAGAGCGCCTTGTGTTCGATGTCGTCAATGCGTTCGTTGCCCGACGGCGTGGGAAACGCCAGCACGGCGACACCGCGGTAGAACTCGTTCTGCGCCTTGAGCAACTCCGGCGGCAGTCCGCCCGTGCCGAAGTATGGCTTTCGGGGCTGCGGCTGCGGCAACGCAGCACTGAAGTTCGTGGGCCCGGCAACTTCAACCGCGCTCGCCACAATGTGCTGCATGGATTGTTCGGGCTTGACCCACGGCCCGCCACTGCCGGTCCATCCCGGCCCGGCGTTGAGCGTGATTTGCAGCCCGAGCCGCTCCGCCTCCTTCACCGCATGTTTGAAGAGCTGCTGCCATTCCGGGCTCATGAACTTCACCGGTCCTTTGGGAATGCCAACGTCCACCTCCATGACCATGACGCCGCCAATGCCGGCGCGCTGCATCGCTTCGAGGTCTGCGGTGAGCCCCTCGCGGCTCACATTGCCGTCCATCCACATCCAATAAACCCAGGGGCGCGCAGCATCTGGCGGATTAGCGAAGTCGCGTTCCAGTTCGCCGGCAAACGTCGTTGCCGCGAACCAATGCAGTGCCATCAGGCCGATGGCGATTCGGAACAGGCGCGTTGCTGTCATGTGCGTCGTGGTTTCGATGTCGAGAAGCGAGCTAGAGGACCTTCGGCCGAAACGTCCCGGGTACAGCGGCTGAATCATGTTTTCATCCCCGCTGCGATCCGCGATCAGAGACCGGCCAACCAGCCTGACTGCGTCTCGCAACTTACGCCTTCAGGCCTTTGAAATCCGGCTGCAGCTTCTTTCCCTGCTTGATCAGGTCCGCGAGCGTCAGTTCGCCAGGCGCGTAACCCGCTTCCCGCCCCAGCACCGCGGTGAGGTTCGAGCGCACCGACGGAGCCACGGTCGGGTTGTCACATTTCCCTTCGGTGATGAATTGGTGGAACTCGCGAATGTTGACCTTCGCGCCACTTGTATAGAGT
>CAYJNU010000172.1:3320-15125 GCA_964371005.1 uncultured Verrucomicrobiota bacterium | reverse complement strand
ATGTTTACCTGCACTCGCTGTTCGAGATCGGGTTGGTGTTGCTCGGTGTGACTGTGCTGGTCAATGCGCTGGCCCAATTGCTCCTGAAAACTCTCGGCGGCCCGGGCGTGAAGCCCCAGCATTGAGATGAACGCTCCCAACCACAACTGGCGCAAGTTCAAGAACTCCCTGATGCAGGTGGTGGCCTGTGGGTGCGCCCTGCTCGTTATCGCGCCGCTGCTTCTGGTGTTCTATCACCTCATGCATTCCGGCCTTGGCGCCATTAACTGGGATTTCTTCACGAAGCTGCCCAAGCCCGTCGGCGAGCTCGGCGGTGGTATGGCCAACGCGATCGTCGGCACATTCATCTTGCTCGGGATCGCTTCAATGATCGGCGTGCCGGTCGGCGTGCTGGGCGGTGTGTATCTCTCCGAATACGGCTCGTCGAAACTCAACTGGGGCGTCCGGTTTGCCGCCGACGTGCTCAACGGTGTGCCTTCGATCATCTGGGGCATGGTGGTTTATGCGTTGGTGGTGCTGCCGATGAAAGGCTTCTCCGCGTGGGCTGGCGGCATTGTGCTGGGGATGATGATGATTCCGCTCATCATGCGTACGACCGAGGAAGTCCTGCAACTGGTGCCCAACGGTTATCGTGAGGCGGCCCTCGCGCTCGGCATTGCGCAATGGCGCACCATCGTTCAGATCGTCGTGCGCACCGCGCTGAAAGGCATCGTGACGGGCATCCTGCTCGCGCTCGCACGCGTGGCGGGCGAAACGGCGCCGCTGCTGTTCACCGCGTTCGGCAACCGGTTTTGGAATCACAACCTCTCCGACCCCATCGCGGCGCTGCCGCTTCAGATCTTCAACTACGCCATCGCGCCTTACGAAGACTGGCATCGCCAGGCCTGGGCGGGGGCTTTGGTGTTGCTGCTGTTGATCACGCTGATCAATGTGAGTGTGCGCGTGCTGACCCGCGATCGTTTCCAGCAGAAGAATTGACTCAGCCATGACCATCGAAGCAGAACACCGCAGCTCGGTCACCTCCCACGCGTCAACGGCCCCACTCGCCGCCGGACCGCCAGCCCTCACCGTCCGGAATCTCTGCGTCTATTTCGGCAAACACCAGGTGCTCAAAAACGTGTCGCTCGAAGTGCGTGCCCGGGCCGTCACGGCCATCATCGGACCGAGTGGTTGCGGGAAATCCACCTTCCTGCGCGCACTCAACCGGATGCACGAACTCGTCCCCGAGGCGCGGATGGAGGGGGAAATTCGTCTCTTCGGCCAGGACATCTACGGTCGCAGTGTGGAACCCGTGGTCGTTCGCCGGCGCGTCGGCATGGTGTTTCAGAAGTCGAATCCATTTCCCACGATGTCCATCGCCGACAACGTCACGGTTGGCCTTCGGCTCAACGGCCTGCGGACGCGCTCCGTGCTGGCTGAACGTATCGAACAGTCGCTGCGCATGGCGGCGTTGTGGGAGGAGGTCAAGGATCGGCTCGCGGCGCCGGCGATCAGCCTCTCGGGCGGACAGCAACAACGGCTGTGCATCGCGCGGGCGCTGGCCGTGCGGCCAGAGGTGCTGCTCATGGACGAACCGGCCTCCGCGCTGGACCCGCTCGCCACCGCCAAGATCGAGGAGTTGATCCTGGAATTGAAGAAGGAATTCACCATCGTCATCGTCACCCATAACATGCAGCAGGCGGCGCGCATCTCGGATGACACGGCGTTCTTCTACCTCGGCGAGCTGGTGGAATTTGCCGCCACCAAGAAGATTTTCACCAACCCGGTCGAGAAGCGGACGGAAGATTACGTGACCGGCCGGTTTGGTTGAGGCAAAGTCAACGCATGGAAACGCACTTCGATCAGGAACTCAGCGGCCTCAAACAACAACTGCTCGCGATGGCTAGCCACGCTGAGAAGGCGGTCAACGAATCGGTCCAGGCTCTGGTCAACCGCGACCATGATCTGGCGCTTCGCGTGCATGAGAGCGACTCCATCCTCGACCGCTTCGAGGTGGAGATAGACGAGCAGGCCATCACGTTGCTGTCCAAGGCGCCGCTGGCTACCGATCTGCGCCTCGTAACGGTGGCGATGAAGATCAGCCAGAACCTCGAGCGCGTGGGCGACGAGGCCTCCAAAATCGCCAAGCGCGCCCGCGATCTGAGCGAGGAGGCACCTGTCAAATTGACCGTGGACTTTCCAGGCATGGCGCAACTCGCGCTCGGCATGCTCAAGGCCTCGCTGGACGCCTTCGTGAACCGCGACACCGCCGCTGCCCGCGCGCTGGTGCCACGGGACAAGGAGGTGGATGCCCTGAACAAGGCCATTCAGGCGCAGTTGGTCGAGTTCATGACCCGTAACCCGGATAGCGTGGTGCGCTGCCTGCATCTCATCACGGCGGCCAAAAGCCTGGAGCGCATCGCCGACCATGCCAAGAACATCGCCGAGGAAGTTGTTTATCTATACGAAGCACAGGACATCCGCCACTCGGCGCAAACGCAGCTCAGACCATGAACGCCAAATCCCGCATCCTGGTTGTGGACGACGAACCCGAGACGGTCGAACTCGTGGAGTTCAACCTCCGCCAGGCCGGATTCGACACATTCAGCGCTGCCGACGGGGCCGAGGCGCTGAAGAAGACCCGGGCGCAACTGCCTGACCTGATCGTGCTCGACCTCATGCTTCCGGAAATGGACGGTCTGGAAGTCTGCAAGATTTTGCGTCGTGATCCCGCGGCGGCCACGACGCCGATCATCATGCTTACCGCCAAGGCGGCGGAGTTGGATCGAGTGCTCGGCTTGGAATTGGGCGCGGACGATTATGTCACCAAACCCTTTAGCCCGCGGGAGCTGGTGTTGCGGATTCGAAAACTCCTGGAGCGGGGACGCGGCAAAACCGAAGAACCCGACACCATGAAGTTTGGCGATCTGCTGATTGACGTGCCACGGCATCTCGTCACCGTGCGGGGAAAACGGGTCGAGCTCACGGCCACCGAGTTCAAGCTCATGACCATTTTGGCCCAACGTCGAGGCCGCGTGCAGTCGCGCGACGCTCTGCTCCGCGACGTATGGGATTACAACAGCCTCGTGGACACGCGCACGGTGGACACCCACATGCGCCGCCTGCGCGAGAAGCTCGGCGCCGCCTCAAAGCATCTCGACACCGTGCGCGGGGTCGGTTACCGATTTGTGGAGTGAATGCCGCCCGCCAAACTCGAATCTTGAACTCACGACTTGCTTTCGAGCTTCGGCCTCTGAGCTTCAGGATTCGATTCTCGGCTTGCCTTCGGGCTTCTGGTTTCGGTTTTCGGATTTCCCCTGCATGTGGCCCGCGCTGACCATTCTGTTACTGCTTGCGCTGGTTGGCCTGCATCTTTGGTGGCGGGGCAAGTTCCTGCGCGCGCAGCGAGCGGCGCTGAAGGAACTGGATGCTCTGCAACAGACGCAGTCCCATTCCGCTGGACGTGAAGAGGCCCGGCAGGAGGCCATCTTCAACAGCATGATCGAGGGCTTGCTGCTCTTGGATGACAGCGGACGCATTCAGTTGGCCAACCGCGCGTTTGTGCGCCTCTTCGCGACGAACGGAGATGAGGCGGGCAAGACTCTGCTGGAGGTGCTGCGCTGGCCCGATTTGACCGAACTCGTGGCCAGCCTGGACGCGAAAGACCGTTGGCGCAGCCGCGAGATGCGTTTCCCCGGTGCCGGCGAGTTGTGGCTGCATGTCAGCGCCGCGGCCATCTTGGACGCCGACCAGCAACGCCACGGCACGATCCTCGTCTTCCACGACCTCACCCGCCTTAAGCAACTCGAACGCAATCGCGAAGATTTCGTCGCCAATGTTAGTCACGAACTCCGCACGCCCCTGTCGCATATCAAAGGCTACGTGGAGACGCTGCTGAACGGCGCGAAGGATGATCCCGCGGTGTCCACCCGCTTCCTGCAGACGATCGAGCGCAACGCCGGTCGCCTGCAACTGCTGATCGAGGATCTGCTCACGATTTCCGAATTGGAGTCCGGGCGCGTCCTGCTGAACCTTCAGGCCGTCTCGCTGCGGAACGTGGTCGGCAAGGTCTGCGATGATTTCAAGGCCCGCGCCGCCGCCCGTGCTGTGACCCTCGTGAATGAGTTGCCCGAACTCAGCGTGCGCGCTGATGCCGCGCGCATCGAACAAGTGCTTTGCAATCTTGTGGACAATGCCATCAAGTATGGCAAAACCGGCGGGACGGTGGTTATCAGCGCGCGAAGTCTCTCCGAGAACATGCTGGAAATAAGCGTACGGGACGATGGACCGGGCCTGCCGCCCGATGCGGTGGAACGTATCTTCGAGCGCTTCTACCGTGTGGACAAAGCTCGCTCGCGTGACCAAGGTGGCACGGGCCTGGGCTTGTCCATCGTCAAGCACATCGTCCAAAGCCACGGCGGCCGGGCTTGGGCGAAGAGCGAGCCGGGCAGGGGAGCCGCGTTCTTCTTCACCCTTCCTCCCGGGCAAGGCGGAGCGTAGAGGGGACTTCTCGGCGTCGGCGAGACTGACGCATCTTCCTCTCGCGCCCCGGGCATCGTCGCAAGGCATGCCATGAGTGCGCCGGTTGCCGAGTTTCCTGCTGCCAAATTTTCTTCCTTTGCCAGTTGGGCTTTGCTATTCCATCCACCGTGCGCAGATTATTTGCTATTGCTTTGGTGCTGGCGTGGGGCGGTTTGGCCGCGGCGACGGCGCATGCCGAGACGTACAAGTTGACGGACGGGTCGTCGCTGGAAGGCGATATCGTCTCCGCCAACGACAAGGGCGCGGTCGTGCGCCTGACGGATGGCAAGTACGCCGACCGCACGGGTTGGGAGAAGTTTTCGCAGGACGATCTCAAGAAACTGTCGAAGAACCCGAAGTACGCCCGCTATGCAGAGCCGTTTGTCGAGGAGGATGAAGCCGAGGTGCAGCGTGCGAAACCGGTGAGACCGCCGGTGGTGGTCACTCCCGTGGAAGCCAAACTCGATCGCCCGGCCGACCCGGCGTTAATCGGAGGCTTTTTCACCTCGCCAGTGGGCTGGCTGGTGCTCCTGGCGCTCTTCGCCGCGAATCTCTGGGCTGCTTACGAGGTCGCCATCTTCCGCGCCCAGCCGCCGGGCTTGGTTTGCGGCCTCGCGGTGGTGATTCCCATCCTTCCGCAGATCGTCTTTCTCTCCATGCCCACGCGGATGCCCAAACCGGAAGGATCTCCGGAAGCGGAAGCGGGCGGCCCCGCTGGCGTCCCCGAGGCGGAAGTCAAGTACGGCAGTGGGCTGAAGATCGCGGCGGAGACTCGGGAAGCTGCCGCGGCGGCGGCGGCGCCCGCGACGCCGACTGTCTTCAAGCGCGGTGAGTTCATGTTCAACCGCCGCTTCTTTGAGACCCGGTTTAGCGACTTCTTCGGGATGGTGCGGCGAGACAAAAGCAAGGGCGCGGTGCTGGTCATCAAGACCTCGCGGTCGGAATACCACGCCACGCGTGTCAGCCGCATCACCGCGAACGACATGCATATAGAGGTGATGAAGGGCCCGGCAACGGAAGAAGTGCCGATTTCGTTTGTCGAAATCCACGAGGTGCAATTGCGGCAGGCAGGCGCACGCTAGGCGCCACCGCAAGGATCGTTCTTCACAAGCGGAGAAAAGTCCGGGTAGCGTGCGATCCATTCGTCAACCTCTGCCGCGGCAGGCTCGGGTTTGCGTCGCGTCGAGTTTGCCGCACCGGCCTCCGCACGAGGTTCGGCCGCAGAGTCCGTCGCTCCCTCGCCCACGGGTTGCCGCCCGACCGCTTAATACTCCCGCATCTTTTTCTGTCCGGGCATCGGCACCGGATATTTGCCATCCGCTCCCGCGATGAGCGGCGCGGGTGAACTCGCCGTGAGCTTCTCCAGACCCGGCGCGAATTCGTGATCGGAGTTGAGAATGTCTTCGTAGCTCACGGCCTGGCCGGTGTGTGCGGCCATGCGACCCATGGAGGTGACAAGACTGGCCTTCACGCCGCGCTCAACTTCATTGTACGGCTTGTCATTGCGGATGGCGTCAATGAGATCGTCCCACTCCGTCTGGTAGGGATTCGGTTCGGGCTGAGGGAAGGCCCAAAGCATGTCCTCGCGCTTGATGTTATGGCCGCGGAACAGGCGCACTCGACCAGGCGTGTGCGAGGACGTGGAGACGATCCCCGAACCTTTCGTGCCGTGGACATAACTGGCGAATTCATTTTGACAGCCGTCCATGTGGCGGCCGGTGAACCACAGCTTGGTGCCGTCGGGAAAGGTGTACTCCACCGAGTAGCTATCGAAGTTCTGGTCCACGGCGCCAGCGCGGTAGTGTCGTCCACCGACGGCCTGCGCCTGCACCGGCCAGGCGTTCTTCATCCAGCAACACTCGTCAATCTGGTGGATGTTGTAATCACTGAACAGCCCGCCGCCAGACCAGAGGAAGCTGTGAAAGCGGCGGATTTGATGCATCAATTCAGTCGTGCCCGCAGGCGCGGGCCCGGATACCGCGGCACGCCCACCTGTTCGGTAGGCCCGCAGCAGGATCAGGTCGCCGATCTCCCCCTGCTGAATCCGGGCGTGCATCTCCTGTCGGCCTTTGCAATGCCGGACCATGAGGCCAACACCGACTTTGAGGTTCTTCTTCACCGAGACTTCTCCGAGTTGAAACATCCTGCGGCTGGTCGGGCCGTCCACCGTTACGGGTTTCTCCATGAAGACGTTCAGGCTCTTCTCGATCGCGTAAGTGAAGTGCGGCCAACGAAACGCGGGCGGCGTTGTCAGGATGGCCACGTCCCCGGGCTTCAGACAGTCCATGGCCTTCTGGTAGCCGTCCAAGCCGAGAAACTTCCGCTCGTTCGGCACATCCACCTGGGCGCCGAACGGTTTGTTCAACCGGTCGTAGCTGTCGCTCAGCCGCTGTGGGAAGACGTCCGCCATGGCGACCAGCTTGGTGGGCCCGTTTCTGACCGACAGGGCCTGGCCCGCCGCGCCGGTGCCGCGCCCCCCGCAACCGATCAGAGCGACGTGGATCGTGTTATTCTCGGCGGCGTGGACGCGGGGAATCGCCACGCCCGCCAGTGCTGAAGCAGCGGCCAGGCGACCGGCATGTACCAAGAACTCGCGTCGAGAGGAAAGAATGGCGTTTGGCTGAGTCATGCCGACATCGTCGCGGGGAAGCGACCCCGGTGTCAACCGCGAAGACCGGATTAACGGATGTGGATGTGGGCGAATGTAAATCTTTCACCACGGCGGCCCGGTGGGCGAAAGAGTTTGACATCGCCTGGGGCCTGATTAGCATCAGGGCCAAGATTACGAACCCAATTCCCATGAAAACGCAGTTTCGTCTCAACCTTGCCACTGCGAGCCTGCTGGCGAGTATTTCGTTCAGTTCGGTGCAGGCAGCCACTTACGCCGACGCTACCAGCGAAGGCTCCATCCTCTCGGCTTGGCCGCATCTGGACATCACCTCGGTCGAGGTCAACAATACCGCGAGCGATCTGAGCTTCAAGATAAGCCTCGCCGGCAATCCGGTCACCACCGACTGGGGCAAATACATGATCGGCATCGTCACCGGGCCCGGCGGGGATCCCGTCGGCAACGGTTGGAGTCGTCCCATTGGTCTTGGCTTCGGCGGCTTGGGGATGAATTATTGGGTCGGCTCTTGGGTGGACAGTGGCAACGGCGCCGAGATTCGCAACTGGACGGGCTCACTATGGAACCCGACTCCGCAAAGCGCGACCTACGGAGCCAATCCCGATCTGCTCGCGGTGACAAAGGACGATTCTTCCGTCACGGTTGCGTTCAAATTCGGCGGCCTCGGGTTGAACCTCGGGGACACTTTCATCTTTGATGTCTATTCCAGTGGTGGCGGCGGTTCTGACAGCGCGATTGACGCGCTGGCGAATCCACTGCCGACGGTCGCGAACTGGAGTGATCCTTACAATTCAGGATTCCGGGTGGAATCTTACACCTTGGTTCCAGAGCCCTCCTCTTGGAGCTTGCTGGCGGGTGGCGCACTCTTGTTGCTCATTCGTCGGCGCGGGCAGGCGTGAGTTCACATATCGTCTCAGCAGCCGCTGCTTCCAGCAGCGGCTTTTTAGTGAACTAAAACGACCGCCCCTACCCGTGCTTCAGGAACTCCGCGGTTCGGAGCACCGCATGTACATGTGGGCGCAAAACGATCCCTGCCAACTGGCCATTTCTTTGTCTCCCGCCTAAGCTGACCGGGTCGTTCTCAAGAACCCAATGCACATGACAGCGAACTTGCGTCAGTTCACAATCCTGGCCCTCGCCGCGAGCCTTTGCCTCTCCGCGCTTTGCCTGCACGCGGACAATCTCTCCGCCCTTAACGCTCGCACAGCGCCCGATTGGATCCGGGACGCCGTGGTGTACGAGGTTTACCCGCGCAGCTTTTCCACCGCCGGCGACTTCAATGGCATCACCGCCAAACTCGACGAGTTGCGCGACCTGGGCGTGACGGTGCTCTGGGTGATGCCCATTCATCCCATCGGAGAGAAGCTGCGCAAGGGCACGCTCGGCAGCCCTTACGCCGTGCGGGATTACTACGCCATCAATCCCGAGTTCGGCGCGACGAACGACTTCCGCAACCTCGTCACCGCCGCCCACCAGCGTGGACTCAAGGTCATCATTGACATCGTTGCCAACCACACCTCCTGGGACAACGTCCTGATCACGCAGCATCCCGAGTTCTACAAGAAGGATACCGCCGGCCAGATCATTCCGCCCGTCGCCGATTGGTCGGACGTCGCCGGTCTTGACTACACCAACCCGAAGTTGCGCGAATACATGATCGCCATGCTTAAGTACTGGGTCACTGAGTTCCAACTCGACGGCTTCCGTTGCGACGTCGCCCACATGGTGCCGGTGGATTTCTGGGAACAAGCCCGCGCCGAACTCGACAGGGTTCGCTCCGATCTCTTCCTGCTGGCCGAGGCCAGCACACCGGCCTTGCTCGTGAAGGCGTTCGACATGGATTACTCATGGCCGTTCCATGGCACGTTGAACCGCGTCCTGCTCGAAGGCGCGCCCGCCAGCGAACTGCGCCGCTCCTGGGAGGAAAGCCGCGGCCAGTTCCCCAAAGGCTCGTTGCACTTGCGCATTTCCGACAACCACGACGAAGCCCGCGCCGTCGCCCGGTTCGGCATGCGCGGCGCGCTCGCCGCCCAGGCGCTCATGTTCGCGCTCGACGGTGTGCCGCTGCTCTACAACGGCATGGAAGTCGGCGACGCCACCGAGTCCGGCGCGCCCGCGCTCTTCGAGAAGCTGCCCGTGTTCTGGAGTCCCAAGGAGCGCCCGCCCCTGCGCGACATCTACCGCGCGCTCGCCCAACTGCGCCGGACCTACGCCCCCTTCCGCAGCGACCGCGTCATCTGGCTGCGCAACTCCGACGACGCGAACCTCATCACCATCATGCGTCTCGACGAGAAGGACGAATTCGTGATCGCCATCAATCTCTCCAATCGTCCCATCCTCGGCTGGGTGGAAGTGATGAACGACCAGCAATTCAAGCCGCTGAAGATCGCCGGCATGCCTGAAGCCCCCGCCAGCGGATTCCCGCTCTTCCGCCTGAACGGTTTCGAGTGGCGTGTCTATCACCGCGCCGTGCCGAACTGATGGGCGCGGAGCAAGCCGGCCGCGGTGGGACTTCAAAAACCCAGCGTGGCATAACCGCAGCCACTTCCTCGCTTTTCGGGCCCGCGTAATTGACGAGCAAATCAGGACACGGAAGTGAGGGCGGTGGCCGTTTCATTCCCATGTCCCCATTCCTTTGCGCCCCTGTCCACGCTATCCGGGGAAGCTACTCCCGGCATTTCGCACTTCGCACTTCTTAAGGCCATCGCCCACTGCTCGCGCAAGAGCTTCACCATGTTCAGGATCAGCTTCGTCTTTTCCTCCTGCGGGAGGTCCTTCTTCGGGTCTACCGGATTCCTCGGCCAGCCACCTTCGAAACTGACCGCCCCGCGGTAGCCAAGCAGCTTCAGCCCTTTGAAACCGTCCACATAATTGTCGGCCTCGCGGTGCACCCCGGGGATGATCCGCTCCTTCAGTCCGGCGATGTGGACGTGTGAAAGCAGCTTGCCCGCGCAGATGAACGCCCCCATGAAACTCGTCTCTTCCAGGGCCATGTGCCAAAAATCGCCCATCACGGTCGCGCCGGGCCCGATATCCGCCGCCATCCGCGCGCCATCCGCCACCTGGCGCAAAAACGGCGTTTCGTTGCGGCGTAGCGGCTCCAGCACGATCGAGGTGCCGTGTTTCACCGCGTGCTGCGCCAGCCGTTTGCCCGTGTTCTCGACGAAGTCCTTCCGCAGTTCCTTCCCGCTCAGCCGCCCGGGCTCGCTCAGCTTACCGCGTGCGGGGCAGATGATCAGGCCGACCGATTTCATCTTACCCAGTGCCTCGATGATGGGCAGGAACTTCTGCACCTCAGCCTCCCGCTTGTCCGGTTCGGCGTAGGAAAAATCGCTCGGCCCGCACGCTGTGGCGAGGAACAGTCTTCGCCCCTTCATCGCTTCGACTAGAGCTTCTCCGTTCTTGATCGGCCAATCGTCGGAGGGGATCTCCACGGCCCCGAAGCCGTTCGCTTCAAGGAAATCGAGCTTCTCCTTCATCTCGCCGCCGGGAATGCCCCACCACTGTAGGCAGAGATTCAACTCGGCCGGTTTCTCCGGGGGAGTCAGCTTCGGCATGCCGTTCCCTCCACCCGTTTCTCCCTGGGCCGCGGCACGCTGCGAACCGCACACCGTCACCGCCCCGGCGATGGCCGAAGCCTTCAGAAAATCACGTCTCTTCATATTGAGTTTGTTGGTTTACATTGCGTGACCACAACCCCGCCCAACCGCTGAGCTGGCAGTTGCCACCGCACAGCGAATTACACGGATTGAGGAGTAATGTCGAGGGCGTAGTCCCGGGCGATAACGCGGGACGCGGGGTGTTCTTCTGGTTCGAAAGCCGCTCCAGTCACCTTCCCCTTTCTGCTCATTCACCGCCCCGTCCAATTTCTCCCACATCCGCCACTCCCATCAAAGCCAGTTTCCCACGCTATCGTCGTCCCGCACGTTGTGGGGAGAGGTTTGGCCCCAACGAGCACAAGCCTGGAAGGCCGGGCATGAAGCCTCGCGTTGCAGAGGGGTTCTGCGCGCCAGCCGGATCCTCACCAGTGGCGATGCTCAGGAAACCGGCACAGGAATAGTCAAGGCGAGGACCAAGCCACCAAGTACGCTCAACGAAACGAGAAGAAGCGTCTTCCTCCAAGTGAGACCCCATAACCGGTTGATGTGAGCAATGTTCATACGGCAAATGCGGTTCGACTGGAGCACCCCAAGTGCCGTGCCAGATGTGCGGCCGGTAGATCCAAATCGGCACTGGCGATGGGAGATGGAATGCCGAGACGTAACTAGTTGACAAGAATAGGGATGTGATGGAGCGGAGCGTTGTCTTTAGTGCAAGGGTGGTTACTCACCTGGGTGTTTCGCGGCCAGCGGCACCGCCGCGTATTGCGCGATTATTGGACGCTCCGACTATTATTGGGACGCTTGTCAGCCGCGGAGAGGGGTCGCAAAGTGCGCGGGGAATATCGTGCTCCCCGGCGATCCTTCTAAAAGAACCACCGGGCCGGGCGACTCAGCCCGGCCTCAAAGTTGAGAATGCTGTTATCCTTACCGCGTCATCATCACCAGTCACAATGACTGGGGACACGCCGCTTTCTCGGCCTCGCACGCGCTCGCGTCCTTCAGGCGTGAACGGTTGTTTTCTCGTGAAACGGACACGGCGGGCGTGTTGGCCTTTCATGCCAGAGCTGTGGGTGGGCT
>CAYJNU010000172.1:1471-3310 GCA_964371005.1 uncultured Verrucomicrobiota bacterium | reverse complement strand
TTTCGGCTGCAACGGGACCGGGGGGGGGGGTGGGCGGTCCCGGCCTGCGGGGGGGGGGGGCTGGGGGGGGTGTAGCCAGCGAATTCCCCTTTTGGGGAATCCCCAGATTGGCCGCACCTCACAGGTCAACCTGCCCGGGTCTGCTTTTTCGAGCGCGCGTCCGTCATGATGCCGATGGGCGATTCTCCTCCCATGCATGGATGCGGTGGCAGGCTTCTTGAAAGTAGTCTTTGAAGGAGTCCAGCCAGATGATTCTGCGGTCTCGCTTAAACCAGGTGAGTTGGCCTTTGGCGAATTGGCGGATGGCGATTCCGAGCTGGGTACATAGTACGTCGAGGGTACTCAACTCTCCACGGAGATACCTCGTAACGTAACGATACTCCAAGCCGAGTTTGTCGAGTCTGAGGTCGGACACCCCGCGAGAGCGGAGACCGGCAACTTCGTCGATCATTCCGCTGGCCAGGCGTTCCCGGAGGCGTTTGTCGATTCTGGTTTCGAGGATTTCGCGGGGCCAGGTCAACCCAAGTTGAAGGCAATCGTATCGCGGTGAGTTCTGGTGAGCCGCCGCATTTGTGTATCCGGCGGAGGCTATTTCGATTGCCCGTATGAGTCGTCGCCGGTTGCTTTTGTCAATGTGGCTCGCACCATCCGGGGTGGTTTTCTCAAGTCGCTCGACCAATTGAGGGAGGGGAAGGGACTCAAGTTCCGTGCGCAGCGAGCCGTTCGGGGGGACATCCACCAGTCGATATCCTTCGACGATTGCGCTGATGTATAAACCGGTTCCACCCACGAGGAATGGCAGTTTCCCGGCGCTGGAAATGGAGTCGATGGCGGTGTAAGCGGCTCGTTGATACTGCGCCAGCGAGTAGTATTCGGAGACCTCGGCGACGTCAACGAGGTGGTGTCTTACAGCGGCGGCTTGCGTCGTGGTGATCTTGCCGCTGCCCAAGTCGAGGCCACGATAGACCTGCCGAGAGTCAGCCGAGACGACTTCGCCGCCAAAATGCTTGGCCAGGCGAATGCCGAGGTCGCTCTTTCCGGAGGCATTGGTCCCAAGTATGACAACCAGTCTCTGCATACTTAGTGGGAATGACGGGCTTCCTTGCCGCCGAGTGAACCAGGCAGATTCAACGTGGAGCCGACCTCAAACGTCGCAAGGCACGCTTGTGCCTGACCGGGATCATTCAAGCAGAGCGCACCTTGGCGGACTCCAGGCAACCGTTCTCCTTCGAGACGCAGGGGAAAGCGTTCGCCCAAGGAACGGGCGTAGCTGGAAAGACCGGCAAATCCTTCTCGGCACACCTGGGCCCGCGTGACCAAGCGGAACAGGCCACAGCTTCCGGGACAGGCGTGTTTCATCAGTTCCACCGTCAGTCGCCCCATCGTATAGCGGGGATTGATTTCCACCACGGGCTTGAGCCGGCATTCGCCCTGTGGCGTGCGATAGACCAGGGCATCAATACTGACCGGGCCGACAAAACCGACGCGTTGCAGTTCAGCTTCGAGCAAGGAGAACACTTCGCCGTAGAGGCGCTGGAGGTGACCGGAAATGTCCGCCTCCGGACCCAACAAGTTGGCCACTCTTGCAGGCACGCAACGGGTGTAATTGGCTTCCGCCCAGTTGGCCAGGAATTGCCCCTTGCGATCATTGACCAGCCCGGTATAGCCGCGGAGCTGGAGGCGGCGCGGTCCCATCTCCAATTGCACGGAAAAGTCCAACTCACGTTCCAGCCAGGGTTCGACCACCAATTGCCGGCCCTCGCCGAGGGCATGAGCCAGCCACTCCCGCTGCTTCGGCAACAGCTCCGGCTCCCAGAGCCGGATGGCATTGTGTCCCGC
>CAYJNU010000172.1:0-1461 GCA_964371005.1 uncultured Verrucomicrobiota bacterium | reverse complement strand
GCCAAACCGTGAGCCGCTTTGACCACCACCCGATGATGACCACGGCCACGAATGGCGGCAATGGCCGCAAGCGAGTCTTCAAGGGTGACAACCGCGATGCCCACTTCATCCTTGGAACAAAGCCAGGGTTGGGTGGCCGCAACGCCAGAGCGGTTCGGCGCCTCGTTTCCCGGAGGAGAAGTCCCGTGCCCTGCGCGGCAGCGACCCAAGACCTTCCTAAGAAAACGCGCGCTCCAGGCCTTGGAGTAGAGCCGGGCGATCTCGTCATTGAAATACTGATCTGCGCTTCGGGCGGCACTGGCCACCCGTGCAAAGAGCGGCTCGAACAATTTCACGCTATCCGGCCCCCAGGCCCAGGGCCGCAAACTGCCGAGCTTCCGCTGACAGAAATGGTCGGCAGGGTCAATGCGCCCTTCTCTGAGTTCGACGAACTCCGGCGGCGGAAACCCGGCTTGCTTGAGGAAGGCGAGGATGTCCGCCGCCGGTCGTTTCGCCAAGAGCACAATATCGTCCGGCTGACAGAGGAATTGCGGTAGGTTGGCCAGATCTTCGGCGAGCATTGCTTGGTGCTTTACCGGAGTATAGGCTTTGCCGTGTGCGATATAGCCCTCGGCAAATGGGTTGAATACAAAGACACCGGGGAAGCGATTTGGGCACGGCCTCGCCGGACCTTCTTCCGCCATGATCGGCGACTGAGGCTTCTCGTCCGGGGGCGTCGCGAATACACCCTGTTCAGCAAAAGCGCTACGTGCCATTGTCACCGGTCACCTTACTGGATGCCGTCCATGGTTGCCAATTCTCGCTGCAACGCTTCACCTGTGAGCCCGGCAATGCGCTATTTGCGGCGGGGCGTTGGTAAACGTCCAGGGAGCGAGATTGTGGAGCGCGAGGTTGTAGAGAGTGGTGTAGGCCTGACGGCGAACCCAATCGTCAACGCCGGAATTGCGCCCCCCCCGATCGCACCAAGGGCGTAAATGGCGCGTGAGCTCATGTCCGGCTTCTGGTTGTTTCTCATCAAGGCTTCGAGTTTGGGAATTGCACGAGCCGCGTTGGCGTTGAGGTTTGCGAATTCAAGGTCCGCCGCCCCCCTGCTCATGAGAACGGTGGCGGAATCCTCACGTTTTGTCCATAATGACCCACACAATGAAGCGCAAGATACTGATCATTCTCTCCAACCGCTGGGATCGGAATCAGGAGCCCCGCCTCCTGGAACTGGACTGTGATGCCGAGGGCACGATCCATAACCAGCGCCGGCTGCCCCGTCTGCCGGCCCAACCGCGCTTCGATGAGGTGTGGGAAAACGACGAAGGACGGACCGATTTCGCTTCCTGCCATAGCTTTCGCCGGAAATACGGCCACAAGCTCTCGAAGCCGAAGGGAGCGAAGAAAGGGGCGTAGTAGTCAGTGAGGATCGGTGTTGAGTTTTGCAGGCTATAATTTCGCATAGAGGAGCTTGAGGCG
>CAYJNU010000171.1:3881-15128 GCA_964371005.1 uncultured Verrucomicrobiota bacterium | reverse complement strand
GCACAGGCGGGTCGCCTGTGCCACCCTTGGCGGTGAGCAGTTCGCCGAAGTAGCCGAGCAACGGCACGCGGCGGCAGCCGGCGGTTTCGGCGTAACGCATCATGGCTTCGAGCCTTGCCTGCCGCCCGGCGCGTTCCGAGGCTGCGCCTTCGTCAATGAACTTCCGGATCGTGATCGCATCGGCGCGGCTGTAAAGCAGCAGGCAATCAGCCGGCAAACCGTCGCGTCCGGAGCGACCGATCTCCTGGTAGTAGCTCTCGACATCTTTCGGCAGGTTGTAGTGCATCACATACCGGACGTTCGACTTATTGATGCCCATGCCGAACGCCACTGTCGCGACCATGATTGTCGCGTCGTCGCGGATGAACGCGTCCTGGTTTTGGCGGCGCGTCTCGGCGTCCAAGCCGGCGTGATACGGCAAGGCGGACCAGCCGCGCGCCTTCAGTTCCGCGGCGAGGCTGTCCACCTGTTTGCGCACGCTGCAATAGATGATCCCCGACACGCCTTTATGCTGATCGAGGAACGCGAGCACCTGCCCGAGACCATCGCGGCGCGGCTGGACGGCGAGAAACAGGTTTGGGCGATCGAAGCTGGCCACGAATTCGCCGGCGGGGCCGATGCGAAGCAGCCGGCAGATATCCTCGCGCACACGCTGCGTGGCCGTGGCCGTGAGCGCGACGCAGACGGCTTGCGGAAAGCGTTGCCGCATCTGTTGAAGCTGGCGGTATTCGGGCCGGAAGTCGTGCCCCCACTCGGAAATGCAGTGCGCCTCGTCCACCGCAATACAGGCGAGCCGGCTTTGCTCCAGCAGCACCAGCGTCTCCGGCCGCAGCAGCGTCTCGGGCGCGACGTAAAGAATCCGGACGTCCCCGGTGCGAACGCGGTTGGCGATGCTCACGTAATCGCGGTTCGTCAGCGTGCTGTTCAGAAAGGCGGCGCGGATGGCGAGTTGATGAAGCTGGCTCACCTGGTCCTGCATCAGCGCGATCAGCGGTGACACCACCACCGTCAAGCCGTCGAGCAACAGTGCGGGCAATTGGTAGCAAAGCGATTTACCGCCGCCGGTCGGCATGATAACCAGCGTGTCGCGGCGTTGCAGGACGCGGGCGATGATGGCTTCCTGTAACGGCAGGAATCCACCGAAGCCGAAGGTGTGCTTCAAAACATGGCGGGCGGAGTCGAGGTCGGGGACGGAGACTGGCTGCGCCGGAACGGCCGGGCGTTTTTGCGCGGGGACTTCGATGGCCAGTCCCAGAGACGATTGATCCGGCAAGAACCAGCCAGACAACTGGACGTGGCAGCGCAGTTCGTCCTCCGGCGGCGCGTCCATGGGCTTCCACCAGTGCGCGAGCGAAATGCGGAGCAGAGCCCCAGCGGGAACAGTCTCAATTGGCTCCTG
Organism: uncultured Verrucomicrobiota bacterium; assembly: GCA_964371005.1. Taxonomy (GTDB): domain Bacteria; phylum Verrucomicrobiota; class Verrucomicrobiia; order Limisphaerales; family MWDV01; genus MWDV01. Next base: position 13,729 of record CAYJNU010000171.1, on the reverse strand, counting down.
AAAACCGACGAACGTCAGCGTGCGCCCACCGTCGTCCGTGGGGTAGCGATAGTGAATGCGTTTGCCTTCCACGTCGCACCGGAGCGGCTGGTCGCTCACCCAAAACAGCGTGCTGCGCGACGGCAGGCCCGTGCGCTCGGCGATGTAAAGCGCGCCAGAGGGCAGCGCCTGCAACCGCCCGTCGAAGAGTCGCTCCGGTCTGCCCTCCACCGGCGGCATGAAGCGATGGATGATCTCCTCAATGTTCGGTACCCTCTTCAACCGGCGAGCGGAGTGTACGATGATATTTTCGACGTGTGGCGGGATAATGGCCGGGTCGGGCGCGGACTCGACTTCCCAAACCTCCCCTACTTCGTATTCGAGGCCGGCGTGTTCGTTCCACAGCGCATCCGCAGCCACAAGGCGCACGCTCCGACCGTCCTGCGTAATACCGCCCACGCACGCGCCCGTCCCGCGCCGGGTTTTGGCCACGATCAGGACGCGCATGGGAACCTCTCCAATGCCTTCGTGGCAGCGGACGTAAGTCCGCTCCTTATTCCTCCAAAGGAAGTTGGAGCGGACTTACGTCCGCTGCTACGGGTGGAATAGAAGTGGCAGGAAACCATTGTCCGCGCGCTATTCACGGCGTCAGGTGAACGACCTCCAATCCGAGGTCTTGTTGCAGCCGTGCGGCGAGCAGCGAGCGATGACACGCCGCCGCCGCCCGTTCAACGCAGAACAACGCCACCACGCGCGCATCCGGCCCGAGCTGCTCGACAAACTTCGCGCTGTCGAAATCTTGGTGCTCTTCGCGATATCCGGCCATGAATAGCTCGCTCAGTTCGGTGCGCTTGCGCTTCGCGATGCGATCGAGCTTGTCCGCGGCATACTGGCGTTTCCGCAGCGCCTCGCTGGGCGCGAGCTCCTTGAAGTGCAGGTAGCGGATGCCCAGTTCCGCGAGCTTCGCTTGCAGGCGCTGGCTGTTGACGAAGGCGTATTCGCTGCCACGCACGCCACGACGCGCGCGAATGTCGCAAAACGTGTCCACGCCCGCCTCGCGCAACGCGGTGAAGAAACCGGCTTCCGTCGAGCCGTAAACGCCGAGGGTGATGATCTTAAGGTCGGACCTGTCAGACAGGTCGGACGAGTTGGACGGAGTGGACGGTTTCATTGTGGGTGCTCGGCTTCTTCTTCTTTGCCAGGCCCGTAGCGTTTGCGGGACGTGAGCGTCGGGCCGCCGAACAAATCCAGTTGGCCGCCGGTGAGGCGGTTTATCACCTGCGTTTGCGTGAGCAGATGCCCGTCTTCGTCAATGTGCGCGACCGGAATGCCGGCGGCGGCGAGCGCTTCGCCGATCATCTTGCTGCGATGGCATTGTTCGGGTCGGCCTTCGCTGCACATGAGCGCTGCGCGGAGGCGTTGCTCGTGCGCTTTGCGCAGTCTTTCCAGACCGGCCTGAAAGAACGGCTGCTGGCGTACCTTTTCGTAATCCACCTTGCCGTCTGTGTAACAGTCCGGATCGCGTGGCTGGCCGCCGAGCGTGTCGCCGACGAACACATAGCGGATGCCACGGGCTTTGAGCGCGACTTCGAGCGCCTCCTTCGTGAACTCCGGCTTGAACTTCGAGTAGGGCGAGGACCGCACGTCGAGCAGGTATTCGATGTGGTGGGCTTTGAGCGCGGCAACCAGTTCGTCGAACGTCCGCGCGCCGTAGCCGATGGTGTGGAGCGTGGGTCCGTCTTCGCTCCCGGCGGGAACGCTCGCTCCGTGGGCTGAATCGGCTGGCGTGCTCATCGCGCGAACGAATTCTGCGAGCGGCAGTGGCGATTTCAATCTCAATCGCGCGCGGCGCCGGGCGCGACGGATGCCAGGTTGTGCGCTGCCTCCTGAATCCGTTGCCACGCCGCTTCCACATGTCGCGCCTCCGTCCACGTCTGCCCGACGCACAGGCGCAGAGTGTAACGACCCTTCAATACTGTGTGGGTGAGGTAAAGCGATCCGGTGCGGTTCAGGCGCTCGAGCAACTGGCGGTTGAAATCGTCGCCCGCCTTGTGACGAAAGCAAACAAGGTTTAGCGGTGCCGGTGCAGCGAGTTCGAAATCGGCGGAGCTTTCGACCCAACGCACGCACTGCTGCGCCAGCTCGACATGGCGGCGGATGTGGTGGCGCAAGCCGTCAAGGCCGTAGTGGCGGATCACGAACCACAGCTTCAGCGCGCGGAAGCGCCGGCCCAGCGGCACGTGCCAGTCGCGATAGTCAATCACCGCGCCGGACTCGGTGGCCTTGTTGCGCAGGTATTCCGGCAGCACGCTCAACGTGCGGATCAGCGTCGCGCGGTCCGCCACGTAGAAGCAGTCGCAGTCGAAATTCGTGAACATCCACTTGTGCGGGTTGAAGGCGTAAGAGTCGGCCAGCTCCAGCCCCTCCTGAAGGAAGCGGAACTCCGGGCACAGCGCCGCCACGCCGGACATCGCGCCGTCCACATGAAACCACAGCCCCTCATCCCGGCAGACGCGGCCGATCGCCGGCAGCGGGTCAATCGCGTTGGAGGAAGTCGTGCCGATGGTCGCGCACACGAAGCATGGCGTCAGACCGGCGGCGCGGTCCTTTTGAATCTGCGTGGCAAGAGTCTCGGGCCGCATGGCGAACGTTTCGTCCACCTCGATGAGCCGCAGGTTTTGGCGGCCCAACCCGACGATCTTAACGTTCTTCTCGACCGAGGAGTGTGTTTGTGTCGAGACGTAGGCGACCAGTTTTCCGTTGCAGCCCTGCTCATTGCTGACAAAGCCGGATGCACGTTCGCGGGCCGCGAGCAAGGCGCACAACACCGCTCCGGAAGCTGTGTCTTGAATCACGCCGCCGCCGGTGCTGCTGGACTTGAATTTCGTCGGCAGCGCCAGCATGTCCACCAGCCAGTCGAGCACGTGGGTTTCCAGCTCAGTGCAGGCCGGACTGGTCGCCCAGAGCATCCCTTGCACGCCGAGTCCCGCGGACAGCAACTCCCCAAGGATGGATGGTCCAGAGGTATTCGCCGGGAAGAAGGCAAAGTAGTTCGGCGATTGCCAGTGGGTGATGCCGGGCAGGATAAGGCGGTCCACGTCGGCGAGGATGGCGTCGAACGGCTCGCCGTGCTCGGGCGCCGCGGCGGGCAGGCGCGAACGGATTTCGCCTGGCTGGACTTGTGAGAGCACAGGCAAAGACTCGACGCGTCGCTGGTAATCGGCAATCCAATCCACGACGGCGTGCCCCCGGCGGCGGAATTCCTCGGGTGTCATGTGAAAACTTGCGGGCTCGTTCATGGCGCGAGTCTAGCGGGTGGTGCGCGGGGTGTCTGCCCCGGAGTTGTGTGAAGCTGCGCGAGCGCTTGTTTCATTCAACCGAAACCGGCATCCTCCCCGTGTCGGTTAAACCATTTACTTTGATGACTGAACCCGCCATCACGCCCGAGCTGGTTGCCAAGCACAACCTGACGCCCGAGGAGTACGCCCACGTCAAACAAATCCTCGGCCGCGAACCGAGCTACACCGAGCTGGGCATCTTCTCGGTGATGTGGAGCGAGCATTGCAGCTACAAGAACACTCGTCCCCTGCTCAAGACCTTCCCCACCAAGTCGCCGAAGATTCTCGTTGGCGCGGGGGAGGAAAACGCTGGCATCATTGACATCGGCGACGGGCTGGCCATCGCCTTCAAGATCGAGTCACACAATCACCCCAGCGCGGTCGAGCCGTTCCAGGGCGCGGCCACGGGGGTGGGCGGCATCGTGCGCGACATTTTCACCATGGGCGCGCGGCCGATTTGCTCGGTCAACTCGCTACGGTTTGGACCGATTATCGAAGAGACAGGCCAAGCCGCACTGCTGACGGACTCTCAGTCCCTCGATTCAACTTCCCCAAGTGAATTTGCCAAGACCGCAAAAGCAAGGGCGGCCCATTTCGGGGCCGAAGTGGTCAGCCTGAGCGAGATGCAGATTGCGGATGAAGTCATCAATGCAATCCCTCGTGAAATCGCAAAAAAATACCGCGTTGTGCCGGTATCAAGCCAGGGCAACTCTCTGAAGATCGCTCTTGCCGATCTTGCGAATCTCGAAGCTCTTGACCGTCTGATGCATCTGCTGAAGAAGGAGCTGGTTGTCTGTGTGGCTTCCGAGCCAGACATCGAAGCTGCCCTTTTCAAGTATTACGGTGAAGCCACAGGTGCGCGATCTGGGAATGGAGTTCAAAGCCAAGTTGCCAACAACCGCCGCTTGTTCGCCGGCGTCGTGGCGGGCATTGCTCATTACGGCAATTGCTTCGGCATCCCGACCATCGCGGGCGAGGTCTATTTCGACAAGTCATACGAAGGCAACCCGCTCGTGAACGCCTTCTGCCTCGGCGTGCTGCGGCACGAACAGATCGCGCGCGGCGCCGCCAAGGGCATCGGCAACCCGGTGTTCTACGTCGGCCCGGCGACGGGTCGCGATGGTTTGGCGGGCGCGGCGTTCGCGTCGCAGGATTTGACCGAGGAATCATCGGAGCAACAGCGCGGGGCTGTGCAGGTGGGGGATCCCTTCATGGAGAAGCTCGTCTGCGAGGCATGCTTGGAGTTGCTTGCCACCGGCGCAGTCGCGGGCATCCAGGACATGGGGGCGGCGGGGCTGACCTGCTCGACTTGCGAAACCGCTTCCCGCGCGGGCACCGGCATCGAGATCGAACTGGACAAGGTGCCGCAACGCGCCCCGAACATGTCCAGCTACGAGATCATGCTTTCCGAGTCGCAGGAGCGGATGCTCATCATCGTCCACAAGGGCCGCGAGGAGGAAGTGAAGCGCATCTTCGACAAGTGGGACTTGCCATGGTCAGAGATCGGTTTTGTCACCGACACCGGTCGCATGGTCGTGAAACAACACGGCAAAGTCGTGGCGGACATTCCGGCCAAGTTGATCGCCGATGAATCGCCGGTGTATCAGCGCGAGTCACGCGAGCCAGCGTATTTGGCCGGGGTCCGGGCATTCCGCTTGGATGGTCTGTCCGACTTGTCGGGCCTATCGGACCAGTCCGACGCCCTCAAGCGCCTCCTCGCCTGGCCCACTATTGCCTCGAAAAACTGGGTGTATCGTCAATACGACCACATGGTCCGCGATGGCAGCGTGGTTTGCCCGGGGAGCGACGCGGCGGTGCTGCGCATCAAAGGAGATTCGTTGCCCGAACTCGATGGCACAGCGGCGGCGGACAAACTCATCGCGCTGACGGTGGACTGCAACGGCGCCTACGTTTATCTCGATCCCTACGAAGGCGCGAAGGCAGCGATGGCCGAGGCCTGCCGCAACCTCGCCTGTTCCGGCGCGATCCCGCTCGGCACGACGGATAATCTGAACATGCCCAGCCCGATGAAGCCGGAGCTGTTCTGGCAGATCAAGGAGAGCGTGCACGGTTTGGCCGAGGCGTGCCGTGCGTTCAACGCGCCAGTCACCGGGGGCAATTGCTCGCTTTACAATCAAAGCCCCGCCGGACCGATTGATCCCACCCCCACGGTCGCGGTCGTCGGCATGATTGAGAAGCCCGAACACATCACCACGCAGTGGTTCAAGGACGAGGGCGACGCCATCATCCTTCTCGGTGAACCGGTGGACGCGAACGATCCGCTGCAAGGCTTGGGCGGCTCGGCTTACCTGCAAGTCGTCCACGGCAAGAAAACCGGAAGCCCGCCGCGTTGCGATTTGGAAACGGCGAAGACCCTGCACACGACGCTGCTGGGCTTGATTCAAGCCGGCGGCATCGAGAGCGCGCACGATTGCAGCGAAGGCGGCCTGGCTGTGTGCCTCGCCGAAAGCTGCGTTTCGCAACTCGTGGCGCGTGAAACGCCGCGCTTAATCGGCGCACAGATTGACTTGTCAGGCGTGAAGGATGTCCGTCTCGACGCTCTCCTCTTCGGCGAAACGCAATCGCGCGTGATCATCACCTGCGCAGCGTTGGACGCGGTGAAGATTGTCGAGCGCGCGAAGTTGCTGGGCGTCCCCGCATTGCGCATCGGAACGGTCGGCGGCGACAAGCTGGCCATCAAGACTGGCGCGGGCGAGCTTTCCGCGCCCCTGAGTGAGCTGCACGATCTCTGGTGGAATTCCATCGCTCGCGTGATGGCCTAGCTGCGGCAGCCCAACATGCCTCTTGAAGCCGCAGATTTCGAGGGTTTCGATTCGGCCGCCGCCTCGAACGCCTTGTGGCTGTTTAGCGGCAAGGCGGTCAAGCGGGGACTCGAGCTCTCGAATGCCGGCGCGGTGCAGAGCCTCACTTGTCTGGAACCCGGCACGGTGTTTCTCGCTCGCGTTCAGGGCGGCGGGACCTATGAGGTTAACCTCGCCTACGACGGCAAGGCCCGGCAGTGGATGAATCTCTGCTCCTGCCCGATTGGCTGGGGCTGCATGCACGCCTACGCGGCGTTCAAGGAATTGCTCGTGGAGCATTCCACCGCTTCCGTGCGGCGCTTGAGTTCGTCCTCACTGAACCGATCTCCGCGCGCGGCTGCGCCCAAGATCCCCGCCACGCTGGACGAAATCGCCGTGGAGAAACTTGGCCGGCGTTTAACGCGGGAGGAAATCGCTTTCCTGGCCAAGGTTCACTGGCTTTACCAGCAAGCGGGCGCCAGCCGCGGGCTGTTCCTCAGCGATCTATCGGCGTTCGGCGTGAAACCCGCGGGCGGCTGGTGGGACAAGCTCGATCTCTGGCCGAGCTTCCCGCAATCCGAGGTGGAGTTTTGGAACTATCTCGCGTTCTACCTCCAAGAGAAACTGGGGCTGGCGACCCCGGAGTTTCTCAAACCGGTCACCGATCTGGAATCGGTGCGCGACCGCATGCGCCGCCACGAACGCGCGCGCGAAATCGAACGCTGGAAAACCACGCTGGCCCGACTCAGCGAAGCGGGCCTCGAACCGGGGACCGCCAAGCCAGTGGAGCTGCGCCTGCGGTTCACTGCCAAGGAGGCCGTGTTCGACTGGCGGGCGGCGGGCCAGGATTGGGTGGATTTGAAGCCCCGCAAGCATCACGATTTCGATGCCACCCACGCGCGGCAGCTCTCGTCGGAAGCGGCGCTGCTCTGGCAACCCGTTGCGCACCGGGCGCAGACTTATTACACGGCAAACCTGGCCTACAACGATCCGTGGGCGCGCGAGCAAATCGGCCGCTGGCTGCGACAACCCATCGTGCATCCCTTGCTCGTCAACGCGGAGGGCGAACCCTTGAACTTCATCGAGGCGCCGCTGCGCTGGGACATCAGCCAGCCCGAGGATGAGGGTGGCGATTACGCCTTCCGACTGTTGCAGGAGGACGGCGAACCGCTCCCCGACGTGTGGCTGGCCAGCTCCAGCCAACCCGCGCAGTATCTCACGCCGATTGGTGTTTTCACGGGGCCGCCGCAAGTGGAGCACCTGCTCTCACTGCACGAACCCACGCTGATCCCGGCCAAGGCGCTCGAATCCCAGGGCGGCTTGCGGTTGCTCGATCATCTCCGCGCCCCGCCCCCACCGCGACTGGCCGCGCGCGTCCGCGTGGTCGCGCTGCGCCCGCGGCTCGTTGCCGAAGTCCGAAAACCCTGGGCCGGCAGTGAGACGGAGTATTGCCACCTCGATGTGCTGGGCGCGTCCACCGACGGGCGGCACGTGGAGCGTTGGAATGGTCACTCGTGGTCGCAGACCCACGACTTCGACCCGAAGCCGGGCCGGAGTGACGGCGAACTGGAGCGGCTCGACCGGACTCCGCTGGCCGCCGTGCCGGCCGCGCTGGCGTTGACGGCTTTCAAATTCGAACCGCACTTTGGCCGGTGGTCGGTCCGCGTGACGAAGAAGTTTCCCGAGATCTTCGTTCCGTTTCTCCGCTCGCTGCCGCCGGATACGGTGATCGAACTGCGCGGCGAACTGGCGTCGTTCCAGAACGCGCAGGTCGCCGGCAAGATTCGGCTCGAAGCCAGCGAAGCCGGGATGGACTGGTTCGATCTGCGCGTGCTGGTGGACGTGAACGACGCCACCCTCACGCCGGAGGAAATCAAACTGTTGCTCGACGCGAAAGGGAAGTGGGTGCGGCTCGGTGCGAAAGGCTGGCGCAAGCTGGAGTTCACTTTGAGCGAGGAGGAGGACCAGGAACTCGCCCGGCTCGGCCTCACGCCGCATGAGCTGACCAGCGAACCGCAGCGGCTCCACGCGCTCCAACTTGCCGACAAGGCGGCGCGTAACTTTCTCCCCGAGGAAACGTGCGCCCGTATCGAGCGTCGCGTCGCCGATCTTCAGGCACGCGTCACGCCGGATATCCCCGGGAGCATCACGGCGGAGTTGCGTCCCTACCAACGCGAAGGTTTTCATTTCCTCGCCTATCTCAGCACGAACAGTTTTGGCGGTATCCTCGCTGATGACATGGGCCTTGGCAAAACGGTGCAAACGCTCACCTGGCTGGCGTGGCTGCGCGACGGGACGGGTAGCACAGGCGACCCGCCTGTGCCGTCGGGCAACCTGCCCGACGGAACGGCCAAGGACACGCAGCGTGATCGAACGGTTGTGTTGCAGAACGACGTCGCACCCATTCCGTCCGGCGGGTCGCCGGCCGAGGCGGGCGAGTCGCCCGCACCACCCAAGCAAAGCATCCGAGTTTCTTCGCTCGTCGTCTGCCCGAAATCAGTCACCGACAACTGGCGCGCGGAGGCGGAGCACTTTTTTCCAACCCTTAAGGTGCGCGTCTGGCCCGCGCGCGAACTCAAGTCGTTCGCGGGGCAGCTTGCGTCGGCGGATTTGCACGTCTTGAACTACAGCCAACTTCGGCTGGCGGCCGATGACCTGGCCCTTGCAGAGTTCCACGCGGTCATCCTCGACGAAGGGCAATACATCAAGAACCCGTCCAGCCTTACCGCGCAAGTGGCCCGGAAGTTACGCTCCACGCACCGGCTCATTCTCAGCGGCACGCCCATCGAAAACCGGCTGCTGGACTTGTGGAGCTTGATGAGCTTTGCCATGCCGGGCGCGCTCGGCAGCCGCACGGAGTTCGCCCGGCTCTACGACGCCAAGAACGATCCGTTCGCCCGTCAGCGGCTTTCTGCTCGGGTGCGGCCGTTCCTCATCCGCCGCACGAAAGGCCAGGTCGCGCGCGATCTGCCGGATCGTGTGGAGGAAGATTTGTTCTGCGAGTTGGAGGGCGAACAGAAGACACTCTACCGCGCCGAGCTGAAGCGCGCCCAAGCCATGTTGTTGGGAATCAAGACGGCAAAGGCGTTGAACGAGCAGCGCTTTCATTTCCTTACCTCGCTGCTGCGGCTGCGCCAGATTTGCTGTCATCCCAAGCTCGTGAAGCCCGACTCGAAGGCCGCGAGCGCCAAAGTGGACGCATTGATCGAAACGCTTGAACCACTGATGGACGAGGGCGAGAAGGTGCTGGTGTTTTCCCAGTTTGTCGAGTTGCTGGCCCTCCTGCGGGGAGAAATCGCGAAGCGAGGATGGCGGCAGTGGTATCTGGCCGGTGAGACGGAAAACCGCGGCGATCTGGTGCGCGAATTCCAGTCAGCGGAAGGCGCGGGCGTGTTTCTGATCTCACTCAAGGCCGGCGGGTTCGGCCTGAACCTGACGGCGGCGAGTTACGTGGTGTTGTTCGATCCGTGGTGGAATCCGGCGGTCGAGGCGCAGGCCATTGACCGCACGCACCGCATCGGCCAGGCGCGCAAAGTCATGGCCTATCGGTTACTGATCAAGGACAGCATCGAAGAAAAAATTCGCACCTTGCAGAAGCAGAAGAAGTCGCTCGCCGAGGACGTGCTGGGCGAGGAGAAGTTTTCGCAGGGACTGTCGCTCGACGACTTCCGCTACCTGCTGGCGGAATAGGCGGACGCTATCCGCCATTGCTGCGGCTGCGGCAGACCTC
>CAYJNU010000171.1:0-3871 GCA_964371005.1 uncultured Verrucomicrobiota bacterium | reverse complement strand
TCTGGGCCGGCGCGCGGGCGCGGGGGGGGGGCGCGGCCCGCCCCGCCCCCCCCCCCCCGCGACGTGTTGCCGGTTCGACCCAGCGGCTTACGGGGGCGGGATCAGCCGCAGGAACTTCGGTTGAGCCGCCACCGGCACCAGCACCCGGTACCGTCCATTCACCACCTGCGGCTGCGTCCCGTTCGGTGTCCAGGCTGCGTCTGGTCCGATGCTGGGCGATTGCAGGAGCACGCAACCCACGCAATCCAGCGACCACTCGATCACCGCTTGGTTGGCCTCCAACCGAATGCTGAGCATCGTGGAAGCCGCCTCGGTACGGGCGCGGAGGAATTCCACCGGCGCCGTGGCCGGGCGCGGCGGCAGATCCGTGCGCAGGCCGATCGGCGTAACGTAGCGGTCGAAAGTCCACGCGTTGGCGTTGCCCAAAGTCGTGGCGCGTTCGATGGCGTAGAGCTGGTTGGGCAACGCATACAACGTCGGCACCACCTGGCCGTTGCCACGCGCGAGGTCCAAGATCGGCTCGCGGCCTACGATGAAGATGCGGCCCACGCTGGCCCGGCCGTTGGCCGTCAACGTATCGGTTCGGACGCCCGTGAGCGATTCGCCGCGCAGAACGGCCACCGCGGAGTGTTCATCCGGCACCACGGAGAAGGCCAGACGCGCCAGAGTGAGGTTGCCGAGCAGCGACGCGCCGCTCCGGCGCTGGAACTCCACGCGGAAGCGGTTCGAGCCGAGCGGCACGAAGTTCGCCGACGCGACCTGGGCCGCGAGGTTGGTCAGGTACAGGTTGGTCAGCCGGTTGCCGCTCAGGTTGAGCAGCAATTCAATCTGGTTCAACTCAATACCCGCTTGCATGGTGAAGGGCACGCTGCCCAACCCGTTGGCCAGGACGGCGGTGCTGCCGATGCCCAGGATGAAGTCAGCCTGAGTATCGAGCACGACCACGGCGAGAGTCTGCGTGGCGCTCAGCTTCGGACTGCCGTCGTCTGTCACTACCATGGAGATGAGGTAGTTGGTACCGCCCTGGAACTCGGTCGGACGCCACGTAAACACGCCGTTGGTCGCATTGATGGACGCACCGACGGGCGCGCCTGCCCCGAGGCTAAAGGTGAGCCGTTGCACGGGCAGGTCGGCATCGGACGCCACGTTGGTGATCGCAAGCAGCGTCCCTTCGCCGATCGTGCGGTTGGTAATCGCCTCAAGGACCGGCGGTGAGTTCGATTCGAGCACAATGACCGCGAAAGCCTGCGTGGCGGTGAGCGACGGGATCCCGCTGTCGCGAGCGATCACGGCGAGGTTGTTGGTGCTCGGGCCATGGGCTTCGGCCGTGATCCAGGTCATCTGGCCGCTCTGGCTGTTGAACACCAATCCAGGAGGCGCGCCGGCACTGAGCTGGTAGGTCAACGCGTCGCCATCGGGATCGGTGGCAGCGGCGGTGAGCGAGAAGGTCGTGCCCTCGACGATGACGACGTTGGTCTGGGCCGCGAAGACCGGCGGCCGGTTCTGGAGCGTAACAGTCGTTTGGGCTTGTGGGGCGGCGGGCACAGGCTCGCGGTTCCCCGCTTGGTCGGCCGCCACGCTATAGAAGGCATAGGTCTTGCCCAGCGCACCTTGGAAGACGCTGCCGTTGGCGGGCGTGGCCGTCAGCCAGCGCTGGAAAGCCCCGCCGTTCTCGCTGTAGTAGACGTCGAAGCTCCCTACGCCGCTGCCCCCGGCATTGTCCTGTCCAGACCACTGGACCAGGAAGGAAGAATGGCTCGCGGCGGGCAGGGCGGCAACGCTGCTGGTAGGAGGCTGATTGTCCACTGCCGGCAGCAACGCGTAGGTGAGGGTGTATTGGCCGGTACTGTTGTAGTCCAGCAGATGCAGGATGTTCTCGTTCTTGGGCCGCCGGCCCTGACCGAGGAAGGTGCGGTCGGTCACCCAAGCATTGTCGACCCCGACCGGCACGTTGTCCGAGCGGGTGACGCCCACGAGACGATACTGGCCGTTAGCCGGATCCGGCATGCGCAGGTAGGCCCAACCGCCCGGCATGGTGGTCGTCAACTGCACCTGCAAGTCGGCGGGCGACAGCGTGCCGGTGATGACCCCGTTGGTGACCGCTGCCACGAAATTGCTCGAACCGTCGCTCAGCCAGATTGTGTCCGGCAGGTCGAACAGATCGGCGTGGTCGTTGACCAGGAAGTCCGGCTTGCCGTCGGCGAATGGCGCCCCGGCCTGGACCAGCCGGATCATCTCGTGGATGCGCACCTCGTCAATGAGCGAGAGGCGCGGGTTCCCCTGGCCGTCCAAGTGTTCGAAGGTGGCGTTGTAGTTGATGAACAAGCCCTGGAGAGTGGAGGTCATCAGCCAGCGGGCCACGCTGATGCCGCCGGGCGGGATGGTGCCAAAGTCGGCTAATAACGTGGGCGTCATGTTCTGCCCGGCCACTTCCGTGGCGATGATCTTGAAGTCGATCAGCAGGCCCTTCTCGTTCTCCACGATCTCCGGTTGGGCGGAGGTGATGCGGAAGTTACGTGCGGCGCCGGCGCCCCAGTTGTTGACCATCACGGCCAGGTTGAACGGAATGCTCGGCTCGACGAGGTCCGTGAAGGGATCATCGGCGTACACATCGCGCTGGTGGAAGTAATCCAGCGTCATCCGCGCGGTGGGGTTGACGGTGATCGGCACGGGCGAGAGCGGCACGGTGACCACCAGACCATTGAGGGTGTAGCGGAATTCGCCACCCACGTAGTACACGGTCGGTTCGAGGGGTGCGGCATCCACGGTGGGCACCAGGGTCCAGCGCGCCGTGCCCTTGGCGCCACCTGCCACGCGTCCGCCGCCGTCCACGTCGCTCAGGCCGGTGAGTTCCGGCGGGCGGAGACCGAACATGTCGTTCGCGTCTTTGCCCTGCCCATCGGTCACGTGGACGGCAACGCGGATGCTATCGAGCGCGTTGGCGGTGGCGTTGTCAATGTCCAGCGTGGCGCGGAAGGCCTCGCGGCTCAGCACCGCTTCCTGGTCGAGCTTGATCTTCACCTTGGCGCACACGCCGCCCTCCTCGCCTGCCTGCGAGCGGATGCGGACGGTTTCCACGATGGCGTTGATCGGATCAGTGAATCCCGCCGCTGTTGCTTCCTGCTGATAGGTGGCGACCAGGACCATCTTCTCGTGCAGCGCCAGCGCATCAATGAAGTCGAGATTTGCGCCGCTCGGTGCATCGGCCGGACGCAGGATGTTCTGTGCCCAATTGTCGAGGCTTCGGTTCCAGCGGTCCAACACGCGGTTGACCTCTGTGGCGGAAACGCCGGGGGGCTGCTCGCCGGTCAAGAGATCTGCCCGCTCGGCCGCGGTCACCCACCGTCCGCCCTCAGACCCTTCCGTGGCCACCATCAGGAAACGCGCCCACCAATCACCCATGCGCGCATCCGCCTGGGGATTTAGCCAGACGCCGTCCGGGGCGCCGGTCAACTCGTTGAACACATCCAAGCCCGCGCGGATTCCCTGCGAGAAGAAGGCGGCAGGGTCTACCGGCCCACCGGCTGCGGACAGCACCGCCGCACTGCTTCCACTCGATGAACTCATCATGCAGCGGACCATGGAATAGATACAGGCCGGGATCGCTGCTGGCGGAAACAGGCAACCGGCAATCCCCACCGCGCAATCAACGTAACTCATCGGATCAGAGGGCGATCCCCCGATGCCCACGCTGCAAGAGAAACCAGAGAAGAAGCATCCCACCGGGCCTGGAACACACCCGGCAGCCGCCAGGACGTAACAAAGGGCATCACAGGCGGTCTTGGTGCTGATGGACGGAGCGCTGTAACTAGTGCTGCCGCCGCCCCCCCCCCCCCCCCCCCCCCCCCCCCCCCCCCCCCCCCCCCCCCCC
>CAYJNU010000170.1:0-15180 GCA_964371005.1 uncultured Verrucomicrobiota bacterium | reverse complement strand
CATCTCCTCAAAGGCAATGACATCGGGTTTCAAGGCTTTGATGGACTCGCGCACTTTGGCGCGAGCTTCAGCGCTTTTGGTGGTGCGTCCGCCCCCATCCTTGTCCACGTAGTTTGCCACGTTGTAAGCGGCGACTCGGAGAGTCTCAGCGTGGGCGGGAGCGAAAAACAGGAGCGTCGCGCCTGCGACGCCGACCCAGATTCGGATGCAGTTCTTCATGCGCGGTCATGTTCAACGCGCTGCCCTGGGCTGTCAAAACCCATTTTCCATTGTGGCGGCGGTCCCAACGGTTGCTCCGCGGAGCGCGGAGATTGCCTTTGGCATTCCTGGCCTGCGCGGCTAGATTTCGGTCATGCCGAAGCGAACCTCAGCCTCCCGGAAAGAGCGTGCCCCAACCCAGGTGGGCTGCGTCTCGAAACCGCTTTGCGACAAGCAGAGCGAGCGTGACCATCGCGAACTGCGGATTGACAAAGTTGGTGTGCGCGGCCTGCGCCTGCCGATCCAAGTGCGCGACAAAGCCCACGCCCATCAGAACACGGTCGCGACCATCGGGATGTTCGTCGATCTGCCCAAGGAGTTCAAAGGCACCCACATGAGCCGATTCCTCGAAGTGCTCAGTGCCCACGGCAGCGTCATCCACGTTGAGAACATCCCGGACATCCTGCACGCCTTGCAGCGGAAGCTGAACGCCGCCACGTCACACCTGGAGATGGAGTTTCCGTATTTCATGACCAAGCGGGCCCCCGCCTCGCGCCGCGAGAGCGTGATGGATTACACGGCGCGCTTTGACGCCGCCGCCTGTGGAGACGAGACGGATTTCGTGCTGACGGTGCGGGCGAACGTGACGACGCTGTGTCCGTGCTCGAAGGCCATCAGTGCCCGCGGCGCGCACAACCAACGAGGCGAGGTGACGGTTCAGGTGCGCTTCCGCCAATCGGTTTGGATCGAGGACCTGATTGCGATGATTGAAGCCAGCGCCAGCTCGGAACTCTATGCCTTGCTGAAGCGCGAGGATGAGAAGCAGGTTACCGAACGCGCCTACGACAACCCGGTGTTTGTCGAGGACCTTGTGCGGAACGTGGCCCTGCGGCTCAACGCGCACCCGGACATCACCTGGTATAAAGTGGAGGCCGAAAACCAGGAAAGCATTCACAACCACAACGCCTACGCCTGCATCCAGAAGCACCGAAACCCGGAGTGCAATTGATCACGGCGCCGACGCCCAAGCGCGGCTCTCACTGCGGATTTGCTTCGACAGCCCGAGCCCGCGCCGAAGTTCGGCATCTCGCGCGGTGCAGAGGCCTTACGGATTTGCGTAAACGGCAAGCCGATGCAGGTCGTGAAACTTGACGATGCTGACGGCTACGTGGGCGAACTGAGCCGCATGATCGGGAGCATCCGCCGCAAGCGCCCGCCGACAACCGTGACTGCGAAGGATGACCTTGCCGCCGTTCAGGTTTGCGAAGCCGAGGAAGGCTCGGTGCTCACGGGCAAGGTGCTGTCGCTGTGATCGCAATTCACGCCTCCACACGGGTTGGAACCCTGCCTGGGCTGAGTGTCACAGTCTTCCACACTTTGCAAAGTGTGGAAGTCCTGCTATCGGCCGCTTCCTCCGAGACTGTCGGTTTGCGGTTGAGCAGAAGGACGCCGTCCGGACGCCGGGCGTGACGACTCCAAGATTCCCCCGCAAGTTGCCGCCTTACTTCGCCAGCACGAAGTTCTCGATCAGGATCACCGCGATGCCCATCAGCGCGCCGCCGGCGATCACGCCGCCGCAGATTGGCTCCTGGTTCTGTACGATGATCCGGTTCGCTGCGGATTCCGGTTTCTTGAGGGTGCGTTCGGCCAGCCAGAAGAAGAATCCTCCCAGAAACATGGCCAGGCAGGTGTTGAACGGAATCACGGTGGCCAGACCGATCCCCACGGCTGAAACCCAGAAGCGGCCTTTCGTGGCGAGTCGAATCCCCTCGAGCACCAGCCCGAGCACGGCGCCCACCAGCACCGCCCAGCGAGCGGATACGGCCAGATTGCTGATGCCGGCCGTCAACACTTCGGCCACCGCCTTCCAGATGGTGGCCGCCGGCATCGGATAGTGATCGTTCACCAACTTCTCCGGCCCGCCCTGCAGGAAGACCAGGTAGAACACCGGCACGGCGACGAGTGAACCGGCGATAATGCCCAGCACGTGCCCGATGGCCTGCTGCCTTGGCTTCGCACCCAGCATGTAGCCAGGTTTGATATCCATGAGCAGGTTCGACGCGTTGCTCGCGACCTCCGCGGTGATGCCGGCGGTCATGAGGTTGGTCTTGATATTACCCGGGTCGAGCACCCCGAAGGTGAGTTGCGTCAGCTTGCCCATCGCGCCCGTCGGCGTGATGGAGGTGAGCGCCGTTGAGTTGACGCCGATGAGCGTGAACACGAACACGAGCGGTACGGCAATCAGGCCCAGCCACAGTTTCACCCCGAAGAAGTAATGGGCCAGTAAGACGACAATCGTGCCCACGATCGGGATACCGATCACGAAGACCTTCATCGGCAGTTCAATATCGCGGAGGACGTCATTATTGCTCGTCTTGCCCTTGCGGAACATTCCCCGAAAGGCACTGAGCAATACTCGTGGTTTGGCGAAGAAGGCCAGCAACGACGAGGTCGTCATCATGGCCACGCCACCCCAGAGGGCCCAAGCGGTGACCCGGCGAAACCCGTAATGGACCACGCCATCCGCATCAACGGCACTCTGCACGTCACCAAGCGAGACGGCCCACGGCACCAGGAGCAGGTAGTTGATGAACGCGCCGATCATGATGGAAACCCCGACCCGGATGCCCATCAAACCGCCGGCCGCCATCATCACGAAGTCCGTGTCGGGACGCACCGTGAGTTCGCGCAGCTCCACCCCGCCCAATTTGGGCGCGCCGAGATGCCAATAGGCGCCGAGCTTGTAGATCCAACCGTCGAGAAACTCCGGGATGGTGAGGATGGCCAGCTTGAACTTCGTCATGATGGCTTCGCTTTGCATGAGCTTGGCCAGGGCCGCCAGTCCGCCAGCAGTCGCCAGCACCTTGGCCTTGAACATCCCCTCCTTCGCGTCACCACTATGGAGTGCATCCATCACGATGCCTGCCGCGCGGCCTTCAGGAAACGGATGCTGCTCGTCGTTGATGAACCGGCGTTTCAGCGGGAACGCGAACAGCACGCCCAGCAGCGCGATGACGATGATCCAAACGAACGTCGTGCCCATGGGAATCACCGTGTTCGTCACCATCATGTAGGCGGCGAGACTGGAAATCATCGGCGCCGTCATGTAACCCGCCGCGGTGGCGATGGATTGCATGGCATTGTTTTCGAGGATCGTGAACTCGCTGCCGAGCTTCAGCGTCGCGAACACCTTGAACAGCGCAAACGCCAGGATGACCGAAGTGATGCCGACGCCCAGCGTCCAACCTGTCTTCGCGCCGACGTAGAGATTTGTCAGCGACAGGACGCCGCCGAGGCACATGCCCGTGGCGGCGGACCGGATCGTGAGTTGCGGCATGTCGCCGCGCCAGACGTTGTCAAACCACCAGCGGTCCTTCTGCTCCAGTGTCCAAGTTCGAACCTGTTCGTCGTCGAGATGCTTGATCGCCATGCGTGCCCTTTGGTGCGTTGTTCGCGGGCCAGCTTGGCGGTTTTGACTCTGCGCGCAAAGTCAAAACAAGCCGGACAAACAGGATTTTCAAAAGCCCGTGCCGCGCCCGCTATCGTTTGGAGGCAGGACTGGGTTGCTCGGGCGGTGCGTAGCCGGCGTTGGGATTCGTGCCGGGCTTGGTGACCCCTCTCGCAGCCGCCAGCGCGGCTGGTTCAAGCCGTGCGCCCTGATCGTGGGTGCGCTCGATCCAATCGTCCAGAGCCGTACGCAGGCGGCTGAGAACCGCCCGATGTTCCGCCGACTCGGCAAGGTTCTGAATCTCGTGAGGATCGGCCTGCAGATCGTAGAGCTCCTCTGCCGGCATGGTCGGCGCGCAGAGAAACTCCTGCGGTGGCGTCAGTGTCCCCGTGGCGTGCAGCTCTTTGAGCAGATTCCAGACGGGATACGAGCGCTCCTTGTAGTCGTTGGCCTGCAGGAACGGGCGCGACGGCGTGAAGTTGCGAATATAGCGGTAGCGGGTGTCGCGCACCGTGCGAAAGCGAAACACGGTCTCGTCGCACCGATCCCGGGCGCCGAAGACGTATTGCCGCGGCTTCGCCGCTTGCGAGCCCAGAAAAACCTCGCCTTCCATGCGAGCGGGCTTCTTCGCGCCGGCAATGGCCAGCATCGTGGGCGCGAGATCAATGGACGCCAGCAACCGGCTGTCCACGGTGCCGGACTCGAAGTGGGCAGGCGCCGGGAACGCCTTCGGCCAGCGGATGATCAGCGGGACATGCAGCCCCGAATCGTAACAGAACTGTTTGCCGCGCACGTGGGCCTGCCCATTATCACCGAAGAACACCACGACCGTGTTGTCCGCCAAACCGTCCGCCTCAAGCTGCCGCAACACCAAACCCACTTTGCGATCCAGCTCGCTCGCAGCATCCAAATAGTGCGCCCAATCCTCGCGCGCCACGGGATGATCGGGCGTCCACGGCGGCAATTCCACCTTCGCCGGATCGGCGCGTTTCGGCGCACGGAAGGCACGATGCGTTTCCTGGAAATTGATCTGCGCGAAAAACGGTTGCTGCGATTTCAGATCAACCCAGCGATCCGAATCGAAGGGCTTGCCCGCGTACGAGAAGTTCCAATCCGTCTTCCCTGAACCTTTGAACCTCAGTGCCGGTGGCAGGGTGCGGACATTTGCCGTGAAATAGCCCGCGTCCCGCATCCAGTCGGTGAGCAACCGCACCCCGCGCGGCAGCGCGTACCCGTCATCACGATGCGAGCGATGATTGTGCGCGCCGATGGTCGTCTGATACATGCCGGTCATGAACGCCGAGCGGCTGGGCGAGCAAACCGGCGCGGTGGTGAAGAAGCGCGTGTAGCGCACGCCCTGTCCTGCCAGCGCATCGAGGTTCGGCGTCCATACCTCGCGCGTGCCGTAGCAGCCGAGATGCGGGCCGAAGTCCTCGGCGATCAACCAGAGGATGTTGGGATGGTCCGGGTGAGATTGGGCGGCCGCCGCTTGTGCTTGGGTCAATGTCAGGCACGCCATTGCCCAAAACGCCGTTCGAAAGGTCCTTTGCATGTTGTTTCCCCTGGTAGTGCTACTTCCGCGGACCGACAGTGGTCAGGTCAATCGGTCGAAAGCCGAGTTGAACTGCTGGACCGGGTCGTAGTCGGTAATCATCACGCTCCGGTGCCACGAACAAAGGATCGGCAATGACCGAGCGCGCGTCATGGCCGCGCCCCCGCCATTGCTCCAAGGTTGCCCCGGCGAATTTCATCGGCTCGAACTTCGCCTCCAGGCGCGTGTCCCAGTAAACATTTCCCTCCAGGACGAACCGGTCGTTCTTCCACGCGCTGCCCAGCAGCACGCCCTTGTCGAACAGCACGATATTGTTCGTGAAGACAAAGCTCACATGATCTTCCTCCCGGCTGCGCTGGAGTTGGTGATCGCGCGCGAAGGCAAAGATGTTGTTCCGCACCACATTCGTCGCACCGTAGTGCTGGTGGAAGCCGCCGTGCGTCGTGCGATAGACGAGGTTGTTTTCCGCCACGATGCTGGAACTGCCCTCGTCGAAGTAAATCCCCCAGCCGCCGTAGCGGAAGCCCATGATATCGTGCCAGAGGTTGTTCAGAATCCGCGTCCCCGGCTGCATGCCCAGCGTGTAGATGCCGCCCATGTCGCTCAGGATCGGCCCGTCGCCATCCGACCGCACGCCGATATGATGGATGTGATTCCACTCGACGAGATTGTTCGTCGCCAGCGCGTCCGGCGCGTAACCCCACGTCCAGCCGATGGAAATGCCCGTGTAGTAAAAGTCGTGAATGAGATTGTGCGAAAGCCGGTTGTTGGGCGATTGGCCGATCCAGACACCGATCGCGCTGTGATACATCTTGCCGCCGTCGAAGATCCGGCAATCAGAGATCTCGTTCCCTTGAGTTAGATCGTTGGGCGCAGGCCGGATTGCCGTCTCGCCAATCTTGATGCCCCCGCCGCCGAGGTCCGACACTTCGCAGCGCGAAATGACATTGCTCTGACACCCGCGCGCAAGTTCGAGCCCGTAGCTGCCGAGGTGCATAAACCGGCAATCCTCAAAGCGGCTGTGCCGCACGCCATCGCCGCGCACGGCTCCAGGCACGCCGACCGCCGCCTGCCCAAACCCGCCGATCTCGTTCACGGGCGCAGGCCAAACCATCGCCGCCGCCTGCGCCGTCTTTGCGTCGCTCGGCAACCGCCATTCCGCGTGCGCAAAGGTCAGCCCCCGGAGCGTGACGTTCTCGATGAACTGCCCAGCCTCCGGTCGGCCTTCGAGTTTGATCAAACTCTCCAGCACCGGAGCGATGACCTGAACGCTGGCCAACTGCTCTCCCGGCAGCGGCGCGTAATGGACACACCCGGTACGCCGGTCCAGATACCATTCGCCTGGCGCATCGAGGTACTCCGCGGCACCTTCCGCATACCACAAGTCGCCCGGATCGAGCTTGTAGATGCTGCGCTTCGAGAACAGAAGCGTTCGGTCGGCGGGGTCGGTCTTGACCAACGGGAGGCGCGATTCAACCCAGCGCGTCATCACGAGCACCTCGGCGTCCTCGGGGTGCTGCAACGCACGAAAGTCGTCCTGCTCCACGCGGAAACGCGACTGGCCTTCATGCCAGGGCTGGTCGGCCTTGGCGTCCGGCACTTCGGCGACCTTCAAGTAGCCGCGGTTCGGATGCCGCGCTCGCACGGCGCGATGTCCATTCACCCACAACTCGCGGAAGGACCACTGGCCCGTGCGCGCTTCGGCCACCTCGGCCGACCAGACCTTGCGGCCGTTAAACTCCATCTCGCGCCAGCCGGCAATCTCGCGCCCGCCACTGAGGGTCGGCGTTTCGTTCGGAAACGCCGCGAGCGTGAGCCCGGAATCTTCCGGCGTCAGCACGAGCGGCTCGCTCAGGAAATGCATTCCGCCACGCACCCAAATGGTCGGCGTGCCGGCGCTCCAACCTGCCGTGCGCCGGTAATCGCGGGAAGCTTGGAGCGCCCGGGCAACAGACGCGAACGGGCCGTCGCCCGGCCCAGAAACCTCTCTCGTGCCCGACCACGAGTCGTTACCACTTGCCGCTACGAAAAACACGCCCGGACCCGACTTGGCCGCGCCTGGCGAAGCCGCCTGCCATTCGGTCTGACATCCGCCGCCCAGCAACGCCGCCAGCCCATACGCTAACCAGACCTGCACTTTCAGAAGTCCTCCTGGCGACTTGTAGCAGCGGACGTGAGTCCGCTCTAACTTCCCGTTTAACTACGCGGACTCACGTCCGCTGCTACGACTCTGAGGGATGTCCATTCGTATTTGCATGTCAGTCCTTTCTCGCTTCGGCGCTTGCGTCATCACTCGCGTTGTCCTTCAGGATGACGCTGCCCTTGCTCTGGTTGGCCACGCTCAATTTGCCTTTGATGATGTTCTCCGAAATCACCGCCCGCCGCACGCCCGCCGCGAGCGATACTTGGGGCTTGTTCTCCTGAAACTCGCACCCGCGCACGCTCAGGTTTCCGCCCTCGACCTGCAACGCGTGCCGGCCCTCCTTGTTGCGATCCCATTGCACAAACGTGCAATCGTTGAAGCCGACTGTCCCCTTGCCGGCGATCTTTGCGATCTGATTGCACGGTCCCCAGAACGCCGAGTTCACGAAGCGCACGCTGCCCACATTGTTCGTGCCTATCCGCACCATCGTCGGGTCAGGGCCATGAAACGAAACGAACTCGCCGTTCGAGATCAGCAGGCCGATGGGCGAACACTCCTCGACTTCCAGCGCCGTGAAGCAATCATCCGCACCGATGCCGAGGAAGTTGCCGTTGCAGTCGCCGGACTTCGACTTGATGAACTTGTAGCCGACGTTGTAGCCGAAGCAGAACGTGTTGAAGACGTATTGCCAGTCGCTCTTGCCAAAAATAAACGCCTCGCCGTGCTGCTGCTGCCAGGCGAACAGCTTCGGCTTCATGCTCCACCACGGGTTGAAGTGGACGTTCTCGATCCGCCCGATGTCATAGATGTGATCCACGAGAATGCCGCGCCGCAGCGGTTGCCCATGAACGTCGCGGATCAGGTGCCGCTCGTTGCGGGTGGCGTCAATGCCGTTGTAAGGATTCAGCAGTTCGACCGCGAGCACCGCTGGATTCTTGCCCCGCATCGCAATCGCGTAAGGATATGGCTTTGGCTCTTCATTCGGGTCCTGGTCTGGGTAGTAAATGACCACGCCCTTCAACGTGCTGTTGTGATTCAGTGTGACGAACGCCGGGCCGTCCTCCTTGCCCGCGCCTTCCGTCACGAGAAATGTCGTGCCGTCGTCGGTCGGCTTGGGCAGACCGGCGTCACGAATGCCGTTATGGGCGGGCACGGATTCCCACACGCCCTTGAGAGTGACGGCCGGCGGGACGCTCAAGTGGCCAGCGAAGAAGTAGTTGCCCCGTGGTGCGGATACCACGCCCCCGCCCGCCTGGCCGGCAGCGTCAAGCGCCTTTTGGAAGGCCGCCGTGTCATCGGACTTGCTATCGCCCTTCGCGCCGAAGTCGCGGACGGCAAACGTGTCGCCAGTCGCCGCGGATCCCTGAGCTGCGAGGCCCAAGCCGAGAATACCCGGCATCAGCCGGAGGAGGAGTCGTGTTTGCATGTCTGAATGGGCATGGGCTTACGGGCGCCGGCGTCAAACAGGAAATTAAAAAACATCAACTTTGGAGGGGTGTTGGCGGCGGCGGCTGTCGTTTTCGCTCGCGCGGAGATTGCGTCATGCGTCCAGACCGATATGATCCATGCGTAATGAGGCAGTGAGAGGATTATGAAGCTGCGCTGGATCATTTGGGTGGGGCTTGCGGTGATAACTGCGGGCGGCCTGTTCCTTCTGCTTCGCCCACCTGACTCTGAACAGAAAGCGGTGGAAAGTACCCGGCGGCTTTTACGACAGCAGGGCTTGAAAACCGACCTCGCGGACTTTGACTTTTCTACTTCCGATGAAATGCGGGCTCGCGTTGCTGTTCTGACCAACGCGGACTTCGCCCGGGCGGCTATGAACAGGATAGGCTACCCCCGTCGTTCCGCCTTGGAAGAAGGCAAAGATGGCAAGCCCGACTTGATGGAAAGCGTCATCCCGGACGCGGCCGTCGTCGTCTGGAAGCAAAAGAAGATCGAGTCGTATTTCGGGGAGGACATCTGGCCGCTACTCGGGGAGATGCTGGATGAGTGCCGTCCAGGATTGGACGCGGCGTGCGCGGCCGCGCTGCCGGGCCATTTGCGCTTCAGCCTGGATGCGAGCCACGGAATCGGCATGCTGCTGCCCCACCTCCCGGCGCTCACAAGCTTCACTCGGTTGTTTGGTCGCCGCGCCGTCTTCGAGCTTCACCAAGGAAACCAGGACGCCGCGTGGACGAACCTGCTCGCCGCGACGCGGCTGGCCACAGCGTATGAACCCGACCTGTCGGAGGTTTCACACCTCGTTCGATTCAAGTGCGTGGCGCTCGCATTCAACGCCACCTGGCAGATGCTTCAGGCCGACGGCTGGCCGGACGACCGGCTCGCGGGACTTCAACACGAGTGGGAATCGCTGGATTTCTTCAAGAACCTGCCCGAAACCGCGGCGTTCCTGCGTGCTGGAACAGCAGCTGCCTGCCGCGAGGAGCGTCGGCGACCCGTGCCCAGCACCGGCCTCACCATCCGGCAGGCGATTCACTCGCCCCGCGCAGCTTGGCGATCGCTTGAACGATATTGGGAACGTGTTCAGTACCGCCATCACGGAACGTATGAGGATGAGAAGGCGCTGTTCCTTCACTATCGCGATCGAGAACTGGAACTCCGACGGGCTGTGCAGTCCCCGACCTGGGCGGCAATGTGCCAGCTTCCCGGAGTCACGAACCCGATCCCTTTCAAGTCACAGCACGACTCAACTTGGTACGCCATGTTGGACAACGGACAATTCACGCGGAGACTGTCAATGGAAGGCCGAGGATTACTGGGTCGAGCAGCCGAGGCCGAAACCCGCTGCCGCCTCATCATCACCGCCACCGCGCTGGAGCGGTACCGTGGCCGGCATGGTTTGTATCCCAAGACCCTCGATGAACTCGTGCCCGAATTCCTCAAGACGCCCGCGACCGATTTCATGGATGGGGAGCCGCTTCGCTATCGGCTCACGGACGACGGCCGTTTCGTGCTGTATTCCGTCGGCTTGGATTGCGTGGATAACGGCGGCGAACTGGAACGCGTGACACCGCGCAACGCCGAGGGAGATGAAGATCAATTGGCCTCCGCCCTCGCCTCGAAGGAGGGCCGGGACCTGGTCTGGCCGCGTCCTGCAGCGGCGGCGGAGGTCCAAGCAAGGCGAGAAGATGAGGTCCGAGCCCGCGACGAACGGATCGCCGAACAGGCGCGCGAAAGAGCAATGCGCTACGAGCGCACAATGGCGGCACTTGAGCGACTCCATGCGGAGCAGGAACGCCACAGGATCGCGGAGGTGACTTACCTGGGCAAGCCGCTGAGCAAGCTGCTTCGCAACGAGAAGGCTACAGGCACGAATCAACTCGACTTGCACGAAATGCTCACACTCCGGCCCGTCATCACCGGCAAGGAACCGCGCATCCTCACCTGCGAACTGGCAATCAAGTACGACGCTGTAACCAACATTGGCTCGCTGAGATTGCTGGTGGACGTTGAACCGGGCGAGAATTCGAGTGGGGGCGGCGGTTCGGGTCAAGCTTGCTTGCGCGCTGCCAACGGCAATTGTCAGCTCATCTGGAACACGTCCTATGATACGCCCGGTCAACACTTCCTCCAAGCACGCCTGCTCTGTACCGAACGGCTGAACGATTGGCGCAATGTGGAAGCCTGCGGCCCTGTTCTCTCTTTCTATTCCAGCAACCTCTGCCAGTTCTTCCCTTCGAGCGCCATGTTCAATTCCTCCGGGGCGATTCTTTATGCGAAACTGGCCGAGTCCAATGCGACGTACTCGATTGAACTCAAGTCGCTCGACGGAGAACTCCTCAGGACGCTGACCGGCGCCACGACCAATGGTGTCATTGATCTGGATTGGGATTTGGAGGACGAGCAAGGGAACACTCGAACGAACGAGGCCTTCGACGCCGTGTTTCACGTCACGTTGACCGAGTCCAAACAGTCACAGGCACAGGAAGTCAGCCTCTATCGGATGAAGTGAATGCCGCAGGCCAGGGCTCTGATCACGCTACCGCCAGGCGCCGGCGTCTTCGTCCTCAAACGGAGCCTTCTGGAGTCACCAGCACCGGCGGCCGAGCCGCTGAAACCGCCGGTTGCACCGCCACCGGTCAGGAGAGACGGAGCCTGACAAGCGGGGAACCCATCGGGACAACCGGCAAATGCAGAATGCCTGGCGTTGCTTTCGTTTGGCCCTCTGTGGCATACCGGAAGCATGAAGCATCTCACTGAACATCTGTGGTTCGAAGTCCCGAATCGGCGCGGCTTTGTGAACATCACGGACACTGTGGAAAAGCTGGTGCGGAAGAGCGGCGTTCAAGAGGGCCTATGCCTGGT
The DNA here is from genome assembly GCA_964371005.1 of uncultured Verrucomicrobiota bacterium. Classification (GTDB taxonomy): domain Bacteria; phylum Verrucomicrobiota; class Verrucomicrobiia; order Limisphaerales; family MWDV01; genus MWDV01. The sequence goes on along the minus strand of CAYJNU010000170.1, from coordinate 3,531 downwards.
AAATGCCATGCACATCACCGCTTCGGTCTTCATCAACGACGCGGAGGACGGCTTGCTCCACGACTACGACGTCTGGCTGGAGAAGCTCGCGCCCCACGCCCCCACCTCGCAATACCAGCACAACCGCACCGGGGAAGACAACGCAGACGCGCACCTGAAGCGGCAGGTGATGGGCCGCGAAGTGGTGGTAGCCATCACGAAGGGCGAGTTGGACTTTGGGCCCTGGGAACAGATCTTCTACGGCGAATTCGATGGTCGGCGACGCAAAAGAGTGCTGGTGAAGATCATTGGTGAGTGAGTTGGGGAATGGCGGGTGACGCCGCGGATCGGCCAACCGCTTCTGTTTTTGCTAAAGCCTCACCGCTTTTCAGCCGTTGACAGGGCTTGGAGCATGATGGCGACAACCATGCAGCGCATTGAGCCACCGGAAAGTCATTCTGTGAACGCCGCGTTGGGCTGGCTGGAACTCGGCCTGCCGGGCGAGGCCACTGCGGAACTGGATCAACTGCCCGAAGGGTTGCAGGCGCATCCGGACGTACTGGAGGTGCGTTGGGCCATCGTGGCGACACAGAAGCGTTGGGACGCCGCGCTGGAGGTGGCAACCGCGCTGGTCCGCACCGCGCCGAGCCGGCCGACCGGTTGGCTGCATCGTGCCTACGCCTTGCGCCGCGCGCCGGAGGGCGGCTTGAAGCAGGCCTGGAACGCTTTGCTCCCGGCGGCGGACCGCTTCCCGAAGGAGGCGCTGATCCCCTATAATCTCTCCTGCTACGCGTGCCAGATGCAGCGGCTTGGGGACGCGCGCGCCTGGTTGCGCCGTGCCATTGCCGCAGGCAACAGCGAGCACGTGAAGCAGATGGCCTTGCAGGATACCGATCTGCAACCGCTTTGGAACGAAATCCAAGAGTGGTGAGCAGGCGACCTTCGTAATCGTAATCGCCCTCCGTCTTCGAAACCCGCTTTCGAAGTCAGCAAGCGCAAGGACGACGATGAGGCACAATAACGAGTCCCTGCGACGGGAGCCGAGAGCTTGACGCCCAATTTCCCTGCGCAGCCCAGCGCGGTTTTTTCTTCCCATCTCTGACGGCGGTTCTACTTTGACCGCGTGCAATCCATCGCGCTGCAGCTTGGTTCGCTGACCATCTATTGGTACGGCGTGCTCGTGGCTGCCGGCTTTCTCGCCGGACTCTGGACGGCGGGCCGCCGCGCGCCCCTAGCGGGGGTCGTCGGCGACAAGATTGCCGACCTCGGTCCGTGGCTCATTGTGGGTGCGGTGCTCGGCGCGCGGACGCTCTACGTCGTTTCCTATTGGAACGAGCAATTCGCCGGCGGCACGCTCTGGGACATCTTCAATATTCGCCGTGGCGGCCTGGTGTATTACGGTGGACTCGTCGGAGCGGCGCTGGCCTGCATCCTTTATGCCCGCTGGAAGAAGCTCCCGCTCTGGCGACTGGCAGACATCCTCGCGCCGAGCGTCGCGCTGGGCTATGTGTTCGGCCGGATCGGCTGCCTGATGAATGGCTGTTGCTATGGTCGCGCTTGCGCGCTGCCGTGGGCCATCCGTTTCCCGGAAGGCCACGAAACCCACCCCGTCGGTCTCGCGGCCACGCCGGTGCATCCCACGCAGATCTACGACTCGCTGCTGAACCTCGCCCTGTATGCCGGGCTGGCGTTGCTGTTCCGGCGACGGCGATTCGACGGCCAGGTTTTCGCCGCCTACCTGATGGGTTACGCACTGACGCGATCGTTCGTGGAAATGTTCCGCGGTGACTACACTGACGCGCATCTACACGCGGGGCTGACCCCGGCGCACCTCATCGGTATCGCCATCTTCACCGCGGGCGTGGTGTTGTTTCTCGTCTTGCGACAGCGTGGCGCCGCCGGGAAACCGGGATAGAGCGTGGAGAATTGATGACGGCTCAAATCGGCGGAATCCATCCTCCAGCCTCCATTCGCCATCCGCGCCCCATCCTCATTGCCGGCCCGACCGCTGTGGGCAAATCGGAAGTTGCGCTGCTGTTGGCGGAACAACTGGGCGGCGAAATCATTTCCGTGGATTCGATGCAGGTCTATCGGGGCTTGGACATCGGCACGGCGAAGCCCTCGCCCGCCGGGCGCGCCTGTGTGCCGCATCACCTGATCGACGTGGTGGACCTCGCCGACCCATTCGATGCCGCCAAGTTCGTCAAGCTCGCGAACGCAGCCGTTGCCGAAGTCCAGTCGCGCGGCAGAGTGCCGATCCTCTGCGGCGGCACGGGACTTTATTTTCGTGCCTTCCTCGAAGGTTTGAGCGAAGCCCCACCCACCGACGCCACGCTCCGCGCCGAGTTGAATGCCACGCCGCTGGCCGAACTGCTCCGTGAATTGGAACAATGCGACCCGGCAACCTTCGCCCGCATTGACCGCCAAAACCCACGCCGCGTCATCCGTGCCGTGGCGGTCATTCGCCTGACCGGTAAACCGTTTTCCACACAACGCGCGAGGTGGGAAGCGAAACTCGCGCCCGCCGCCCCCCGCAGCGCAGACTTGCAGTCTGCCGTATCGCCGATTTCCAATCGGCCGGGCGACAATGACTCCTTGAACGTTGGAGTTGCTCCGGGCTGCGCAGAATCCAATTCTGCGATACAGCAGACTGCTAGTCTGCGTTACGACTGTGCGGCGTTCGGCCTGACCCGCGCCCCCGACGACCTGCGCCGCCGGATTGACGCCCGCGTGGACCAGATGTTCGCCCGCGGCTTGGTTGAGGAAACGCGGCGGTTGCTGGAGCGCGGCCTTGCCCAAAACGAGAACGCCCTGCAGGCCATCGGCTACAGGCAGGTTGTCGAGCATTTGCGCGGCGAACGCTCGCTCGCTCAAACTGTCGAGTTGGTAAAGACCCGCACGCGCAAGTTTGCCAAGCGGCAGATGACGTGGTTTCGCGGGCAGATGAGTTTGGAATGGATTGAAGTGAAGCCGGACGCCTCGCCCGAATCGGCAGCCGCGCTTGTCAAAGCCCGGAGCGGCGCTTAGCCTCCGGCCATGTTCAAGCGGTGGTGCAAGAGATTTCTCAAGGCGGTGGCGGTGCTGGCCGTCCTCCTCGTTTTGTTCCTGATCGTTGAACGCGTGCGCGGCCAGATCGCGCTCGCCCGCTACAAGAAGGCGCTGATTGCCAAAGGCGAGAAACTCACGGCGCGTGAGCTTCAGGCCTCCAATGCCACCGGAGAAAACGGCGCGCCGGCGGTGTTGGAGGCCATTGGGCGGCTCCAAGCGGGGGCAGTTTTGCCGGACAACTACCCGCCCCGGATGAAAATGACACCCGCAGGACGTGCCGTCGTCTGCTTTCGCGAACCCAACTGGGTGGAACACGGCAAGACGAATCAGTGGGAACAACTGGCGTCCGATTTGAAGAATAATGAGGTAACGCTTGCCGAAATTCGGATTGGACTGGAGAAGCCTGCCTTGAACAATGGCGTTGATTTCTCCCAAGGAATGAAGATGCAATTCCCGCAATTGTCGCCGCCGAAGAAGGCTACTCACTGGTTCGGCAGCGGCAGT